>PKDJ01000030.1 GCA_002862545.1 Pseudomonadota bacterium
TCGGCGTCGCTGTCCGCATCGGCATCCGCATCGCTGTCCGCGTCGCTGTCTGCATCGGCGTCGGTGTCGGCGTCCGAATCGGTCGTCGGGGTGGAATCATCCGGGCCCTTCTTGCCGCTCCCGGAGGGCCCGGGGGCACAACCAGCCAGCAGCAACGCGAGGATATACCAGGACTTCAAGCGCATCCAGACCTCGATACACAGCGCGGAGTATAGCCTGGGAGCGGACCAGACGCAGACCTCCGCACCTGCTTAGTGCAGGCGAGTTCCGAAAAGGATCCCCATGTTCTGGCTGTACGCCTGCGCCACGCCGCCCCCCATCATCGCCCCGTCCCCCGAGCCTGGCCCCGGTCCCTCGGCGACCTGGCCCGACGGACTCCGAGAACAACTCGTCGCCTCGTGGCGCTCCGCAGGCCACCCGCCACGCACACGTCACCTCCTCCCAGATGGTGCGCCCCGCTACGTGAATCGGCTGGTGGCAGAGACCAGTCCCTACCTGCGTCAGCACGCCCACAATCCCGTCGACTGGCGACCCTGGGGCCCCGAGGCACTCGCCGAGGCGCGAGCGCGAGACCTCCCCATCTTCCTGTCGGTCGGCTACGCCACGTGCCACTGGTGCCACGTGATGGAGGATGAGTCGTTCGAGGATGTCGAGATCGCCGGCGTCCTCAATGCCCACTTCATTCCCGTCAAGGTCGACAGGGAGGAGCGCCCCGACGTGGACGCGCTCTACATGGCCGCCGTTCAGCTCGCGACCGGACGCGGGGGCTGGCCGATGACCGTCATCACCACCCCCGGCGCCGAGCCCTTCTTCGCCGCGACCTACATTCCAGCCCGCGACGGTGACCGTGGCATGCGCACCGGCCTGCTGACGCTCCTGCGTCGCCTGTCGACCACGTGGGCGTCGGACACGAGCGCCGCGCAGAGCCACGCACGTCGCCTGGCTGACGCCATGAGCCGCGTGCTCGCCGCACCTCCGATCGGCGCTGCGCTGCCCGAGCCAGGGCTCCTCACCCAGGTGGGGGAGAGCTGGCTCGCGCGTCGAGACCCCGAGCATGGCGGTCTGAAGGGTGAGCCCAAGTTCCCCTCCCACCTTCCGATTCGCGTTCTTCTCCGTGCGTGGCACAGCAGCGGTGACGAGCGCATGCGCGAGCTGGCGACGGAGACCCTCCAGGCCATGGCCCACAGCGGCATGCGTGACCAGCTGGGCGGCGGCTTTCACCGCTACAGCACCGACTCCGCCTGGCGGGTGCCTCACTTCGAGATCATGCTCTACGACCAGGCCTTGCTGGCTGGTGACTACCTCGATGGCTGGCGTGCCACGGGGGAGCCGGCCTTCGCGGCGGTCGTGCGTGAGGTACTGACGGCTGCCCTCCGCGACCTACGCCTGCCGACAGGCGCGTTCGGCTCGGCCCTCGATGCCGACAGCCTGGGCCCTCACGGAGAGCGTGAGGAAGGACTCTCCTACACGTGGACCCTCGAGGAGCTGGTGGAGGTGCTCGGTGACGGGGATGGAGCGCGCGCCGCGGCGCTCTGGGGCGTGACTCCCGAGGGCAACCTGGACGGCCGCAGCGTGCTTCATCGCCCTGCTTCGGACGGGACCCCGAGCGAGCAGGAGCGCCTGCGCACACTCTTGTTGGAGGCCCGCTCGCGCCGGCCACAGCCACTGTTCGACGACAAGGCCATCGCGGGGTGGAACGGCTTGATGGCCCGCGCGCTGGCCGAGGCCTCGGTGGTGCTCGCGGAGCCCGCATGGGCGACGGCGGCAGCCGAGACCTTGGATGCGGTGTTGACCCACCAGCGTCGAGACGGACGGCTCTCGCGGACCTGGCACGGCGAGGCGCGCCATTCAGCCACCTCGGATGACGTGGCGTACCTGGCCGCAGCCTCGGTCTCCACATTCGAGGCCACCGGTGACCCTCGCTGGATCGATGTCGCGCGGTCCCTCTGCGCCGAGCTGGAGGCCCACTACCCGAGCCCTGAGGGACTCTGGCACCAGACGGCAGACGATGCACCCGAGTTGCTGGTGCGGGCCACACCGACGCGAGACGGAGCCGTCCCCGCTGCCGTCAGCATCCACGTGGACACCCTCCTCCGCCTGGCCTCGCTCACGGGTGACGACGCCTACCGGGCCCGCGCCGACCGTGCGCTTGCAGCACTCGAGGGAGTCCTGCGCGAGCGCCCCGACAGTGCGCCGCATGCCCTGCGCGCGGTCGCCCGCCGACATGGACGTGGGCTGCAGGTCGTGCTGGTCGTGCCGGACGGTGCAGACCCCGGCCCCCTGCTGGATGTCTGGCGTTCCCGCTACGTGCCGGACGGCGTGCTGGTGCGCACACGACCCAACGACGCCACACTCGCCGAGCGGGTGCCGCTGGTCATGGGCAAGGATGCGCACGGGGGTCGGGCGACAGGCTACGTGTGCGAGAGGGGCAGCTGTCGTCGACCCACGAGCGACCCACAAGCGTTCGCGGCAGAGCTCGACGCACTGATCGGAGCCGACCAATGAGCAGCAAGGGCGAGCGTCGCAAGCAGGAGAAGCGTGCGAAGCAAAAGAAGAAGCGCAACGCGGCCTCGGTCAGGCGCACACGCCAGAGCGCTCGGCTCGCGCCGAAGAGCCTCGCTGAGGTCACCGGCTGGCCCGTCGGCGAGTGCTTCGTCAGCGAGAACTGGTACGAGCACGGGCCTTACGTGCACGCGATCTTCACACGGCGAGCCTCCGACGGCGCGCTGGCAGGTGCGGTGTTCGAGGTCGATCTCGCGGAGCGCGGCCTCGTCGTCGCCAAGCCACTGAGCGGACTCACCGACGGCATGCTGCAGAGTGAGCTCGTCACCCGCTCTCAGGAGCACGCCATGGTGAGCCACGACGGCCCCCTCGTGGCGAAGCTGGTCGAGGTCGCCACAGCCATGACCGAGGAGGCTGGCGGTCGCCTTCCCCGCGCTCTCGCCGCAGCCAGAGAGATCTTCGGCGACGTGAGCGCAGACGACTGCCCTCATGACCTCAAGACGGGTGCTCCCCCACCACCCCCACCGGCTCGCAGGCCCGGCATCATCGCTCGGGCTCTCGACAAGCTGTTCGGCGGGTGACGATGGCGAGGTCGTTCCCCACCCTGTGGAACCTCCCGGGCTGGGTCCGAGCCCTGCACGCCTTCTTCGTGATCTACCTGACCGGGCAGATCGCCTACGCCACCTTCCAGGTCTTCGTCGTGCTGCAGCCCGACGGCACCATGGGCCCCATGCTGATGACCGCAGCCGACGTACCTCACGAGCTGATGGTGGCCCGCCGTCTATACGCCATCGAGGCGTGGATCGCCTTCGTCGGCCTCGCCCTCTACCTCGCCATCACCGAGTTCCTCCCCCGACTGGTCGGGCATCACCTCGCCACGACTCACGCTCCACCCCAGGAAGACGCATGAGCTGGAAGCTTCCGCTGCTCACCGTGGTCGCCATCGCTCAGTCCCTCGTCGATCCGGGGGCGTCCAATCCACAGCGCATCGCATCGATGTACGCCACCTATCGCTCAGCCTTCCCAGACGTTCCAGAGGTCCGCGTCGACCAGCTCGACACCTTGACAGACCCTGTCTTCGTCGACATCCGCACGCCCGAGGAGCAGGCTGTGTCGATGCTGCCAGGAGCCCTCACCGAGGCCCAGTGGCAGGCACAGCGTGAGCAGCTCGCAGGCCGCCCCATCGTGGCGTACTGCACCATCGGGGCCCGGTCTGGCGAGTGGGTCCTCGCCCGGCGGGAAGAGGGCATCGCGGCACACAACCTGGTCGGCTCCATCCTGGCATGGACTCACGCAGGAGGCGCCCTCCAGACACCCGACGGACTCGCCACGAAGCGCCTGCACGTCTACGGCTCGACCTGGGATCTTGCAGCCGCGGGCTACGAGACCACCTGGTGACGCTCACCGCGCCTGCTCTCGCGCGGCCGGCCACTCGATGAGCCCAGACCGTCGGCTGAGACCCGGCCACTCGTGTCCAGGTCAGCGGCGGCGAGCCCCAGTCTGTTCGCGGCCGCCGAGTCGACGCCGGACAGCGAAGGCCCCGAGCAGTGCGAGCCATCCCTCTACACCCCGACCTGTGCTGCAGCCACAGGCCTGCGGAGGCTCCTCGAGCACCTCCTCCTCGAGCACGAGCGGGCCGGTGGTGAAGCTGTAGTCGAACTCCGCACCGTCATCGACGTAGCCGTCGACTGCCGCGATCACGACCCACACCTCGTCAGCGGTGTCCATGCCTTCGACGGGCACCACCGCCGAGCCATCTCCACCCGTCGAGACCAGGACACGCTGCTGCTCCTTGCCGAAGAGCCCGACCACGCCCACCACCCACTCGGCAGGCCCGCCCGCCCCCTGGAACTCGACCTGGAAGGTCGGCGGCGGCTGAACCACTTCCCAGTAGTTCACCCCAAAGGTCGCCGGCAGCGCCTCGACTGGGCTCACGGGCTCGGTGGTCGGCACCGCGACCGCCCCGCTCGGCCAGGTCCCGTCGGCCTCGTCATAGTCCCGGACGGCACTCTGATAGCGGCGCCGCTCGGGATAGTCCCATGTCGCGTTGCGCAGGACGAACTCGCCGAACCACTCAGTGGTCGCGATGCCGTCCTCCTCGAGGAGTCCGTCCAGTGTTCGCAGTGGGTTCCCCGCGCTGCGAGCCTCTTCCCAGACCGAGCGCACCAGCCCCTGCCCGCCGATCAGCTCGAGATACCTCGGAAAGACGAAGGCCCCGTAGGCATAGGACTCCAGGGGCAGCCCCTCGGCGATGTCGACGTAGAAGCCGAGCGGAAGGTGTGGATGGCGAGCGAAGGCGCCTAGGCTGCGCATGTGCTCGTCGTCTTCCGGGTCAGCGATCGACTCCATCCACGTGGCGCTTGCCTCGAACCACCACGCCGCCGTGTCGGTGTACTCGAGCGTCGCGTAGCCCCCCTGCACCGCGTGGTGGAACTCATGCTGGAGGGTGCCCGCCAGGCTCGAGCGCGAGAGCTGATCCCTCCCGACGACGATCATCGGCTGACCAAGGGGATCGAGGCTGTAGTAGGCAGCGACGTGGTCGCTGGTGTCGGGCGGCCCGGCGTTGGTGCCGTCCACGTACGCGTTGATCTTGTACTGGCTCGCTCCCAGCGGCAGTGCCCAGTCGTGCGTGCTGATCTGGACGGACCAGGCCTCCTCGAGCAGCTCTCCGAGCAGGACGACATCCGCCTCCGGGAGCTCAGGGTCGCCCCACCGAACCACGAAGTTCGGTGTCTCGTGCGAGAAGTCCCGCAGAGGAGAGTAGCCACTGCGGGAGGCCTTTCCTCCATCGGGAGCCGTGGGGGGTGGAGGCAGCACAGCCGCACTGACGCCCAGTCCATGGTCAGCCAGCACCTGCTCCAGGCACGGATTCATCCGGTGCGCCCAGCGCAGTCGCTCCAGCTGGAGCGTTCGGCAGCCCCCCGCCACGAGCACCTCGGCCACCGCTTCATCGAGCGTCGTGCAGGATGGCTGTGCAGCAGCGGCCAGGGTCGCGAGCAGGAGGTTCAGCATGGCGCATCATGCCACAGACCGCCGCTCACGCAGCCCATCACGTCACGAGACGGGCGAGCCCCTCACCCCGACCGTCGATTCGATCGAGGAGGTCGTCCAGGACCCGCAGCGTCATCCCCCACAGACGCCGTCCATCGACATCTACCATGGGCAAGGTGACCTTCTGTCCCCGCCAGTCGAGCTCGAAGGTCGAGCGACTCGCGCCGTGGAGAAGGCTCGGAAGGCTCACGCGGTGCAGAGCAGCCACCTCCTCGTTCGGGGTGAGCGCGGGGAGGTGGGGCACATGAAAGACGAAGGGACGAACCACGATGCTGCGTCGTCCGAGAGCCGGCGACGCCACGTCGTCGAGTGGACCGAGAGCCGCAGCGACCGAAAGCTCCAGCCCGACCTCCTCCCAGGTCTCCCGAATGGCCGTGTGCAGTCGGTCGCGATCCGTCTCGTCGACGTGCCCTCCGGGCAGTCCGAGATGCCCTGACCAGGGATCACCGACCCGCTCCGCACGGCGAATGAGCAGCACGTCAAGCGCGGCGTCGAGCACGAGCGCGACTGAGGCCTTGCGTACCCCCGGCGCGTCGATGCCCTTGGCGCCCTGCTCCACAGCCTGTCGTACAATTCCGAGGTCGAGACCCGTCACTGACACCTCCGAGCCCGCGCGAAACGGATATCAGGCCCTTGCCCACGATGACGTGGCGAAGCACACCGGAGCGCGCGTGGCCAGCGACGAAGACCTCGAGCCCACCCCCACAGGCATGGCCTGGGTCCGCGAGGTCGTGCGTGCTTGGGCGCCGGCCATCCTGGCCGTGATCGTCATCCGCGCCTTCATCTTCGAGCCCTTCCGCATTCCCTCGGGCTCAATGGTGCCATCACTGCTGATCGGCGATCACGTCCTGGTCACGAAGTTCAGCTACGGGGTGTGGCTGCACTTCCCCTTCCCCCGTCGTCTCGGTCTGCGCAGCATCGAGCTCCTCGACCTCGGCGATCCCGAGCGGGGTGACATCGTGGTTTTCCGCTACCCGATGGAGGAGTCGCTGACGTACATCAAGCGCGTGGTCGGCCTGCCGGGCGACCGGGTGCGGGTGAAGAACAACCAGATCTTCCTCAACGGCGAGCCCGTCGAGCGCAAGTACACGGGACAGTACGAGTTCGTCGACGACCGCTGCCGCACCCACAAGGCCCGTCACTACATCGAGCAGCTCGGCGACGTTCCCCACGAGAAGCTGACGAACCTCGGCGGCGGGGGCTTCCTGCAGGACATGGACGAGGTCACCGTGCCCGCCGACAGCGTGTTCGTGATGGGCGACAACCGCGACAACAGCGAAGACAGCCGCCGCTGGAAGTTCGTGCGCTACGACCAGGTCAAGGGCAAGGCCCACTTCATCTGGCTCAGCCTGGACTTCTGCGGGGGCGGCTGGCCGTTCGACATTCGCGGCGACCGGGCCTTCCGGGGCCTCTATGGCGACCCCGAGCCGGCCGCCGAGTGAGCGGCATCAGGCCTCCCGCAGCCGACGCTCCAGCACGGCGAGCCGACTGCTGGTCGACCGCAGGTTGGCCGACAGGCGCAGGTTCATGTTCCAGAGGATCTTCACAGCGAGCGCAGGGTCACTCTGGAGCAGGCTGAAGAACGCTGCGCGCGGGATCAGCAGCAGCTCGCAGTCCTCTCGGACGAGTGCCGTCGCCGAGCGCTCCGGCTCGTCGAGCATCGCCATCTCCCCAAACGTCTCGCCGGCCTCCAGCGTCACCAGGTGCCGGCCATCCCGCACGATGTCGATGGCTCCCTCGAGGACCAGGAACAGGCGCGTGCCGGGCTCTCCCTGACGAAAGACCACCGTGCCTTCGGGCCGTCGCCACGGGCGGGTCGCCTGCGCGACCGCCCGAAGCTCCGCACGGGTGCAGTGCCGAAACAGCTCCATCGGCGCCAGCAGCTCCAGCCGCGAGGTCCCACTCGCCTGGGCGCCCCGCTCACCGACCCGTGCGCAGGCCGCAGTGAGCCCCAGGCGCTCGGGCAGCCCAGCTCGCAGGGCAGGCCCAAGCTCGTGAACGTCTCGCTGCGCCAGGATGCGTCGCAGCTCCGCGCCCTCGAACGCGCGATGGCAGAGCCCAGTGAGCACAAGTCGGTCCCCCTCGCAGACCTGCAGGCACAGGGACTCGACATGGGCCGTCAGTGCCGGGCCGAGCCGAGCCGCGTGGTCGACGGTGAGCTGATGCACCAGGGCGTCGCGAATCATGTACACCCGCCCCTCGCCGACATGGGCGACGAAGACCTCTGGCGGCGTGATGACGACGAGATCCAGACACAGGGCCAGCCCCTGGTGACGGCGGGCAAAGGCGAAGACCTCGCGCGCCGCTCTACAGACCGCATCGCTGAGAATCTCGCTGATCCGCTCGCGCAGTGCCGCTGCGGGCTCCCGGCGAAAGCGCTCGAGCACGTCGCGATGCAGCGTCAGGTGGGCGCGTGCGGCCTCGAGGCCCATCCGAACCGCGGCACGGTCGGCCTCGCCGGCCCCGCTAGACTGCGCGACGGCAAGCAAGCCCAGCGTGATGTCGACCAGCACTTGCTCGGGGTGGGCCACGTGAGCCCCCGCTCCCGGGTAGAACACGGATGAGGTGACCAACTTCATGCAGTCCAGCTCCGGACAGAACTCCAGGACCGTGGTGTACAGCATCCTCGTCGCCATCGCTCTGACGCCGGGCTGTAGCCTTCGGCAGACGGTGTGGTCGATTCCGGCAGCCCAGGGTGAACCTCATCATTGGTCACTGGAGCTGGCCAGCGTCCCCATCGGTCGAGAGACGGTATGGCGAGACGACCGGCACCTGCGGGTCGAGCGCACCTGGTACTTCTCGGTCGACGGCAAGCCCCTGACGCAGACCGTCGAGCGCAGAGCCCTCCTCGCCCCCGACGGACACGTCGAGCACGCGCAGCATCTCGATGCCAGCGGGCTCCAAGGGTGGCAGCCAGACACCCCAGCCTGGCTCGCCGAGGCCCCTCCCACCGGACCCGGTCCCGCGTCCCTGCTCGACACCCGCACCGGCGAAGTGACGCTGTCCCCCATCACGGAGACACCGCGCGGGAGGCGCGTGGGAGAGCGCACCTGGACGCACAGCGGGGGCTGGAGCATCGGCGCCCTCGTCGCACGCCCCGTCCCAGCCCCCCTGCCGCTCGTCGCACACGACCTGCTCGACCTCGTGCGCGTGCCGAGCCCGCCCCTGCCGAGAGCGCGTCAGCTCCACGGGCTCGTGCTGACACTGGACGGCGTGCAGCGCTCCGTCGAGGTTCCGCTGCGCGCCGAGCTACCTCGGGCGGAGCGGGAGGCCGTAGACACCTTGGTCTCGCGGGTCCGGGGCGCGCTGGAGATCGCCCCCGTCCCGGGTCGCGCAAGCGCTGCCGACGCACTGGCGGCGGGCATGGGGGACTGCACCGAGCACGTCGCGCTGTTCGTCGAGACAGCCCGGGACGCCGGCCTGCAGGTCCGCGACGTGGAGGGCTTGGTCTACGTCGACGACCCCAAGCCAGGATTCGTGCCACACGCGTGGGCCGAGGTTCGGGTGGGTGATGCCTGGGTTCCCGTGGACCCGACCTGGGGTCAGTGGCCTGCGGATGCGGCCCACGTACCGCTGCCAGACGAGCAGCGTCTGTCAGCGATCACCCGGGCCGGCGCCCGTGAGATCCACATCATCGACGCTCGCTGACCGGGGAGGTCTCCGGACCTAGGGAGGCTAGACCCGCCCCGGGTAGACCTCGAGTGCTGCGCCGAGGATGCGCATGGCTCTCTCGATCTCGTCGGCTCCCCGCACCGCCGCCAGCCGGATCTGGGTGCGGCCGGCAGCCGGGTCTGCGTAGAAGCCACCGCCGGGTGCGACGACGACACTCTCACCATCGAGGCGGAAGTCAGTGACGAGGAAGCGAGCGAAGCGGTCGGCATCATCAACTGGCAGATCGACCATGCAGTAGAAGGCCCCCGCTGGCGCAGACGTGCTCATGCCCGGCGTGGCGTCGATGGCCTCGACGAGCTTCTGGACCCGCCCCCGGTAGACGCCCCGAATCTCGTCGTAGTAGGACTCCGGAAGCGACAGCGCAGCAAGCCCGACGGCCTGGGCGAGGGGCTGCGGCCCGAGCCGGGCCTGTCCGAGGCGCTCGACCTTCTCCATCAGCGTGGCGTTCCGCGAGATCAGGAACCCGAGGCGCAGCCCGCAGGCGGAGTAGGTCTTGGAGAGCGAATCGATGATCACCACGTTCTCGGCAAAGTCATCGAGCTCGAGGGCAGAGGTCGGCGGCGCGTCGAACCAGACGCGACGGTACACCTCATCCGCGATCACGAACAGGTCGTGCCGCTTTGCCCAGGCGCAGACCCGCTCCAGCTCGGCCCGGCCATAGACCGCTCCGGTCGGGTTCGCAGGATTGCTGAAGACGATGGCCTTGGTCCGCGGGGTGACGTGCGAATCGAGGACCTCGTCGGAGGGCAGCGCGAAGCCGTCGGCGAGGTGGGTCCGGATCGACACGATCCGAGCACCCGCGACCGTCGCGAAGCCGTTGTAGTTCGTGTAGTAGGGCTCCGGCGCGAGGATCTCGTCGCCGGGGTCACAGATCGCGGTGAAGGCGAACAGCAGCGCCTCGCTGCCGCCCGTCGTGACCGCGACGTCGGTCCAGCGGAGCGTCGGCGCCCAGCGCGAGTGGTACTGGGCCGCAGCCTCACGAACCGCGGGCACACCAGAGGCCGGCCCGTAGGCGATGACCCGAGGCCGCCACGATGCGATGGCGTCGAGAAGTGGCTCGGGCGTGGCCACGTCAGGCTGCCCGATGTTCAAGCGGTGAAAGTGAACGTCCTTCTGCTGCATGACCGTGAGGTCGAGCTTTCGGATCGCACTCTCCTGCAGAACCGATGCACGCTGGGACAGAACGGGCATCTCTCCTCCTCCGCGCCGAAGCGACTCAGCCGCAGACCGACTCGATAATCAGGCGGCACACGACGTACGGATCGATGTTCGCACAGGGACGGCGATCTTCGAAGTACCCGTAGCCCTGGTCACGCACAGCCAGCGGAATCCGGATGGAGGCACCGCGGTCCGACTCGCCGTACTTGAACTCCCTGTAGGAGCAGGTCTCGTGCAGGCCCGTGAGGCGCTGTTCGATACCGGCACCGTAGTGCTCGATGTGCAGATCGTGGCGCGCCTCGAGCTTGGGCATGGCCGCCATGATGGCGTCCATGCCACCCGCCTCGCGCATGGCCTTCGTCGAGAAGTTCGTGTGGGCGCCTGCGCCGTTCCAGTCACCCTTCACGGGCTTCGGGTCGAGCGTCATGCTCACCCCATAGTCCTCGCCGATGCGGTACAGCAGGTAGCGTGCGATGTGCAGGTGGTCGGAGACCTCCAGCGGGCCACCGGTACCGATCTGGAACTCCCACTGGCCAGGCATGACCTCGGCGTTCACGCCGTAGACCAGCAGCCCCGCATCGATGCAGGCCGAGAGGTGCTCTTCGGCGATCTCGCGCCCGAAGACCTCGTCCGCGCCGACACCGCAGTAGAACGGTCCCTGCGGTGCGGGGTAGCCCCCCTCCGGCCAGCCGAGAGGGCGCGCCCCCTCGAACATCGTGTACTCCTGCTCGATGCCGAACCAGGGCTCCTCGGAGCCATGCGCCTCGATGGCCTTCCGGAGCCCGGCGCGCGTGTTCGTCGCGTGCGGCGTGCCATCGGCGTTGGTCACCTCGCAGAGGACCAGCACCGCGTTGCCACCACGGATGGGGTCGGGGCACGAGAAGACGGGCTTGAGCCCGCAGTCCGAGTCGTGACCATCCGCCTGGTTGGTGCTGGAGCCATCGAAGCTCCAGAGCGGGAATTCAGTGGTTCCGTCGGGGAGAACCCGCGTCTTCGAGCGCAGGCGCGGCGTTGGCACCGTGCCGTCAATCCAGATGTACTCGGCCTTCAGCATTTGGACCTCGATGAATGGGCACGCGCAGTGCCTGGCTAGAAGGCGGGCGGCCTATTCCGACCTCGCAGGTCCGGCACGGGCGGTACGGGAATCATTGCGTCTATCCACCTTTCCAGGCGAAGATTCCCCATAGACGACGTCAGATCGACACAGAGTCGTCGGTGATCGGCCCCCACGGCTCGGGCCGCACCGCTCGACTAGAACTCGTCGCGCCGGACGTACTTCTCCTCGAGCGCATCCGCGACGGCTGCGACGCGGCTCAAGATGAAGTCGAAGTCGCCGATGTCGAGGTGATCGAGCAAGGCGTTGTAGATCACGAGGTAGACCGAGCCGGAGAGGGCAACCGTCGCCAGCGGGAGCTTGGAGTTGTCCTCGAGCAGCACCAGAGGGTCGACGTCGCCCTTTCGAGCGAACGCACTCTTGAACTCGACCATGTCGCGGTTGGCGGCCATGTACTTCCGGACGATGATCTTCTGCGAACGCTCGTCCTCGTAGGTCCACACCATGCTCATCATGTCCGGCTCGTCATCCTGCAGCCGGAATCGGGACCGCATGTGCTTCTGAACATCGCCCCAGGTGGTCATCCGCTCGCTCCTCATCAGCGCTGGGCTCCTACCGTCGTCGACGCCGGAACGCCACGAGCAATGAGAGCCACGCGACACTAGCAGGAGTCGAGGCCGGAGTGGCGCAACCACAACCACCAAGGTCGTCGAGTGGCACGCGATCGGTGTCCGTCGCATCATCCGGATCGCTCACGACAGGCCCGCCGGTCTCCGAGTCGGTCTGGCCACCTCCCGTGCCCGTGGCGCCACCGGTCGCCGTACCCGTCGACGAGCCACTGCCGGTCGCCGTGCCGCTTCCTGTCGCCGTCCCCCCCGTCGAGCTCACCTCCGGAGGGATGTAGTCGGGCAGCAAGAGGGGCAGGAGAGCCTGCGTCAGCTCCGTCCGGGCTCCCGCATCGATGATCGTCTCGAACGGGAAGCCGAACATCGCCACCCGCTCCCCGAGCACAGCCGCCGTCTCGCCGGAGCCATAGCGCGCAATCACCTCACGGTCGGAGGCGAGCACATCGGGCCACTCCACCGGGTAGGCGCCATCCGGACCGAAGTCCAGATCCGACAGACCAGCGAGCGGGCCCTCCGGCACGACCGCCTGGGACTCGGCGGCATCCGCCTCCATCAGAGCCCCGAGGATCTCCGAGGCGAAGGCCTGGTCAGCGGCATCCCCGAGGTAGTCGAGATCCCACAAGATCTCGGAGCCACTGACCCAGAGCGCTCCCCCGCCGTCGTGGAAGACACGCAGGTCCTCCTGCTGCTCGGCGGAGACGGCGTCATCGACAGAGGACTCCTCACCCGCACCCCACACCACGAGGTCGTACGCCGACAGGTCGATGCTCGGCAGCGCATCATCATCGGCGCTATCGAAGAAGTAGCCCGCAGCCGTGACGTGACGGCCGTGCGCGGCCACGACGTCCGCCGGGTTCATGCGGCGGAGGTCCATCCTCACGATCTCCCCGAGACGCCCGGTCGGCGTCTCCCGATCGAGCTGACCCGCATCGAGACGGTCGAACGCATCGACCAACAGGATGACGGGCCGCCCGTCCGGTGAGCGTCGGGCACCGTGCACCTCCGAGGGGAACCCGAGGCCTCCCTCGTTCACTCCGGCGACCCGGACGAAGACCGCCTCGCCAGGCGCCACGTCGATGCGCGCGCTCGGCCCGGAGACCTCGGTTCCCTCGTCCCAGGCGCGCCCATCCGGCGAGGTGTAGACGACGAACCCGTCGGCTGCATCGCCGTCGATCCCTCCGACCGGCCCGGGCTCCCACTCGGCCATCAGGTAGTCGGCCTCGTGCAGGACCGTGAGGCCCACAGGCGGCTCGGGCACGAACACGGGCACCCGTCCGTCGCGCTCCGCAAAGTAGCGCACGACGCCCCGATACATCGCCCGCGAGGCGAGGTGTCGGAAGCGCGGATGCTTCAGCGCAGCAGCATCGTCGGCGTTGTTGTGAAAGGCGAGCTCGACCAGCGTCGCCGGCATCTCGTCGTTGTTCGACGGACTCACCTCACTGAAGCAGGCCGTCCCGATGTCGCGATCCTGCCAGTCGGGCTCCCAGCCCGTGCGGAAGGCATCGACCAGCTCGTCCTGAATGGCCCGTGACAGGCTGTAGGACCCCTCGATGGCCGGAGATGCGCACTCGGAGGGCTCCCAGTCCGGTGCGTCCGGACCGCCCCCCGCGAAGTAGGTGACGGTTCCGCGCGCGCCCCCACCCTCGGCTCCGTCACCCGTCGCGTTGCTGTGCCAGGAGACGTAGACCGCGTCCTCGCCCGAGGGATGCTCCCACTCGGCCCACTTGGAGCGGGTCGCAGGATCGGAGCCGCCGTCGTCGACCGTCGGACCGTCGCCGTAGGGGTCGTAGACGGACGGCGGCGCTCCGTTGTACTGGTTGTAGTGAATCGCGGCGGACTGCCAGCGCGACAGGCCCGTCACCTGTCCGTGGCGCGACACGTCGTCCATGCCGCCGCCGATCCTCACAGCGTCGGCATTGAGCCACTTGCCCGCCTCAGCGGAGTCGCCGATCAGCTCGACGGTCAGGGAGCGACCGGCCGTGAGCCAGAGGGTCTCGACGTACTGCCAGGTCGAGCCATGCACCGTCTGGTCGTACCAGCGGTCGATCGCGCCACCGGGATGGCGAATCACGTAGTGCGCATCGGAGGCATGCGTCGGATCAGAGTCCCACGAGACGTAGACGGCGTAGTAGCCGTCGGCAGGAACGTCCGGCTGCCACTCCACCGAGCCCCCGCCATCGGCCGGAAATCGGCGCGTCGTGCCTGTGTCGAACGGGTCTTCGCCGTGTGCCCAGGGCCCAGCGTCGACAAAGCCCGCTGGACCGTCCACGAAGCCTGATCCGACCTCGGCGTAGCCACTGCCGTCGTTGTCCGCGATGGCCATCAGCGGGTTCCGATCACGCTCACGCGCCGTGAACACCGCAGCCCCCGCATTCTCGAGGTACCGCGTGAGGATCTGGTTGGTCCCCTCCGGGTTGTGGAAGTCCTCGACGGTGTCGTACCCGTTGCCACGCTGCGTCGTGTAGTCGTCGAGGGAGTCGTACCACTTGAAGCCATGGCACTGGCTCAGGTAGACCGCGCGGCCGCTCAGCGCCCCCTCGCTGGCGCCCGGATTGTCGACCGGCATGCTCGGAGGCCTGGGCCATGGCTCCTTCTCGGCGACGGTCGGCCCGAGCGGAGGGAGCGGCATGCGCCGGAGACCACGCTCATCCTCGAGCCACAGCTGGACGGCCGCACCCGGCGGAGCATCACCCGCAGCCGCCTCGAGGCGCTCGTCGAACGCGTCATGGTCGACATCTGCGTAGACCACGCGCCAGGCATGCCCCACCTGCTCACTGCGGAGCGGAGCGGCGACGGCCGTGAGGCCGAGCCCGAGGAGCAACACGTTCATCGAACCTCCTGAGGAACCGGCAGAGGATAGTTCGAACAACCGCGATCCGCAGCTTCGTCGTAGATCGCTTACGGAGCGCAGGCTGCCACTCACCGGTGAGCGGCTGGACAGCAGGATAGGCGTCGCCCCCGCCCCGGAGCGCCCGTGCCCGCCCGCATCGTGACCTGGAACGTCAACGGCCTGCGGGCCGCCGTGAGCAAGCGGTTCGCCGACCACGTCGAGGAGCTGAAGCCCGACGTCCTGATGCTGCAAGAGACGCGCGTCTTTCCTGAGCAGCTCAAGGGCGGCTGGGGTGACCCTCCCGGCTGGAGCGTCGTCTGGCATCCTCACACGCGTCCGGGCTACGCCGGCGTCTCCACCTGGACGCGCTCAGCACAGTGGGTCGTCGGCACCGGTCTCGGGGATGCCGAGTCCGGACGGGTCCTGTGCACCCGCTGGCGCAAGCTGACGCTGGTGAATGTCTACCTGCCATCCGGCTCCTCCAGCGAAGAGGCGCAGTCCCGGAAAGAGGACTTCATGCGTCGCTTCCTCGCCTGGTCTGCGTCACTCGCGGCCTCCGACGACCCGGTCATCATCGCCGGAGACCTCAACGTCGCACACACGGCGGACGACATCTGGAACCCCACGGGGAACAAGCGCTCGAGCGGCTTTCTGCCTCACGAGCGCGCCTGGTTCACCGAGCTCCTCGAGAGCGGGTGGTCCGATCTGCTGCGCGAGCACGTCGGACCGGGGAAGGGCCCGTACTCCTGGTGGTCGAATCGCGGCCAGGCACGCCAGAAGAACCGCGGGTGGCGAATCGACTACCTCCTCGGCAACGCGGCGGTCGCCGGCTCTGTGAAGGCGGCCTTCGTGCACCGCCAGGGCGGTCTCGACACGTCCGATCACGCCCCTGTTGTGCTCGACCTGAAGGGACGCTGGTAGCGCCTCTCAGACGCGCGCCCAGGCGGGCAGCGGAACGCTCGACGTGCTCCAGTGGTCTCCCGACAGCCCGACGTGGTGCAGCCGGAAGCCCCCTGGCCCACCGCCGTAGAGACGGTCCCCCGCCAGGGCGAGCCCCAAGAACGCTGCGTGCACCCGGATCTGGTGCATGACGCCCGTGCGCATGGTCGCCTCCCACATGCAGGGACCGAGACGGCGAAAATGGGTCTCCGCTGGCAGCCAGCGGCCGCGGTGCGGCGTCGATGGTCCCCGCTGGACGATCATCCGTCGGCGCCGTCGTCGATCGTGGGCAATCGACCGTGAGCATTGGTTGGCATCCCAGGGCACCTCGCGCGCTGCCACGAAGCGGTAGGTCTTCACGAATGCCCGGGACGCGAAGGCCTCGCGGATGGCGACGAGCTCTTCCGGATCATCCGCGACGAGCAGCGCGCCGCTGGTCTGGGTGTCGAGCCGATGCGCGATGCCTCCCGCGAAGCCCTCGGGCCAGGGTAGACCGAGGCGGGAGGGCTCATCCGCTACCAGCCGCGCGAGCACGCAGTCGCCGTCCGGGTCGTCATGAGGCTGAAACACGGGGATTCCGCTCGGCTTCGCGACAGTCACGGACATGCGCGGTCGCGCCTACTGCATGGCCGGGCCGCGACAGGCCTTGGCATTGCCTCCCGCACAGGCGTCCTGGCAGAGCGAGCGGGCCCGACCCTTGTTTTTGCCGCCGCCGAGACCCAGCCAGAGCAAGCGGGAGAGACGCCGCATCGACTCGGTCGAGCCCAGCATCACCCCCGACTCGAAGGCCTGTCGCGCCGCGGTGGGGTCGGCCTTCTCGCGCAGGACTCCGAGCTCGGTGCAGCCCACAGCCTCCTCGTCCGCACAGGCCGTCTGGAAGTGCTCTGTCGCACGTGGAATATCACGCCGAACAAACGTCCCCTGGGCCAGCAGAGTGCCCGCGTCCACACAGGCCTCCGAGAGTCCGAACGCGCATGCGCGCTCGAACGAGGTGAGTGCCGCCGGGTCGTCACGTCGCACCCCGACGCCAGCATGGAGCAACACACCACGGCGATGGCAGGACTGGGCATCCCCGAGCCTGCAGGCTCTCGAGAAGGAGCGCGCCGCATCGGTGCGGTCCTTGTCGCCACCGACGCCGCTCTCCTGGTAGACCCCGAGCAGGAAGCAGGCCTGCGGATGGGAGACCTCGTCGTTGCAGCCCTTGACGAGAGTGCGACGTGCCACCGACTTCCGCGTGTGCACATCGCCCGCCTGCTGCCGCGCGAGTCGGTAGCAGGCTGCCGCATCGCCCTCCTCGCAGGTGCCCACCGTCGCGGGCGCTGTGGGTGCAGGCCGCTCGATGGCCGAGGGCGCGGGCGCCGCGGCTGGGGGAGCCGCATCGGCGACTGCGGGAGCCGCATCGGCGACTGCGGGAGCCGCATCGGCGACTGCGGGAGCCGCATCGGCGACTGCGGGAGCCGGCGGCTCGGGTGCCGCTGGAGGCTCTGGCGGAGCAACTGGCGCGGCATCGGCGACTGCGGGAGCCGCATCGGCGACTGCGGGAGCCGGCGGCTCGGGTGCCGCTGGAGGCTCTGGCGGAGCAACTGGCGCGGCATCGGCGACGGCGTCGTTCGACTCCTCCTCGGCGGCCTCGGCGACGACGGGGGGCGCAGCCTCCGCGGGCAAAGCCGCATCGGCGACCGCGTCGTTCGGCTCCTCCTCGGCAGCCTCGGCGACTGCGGGACTGGCCGCAGCGGGGGGTGCC
The DNA here is from genome assembly GCA_002862545.1 of Pseudomonadota bacterium. Lineage (GTDB taxonomy): Bacteria > Myxococcota_A > UBA796 > UBA796. The sequence goes on from PKDJ01000030.1 coordinate 17,577, forward strand.
ACGGCCGAAGAGTCATCGAGACGCGCCCCGTCGACGGACTCCACGCTCTCGACGGCTGGAGGCTCCGGCTCTTGCGCGGCGGCCACGACGGCCGGCTCGGCAGCCTCCACCTTGTCGATGACCGGCTCCTCGGCCGCGACGGCCTCCTCGGCGTCGGGCGACGCAGCCTTGCCACCGGCAAGCGCAGCGGCCCTGGCCGCCAGCTCAGCCATCGAGAAGTCCTCCACAGCACCGAAGTCGACGGGCCCACTCTCCGAGAGCTGTGCTTCTTCGACGACCTTCTGCTCACGTCGCTGCGGACCTCCGGCCTGGAGCTCCGCGTGTTCAGCTTCACTCTTCGACCACGCGACCGCCAGACTCTCAGCGGGGTCAGCGGGCTTCGCATCCCCCGGCTGGCCGGCGTGCTCGAAGCGAATCGGCAGCATGAAGGTGGAGCCGTCCGGCAAGGAGTGAGCCGGAAACTCGGCGTAGTGCAGGGCATCCACTACACAGGTCGTCACCGCCTCCGGCCAGTCGAGCGCCGCTCCCATGGCAAAGACCATCTCGACCCGCCCCGTGCAGGCCACGGTGAGCTCGAGGATCTCCTCGTCGCCTGGGACGACCTCCCCGCGCCTGCCGCAGACGTCGAGGTGCCTGTAGAACGGCCGCATCGCCCCCTTGATCTCTCGCACGGTGAGACCTGACGCGGCGGCCATGGTCACGTCTCCATCCACCATCCTGTTGGCCTCGATCTCTTCGAGAGACGGTGGCTCCAGGCACTCCTTCTCGGGCGCGAGGGTGAGTCCCGGGACCGGTGGTGGCGGCGCAGCCAGTGCCGCGACGGCGAGCAGCGTGAGCACGTGTCCTCCAGCGTCGGAAGCATACCTGTCTTCGACACCACGTCGTCAGTTCTGAGTCAGGCCACCCCTCGTGTCCTGCAAGCCACAATCGAGCGTCATCCACGTTCCGTGGCCACAACGGCGCAGAGGCGTCCCCACGAGCCCCGCCGGCTCGGCCGCTCTCGGCGAGGCCGCTCGTCGGCGAGTTCGGGGCGATGGACCCCAGAGACCCCGCCTACTCCCCCGCACGCTAGCCGCGGCGCCCGCCCGAACGGGTACCGCTCCACCGATCGGTGCGGCGCGACGCCCAGAGGAGTCACAGCCTCACTATCGCGGCTGGGTGTTCTCCGCGATCTGACGCAGGAGCGTGACAACCTCGGAGTCCCCACTGCCGACGAGCGGTGGCTGCTCCACCGGTGCAGGGGCCGACTCGATGCGATTCACCCGGTGGACCTCACGCAGGATCATCTGCTGCACATGGGCCGCATCGGTGACGGCCTGCATCACCGCGCCGCCCTGTGCCTCCCCCGTCATGTCGCGGATCGTGATGTGCTCGAGCGCGAACATCTTGTCGACCCAGCCGTACGAGAGCTGGACATCGCTGACCCGCTCGAGCGGCACGGAGCGACTCGACTCCCCGATCACCCCCGTCGTCACCACGATTCGGTGTGTCGTCAGAAAGTACCGGTGTTTCTGGAACGAGAGATGCGCGCTGATCCACATGAAGGGCAGAAAGGGCAGCATCACGCCGAAGGTCAAGACGCACAAGATCAGCGAGGCGACCAGCTGAGACTGGACCAGGCTGGTGCCCTCGGGGCTGCCCGCGTACAGCAGCTCTTCGCCGTCGAGCAAGGTCAGACCGAAATTTTCTTCAGTGTTCATTCCCAGAGCGTACCAGACGCCGACCACTCTGCGTCGCCGTCTCGGAGCCTCAGGCTGCACAGACCGGACCGGCGCCGTGCTTGCCGCTCCGGACGCCCCCTCCGCCACGTCATGCCTCCGGTGAGGCCATGACGCGCGGTGGCCAGTGTTGACGCACTCGGTCGCCCCGAAGAGCCGCCCTCACGTGCACCGTCAGGCCCGCAGCGAGTACCCTCGGGCCGCCCCCCCTAGTCCGCCCCTTCCGAACCGGAGCTCCCGTGCCTCCTCTCACTCTGGTGCTGCTGGCCTGTGGGCCCAGTCCGGCGATCGAGAGGCCCTTTGGCCCGGCCGAAGACCTGGAGGTGCCCCACCTCAACGCGCCAGCAACCGCCCACGCGATCTTCACGCGACTGCGGGGAGGCCCCGCAGGGCCGCTCGCGCGCCTCCCTGGCCGACAGGTCACCGCGTGCAGCTACGGCACCGAGGTCGTCTGTGGCACCGGCCACGGTGCGAGCCTGGACGATGCGGTCCAGGCGGTCGGCGCGCTGCCCGAGGGCCTGCTCAAGGTGGACGTGGTCGTGGCGTCGCGACCGGGCCCGCTGCACCGTCGGGAGGTCGGCGTGCTCGGGCCGCGAACGCGCAGTGGTGTCGTGCCCCCCTCTCGCCTGCTCGAGCTTGGGCTCGATCTGTCCTCCGAGGACGCTGACCCCTGGTCACTGGCGGAGGGGGACCCCTTGGATCTCGTGGCCACGGTGGCCTGGGTCGAGGCACCGGAGGGCCCCCTCCACCTGAATCGCCTCCACGCCGAGCCCCCTGAGCCCTCGGCGGCCGTGCTGCGTCGGCGCGCCGTGTGGGCGGCCGAGCACCTGCATCGTCAGGTCGATCCCGCCACGGGCCGCTTCCGCTACCGCTGGGACCCGGTGAGCCGCACTGCGCCCGGGGGCTACAACTGGCTCCGTCATGCCGGAGCGACGATGGCCCTGCTGCAGGCCTGGGAGCGCGACCCCGTGCCAGCCTGGCGTGCGGCCGCCGAGCGAGCCCTGCAGGCGCTGGTGGCAGAGACGCGACCCCGGCCTCCCGACGGACGCGACCTCGTGGACGGCGGCAAGGTCAAGCTCGGCGGACCGGCTCTGGCACTCGTCGCGCTGGCCACCTGGCAGAGGGTCACGGGAGAGGACCACTACGCGGACGTGGCCTCGGCGCTCGCCCGCTTTCTCGTGTCACAGCAGCAACCGAGCGGCCAGTTCGCCAGCTACGCCCCGATCGAGCCGGGTGCAGACGTGCCCGAGCGCGTGAGCAGCTACTACCCCGGCGAGGCGGTGCTCGCGCTCCATCTGTGGTCCCGACTCGACTCCAACCCCGCCTGGGCAGCATCGGCGACGCGAGGTGCAGCCTGGCTCATCGAGCAGCGGGACGGCCCGAAGCCCGACACCCACCTGCTCGCCGATCAGTGGCTGATGCTGGCACTCGCCGGGCTGGCCACCGTCGACGCAGACCCTAGGTGGCTGGCGCACAGCCAGCGGCTCGCCCGCGCCGTCGAGGCACGACGCTCCCGGGCTGAACAACACCTCGCAGCACTCCCGGACTACCGCGGTGCTGTGTTTGACCCCCCCCGCGGCACACCGGCCGCCGTGCGTGTGGAGGGAGTCGTCGCCACCCTGGAGCACTGCCGCACCATTGGGGCGGACTGCAGCTGGCTGGAGCCCGTCCTCCACGACCTGCTCCACCACCTGATGCGCACACAGTACCTCCCCGGCGAGACGTGGTGGACCTCGCCGGAGCCGGTGCTCGGCGCCTTCGCGGGAGGCATCGTCGATCCCGAGGTGCGTGTCGACTACACCCAGCACGCACTCTCCGGGCTGCTCGCTGCAGAGCGCTGGATGGGTCACGACCCGACCCCGATCGAGGACCTGCGAGGCCCCGCTCTCCAGGTCCTGGGGCCGTCGCCGCACAGTGCTCCAGCCCGCTGACTGCGGGCGAGGGCTCAGGGGCTGCGTGTGAGGGCGATCACCCGGTTGCGGTGGGTGCGGTCCCAGCCCTCCACGATGTCCACCACGACGCCGTCTGCGCCCACGAGCACCGACAGTGGAATGCGGATCTTCCCCTTCCGAAAGACCTCCTCCACGTCGTCGGGGTGCAGGCCGACCAGGTCGTAGGTGATGCCGTGCTCCTCCGCGAACCGTGCGACCTTCTGAGCGCGCCCCTTGTCCCCGTCGAGATTAACGCCGTAGACCTTGAGCCCATGGGCGTCGGCAACCCGCTGCAGGTCACGCATCTCCTCATCGCAGCTCGCACACCAGGTGGCCCAGAAGTTGACCACGAAGGGCTCGCCCTTGACCCAGCTCTGCTTGTCGTAGGCGGATGCGGGCTGATCGACAGGCCCCATCCTCAGACGGCGCATCTTGCGGCCACGCTTGAGGTTGATTCCGGGCACCTTCACGACGGGGTGCGTGTCAGGGCCGGCCAGCACGAAGCGCTGCTCCTCGACGACCTCGCCCGCCTCTTGCCCCTCGATGAAGCGGATGGAGGTGCCCGCCGGAACTCCTGGGAAGGTCTGCCGAAGCCCGCTCGGCCACTTGACCTCGATGGAGGCCACCGATGTGGCCTCACCCAGGCCGAAGAGCAGACGCGGGTCGAACTGGCTCACGAAGCCGGAGCCCCCCATCTTCACCTTGGTCTGCGTGCCTAGGGCGGACGTGACCCGCACCTCTGCGCCCCAGGCGTCCCGCCCCGATGCCCGTCCCTCGAGGGTCACCCGGATCCACCCCTGCTCAGCACCAACGTTGTTTCGGTAGACCAGGTGTCCCGGCCGTCCCAGATCCTCCGGACCCGCTCCCTGAGTCCAGGTCGTGGAGAAGATGTCGGCGTCGCCGTCGTTGTCGAGGTCTGCAAAGATCGCAGCCCGCCCATCTTGGATGGCGTCGGCTCCAGAGCACCCAGAGATGTCCTGAAAGCCGCTCCCCTTGCCCTTGCTCAGCGCGACGAAGTGCCGCTCGAATCCACTCATCGACATGTTCGCATCGCCCTCCTCGAGGGTGCGATCGAAGCCCGTCGTGTCTCCCGTCTGCTCTGCCGCCACGACCTGGCGCCAAAGCTCGCTTCAAGTGTCGTGCATCGACTTGCCGGACCGTCGCCCGGCAGGCGTGTACACGTCCTCCCATCCGTCGTTGTCGATGTCGATGAAGCCACCGCCCCAGCCCCAGCCTCCTGGGAAGGGTCCCTGCGCGTCCGACACGTCGGCAAACTGACCGTCGCCGTCGTTCCGATAGAGCTTGTTGCCCGTGGCCCACTTGCGGGCATCGGGGTCGACATCGGCCCACAGCCCCGGGTCGGCCTCCTCCGAGAACACCCGCGAGAGCACCCGCTCCCCGGCCGTGGAGGACATGTTGGTCGCGTGCAGGTCGAGGTCGCCGTCGTTGTCGTAGTCGGCGAGGTGGATGCCCATCGAGGCGTTGCCGTGGTGGACTCCCCGCGCATCGGCCTGCTCGACGAAGCGCTGTCCCTGGTTGACGTAGAGCCGGTTGCGGCCGAAGTCGTTCGCGACGAACAGGTCGAAGTCCCCATCGTCGTCGTAGTCGGCGAAGCCCGAGGCCATGCTCCAGTCGTGCCCGTCGATGCCCCAGGCCGAAGCAACCTCCTCCCAGGTGCCGTCTGGCTTCGACAGGTAGAGATGGTTCTTCGCACCGTTCGTGGCATCCGAGTAGTCGTCGGGCTTGACCCGCCCCTCACCCGACGAGATGTCGGGGCTCCACATCGGCACGTAGAAGTCGGGGATGCGGTCGCCGTTCAGGTCGACGGCGCTCGGCGAGCGACCGGCGATGGTGTGGCGCGCATCGGGCAAGCGCTCCGAGACGTCCACGAAGGACCAGGTGCCGTCCTCCACACGCCGGTTCAGGAACAAGCGCGTGTCATGGCTCGGAGTGGAGGTGCCCTTGTCGCGCGTCTTCAGGATGCCCGTGACGAAGAGGTCCGGGTCACCATCGTTGTCGATGTCGGTGAAGAGCGGACTGTGGTTGAGGCTGTGCACCCCCTTCTCGGAGCCCCGAACCTCGTAGATGGGGTCGACCGGGTCGGCGAAGGTGCCGTCCCCCTTGTTCAGGTACAGCGCGAAGTTCTTCTCGTGGACCGCGATCACGTCGAGGAGCCCGTCGCCGTCTACGTCAGCCGTCGCGGCTCCAGCGACGAAGTTCGTTCGAATCCACCGGGACTTGAAGGGAGGCTGTGCCAGGCGGGTCGGCCCGGCCACCTCGGTGAACAGGTCCCGCTCGGAGAGCAGGCTGTAGAGCTCCGAGAGCTCGAAGCGGGTGAGCGTCCACGTGTCGTCGACCTGCCGGCCCTCGACCTCGGCGATGCCCTTGATCCACTCGCGCTGGCCTGCGCCGTTGCGACCGACGATGCGGATCTTCATGGTCGCGACCAGGCCATCCGGGGTGGTGCGCGTCCGCATGGCCTTCAGCCGCACGTCGTCGACCTCGACCAGTCGGTCGACGAAGCTGTCGAGGCTCTGCAGGAAGCTCTCGCCCGTGCCCTCGACGGCCGGCGCCGACAGGACCCAGTCACGCCGAGCCACGTGGTGGGCCACCGAGGTCGGCTCACCCGCTACAGTCGGCCACGGGGCGCTCACGACCGAGGCGCCGACGTACCGCGCCATGGCCTGCCGCTCACCGACCCGGACCGCGGCCGAGAAGTCGAGCAGGTCATTCACGAAGTGCTCAGTGGCGTCCTCGATCGCACCGAGCTTGGCTCGGGCAGCCTCCTGCACAGCCGCCGCCTCGGCCGGTGGCGGCTGGGGCTCGGGGGAGGTCGTGCACGCCAGGACGTACAGCAGCACCATCTCACTCTCCACGATCGGTGTATGGGCCTGTACCGCTACGCCGTGTCGCGTTCCAGTGGACCGCAGCGGTGGCACACAGGGCACGCGACGTGTCATGGGGCTCTGTGAGCTGGTCCCGGAGTGCTTGGATGGCCGTAATTCTGCTGTCGCTGCTGCTGTCCTGTGGCCTCTGGTCGGACGCCCCCACGCCGCTGTCCGACCCAGCGCCGAGCCCTACAGCGGTGCTGCCCTCGACCGCCCCCGAGCCCGAGGGCGAGTGCGGGCGGCCGCTCACACGCAGCCTGATGGACGACTCCCTGGCCCTCGGAACGTCCTTCCTGCTCAACAACCAGCGACCCGAGGGCAACTTCGTCTACGCCTTCGACTGGAAGACCGAGGAGGTCCAGCCCGAGGACAACCCGGTTCGGCAGGCCGGAGCGATGTGGAGCCTGGCTCTGATTCACCACGACGGCGGCGACCCGGCCGTGCGGACCGCTCTCGAGCGCGCCCTCGGCTTCTTCACGCGGAACTCGCGTGGAGCCGACGGGCGACGCTGGGTCGTCTACCCTGGCACCAAGAAGGGCAGCCTCGGCACGGTGGCCTTGGTCGCCCTCGCCCACATCGACCTGCTGCGGCGCGCCGACGAGCTCGATGCCACCCGGCGAGCAGAGCTGCGCGCACGGCTCGACGAGTACCTCGCGTTCCTCGAGCACGCCCGACTGCCCGAGGGGCGCTTTCACCGCTACTACGACCACACGACGGGTGAGCCCTCGGGCCCGGCGACCCCCTACGCCGACGGTGAGGCGCTCCTCGCCTTCACCAAGGCGGCTCGCTACCTCGATGAGGCACGCTGGAGGCCGCTCGCGGAGGCCGAGGCCGACGCGGGCTACCACCTGAACGTCGCGGAGCCCAGGTCCCAAGAAAGGGATCCGAAGATCACCAAGGGCTACTACCAGTGGGCCTCGATGGCCTGGTTCGAGATGGTGGATGCCGGCTGGACCGCAGACGTCCACGCAGAGCGCCTGATGGACCTCGCCGTCTGGATGATCGACGATCACCGCACCCTCAGCCGCACCCGCAACACGGGCTACGCCTACGAGGGCATCGTGCCCGCTTGGGAGGTCGCGCGGCGACGGAGTGACCCCCGCGAGGACAAGCTCGCCTGCACGATTCACCAGGGCCTGCGCAAGCTCACCAGCTGGCAGGTCGGCAGTGTCAATGCCGTGGCCTCCGTCCGTGAGGCCCCTGACGATCCCCGCTCGAAGGGCGGCGTGCAGAACCATGCCGTGGAGTCTCTGCTGCGGGTCGACACCACGCAGCACCAGATGCACGCAGTGGTCCTCGCTCGGCGCTTCTTCGTGCCCGAGGGCTCCTGAGGATCAGTCGCGCGGATCGACGTGCCAGGCGGGGCCCGGCTCGGTGCGGTAGTCCCGGATGAGGATCCGAAGGACGTTGAGCACCATGAGCCCGATGACGACCGACCAGAACGGCACGAGGACGGGCATCGCGGCGTCGATGGCCTGCTGAGTGGCGTTCAGCTCTCCGGCGGGCGGGTTTCCCTCGAGGCCCTTGAGGACGATGTAGGGCTTCCCCGACGGATGCAGGTTCACCTCGCCCTTCTTCTTCTTCTTCTTCTTCTTCGGATCGGCCATCAGCGGTACTCGTTCTTGACGGGGTAGCCGACGATCGGTGCGCCGTCCTCCGGGCCCTTGATCCAGGCGTTGTGGCGCAGCGGATCGTACTGCAGCCCACAGGCATCCTGCTCGTCCACCATCCGGTAGAACGGACCGCCATTGATCGAGTGGTCGAAGCGCCAGGTCAGGCGGGCATAGCGGCTGGACTCTCCACAGTGACGCTGCTGCATGCGGAAGAGGTAGCCGAAGGGATCACAGCGGCGCCTCGCAGACCGAGACTCGTCCCGCTTGGTCTCCACCTTGCCGTCCTTGCCATGGTAGGTCACGGTCGACACGCACTGGTGGTTCGCCTCGAACATGTACAGACCGTACTTGTTGGCCTCGAGCGTCCGGCGGGTGTCGCCGGTCAGGAAGAACGACCAGCTGTGCGTGACGGTGACGAACAGCAGGACTGCCCAGCCCAGCCCGTTGCGCAGCGAGAAAGGCGTGCGCATACGCCGAATCGACACGCCGAACAGGACCAGCAGCGGTCCCGTGCCCATCGTCGGGTACATGTAGTTGACGAGGATCCCGCTGTAGAGGTGGAAGAAGAGGAACATCACCAGCGCGAAGCGCTGCAGCAGGTAGTTCCCCGAGAGCAGCCATAGGGCGACCACCACCTCGAGCGGGATGATCGCGTGGGAGACCAGCGGTGCGACGGCGTCGGGGAAGAGCGGCAGACCCGTCTTCAGGTTCAGGAAGTAGGTGGCCATCATCCAGCCGTCGTCCAGCTTGATGGTGCCGGCGAGCAGGTACGTCCAGACCATCGCGCGTCGGAGGAAGTAAAGCTTCGATCGTGCCAGCAGGAACATCGTGCAGTACAGCAGGTGGAAGTAGTGGTAGTTCCCCGTGAACTCCTGCGTGAACACCCACATCACGAGCACTGCCCAGACGTAGAGCGGCATCATGAGCAGGTGGGCCAAGGTCCAGCGTCGTCGCCAGACCGCGACCACACAGCCCACCATCAGTGCGAACAGGACCATGTAGAGCGTGGTCTGCGAGTAGCCGTCTGGCAGCTCGCTCAGGAAGTACAGATCGCCGCAGTCAGGGTAGTAGGGCCAGCACCGATGGCTGCCCCGTGCCAGGGTCTCCACGGTGATGTTGTCCGAGGTGATCCATCGGTTGAAGGTGGCGTAGAAGCCAAGCAACAGCGCGCCGTACATCCACTGCAGGACCGGGCTCGCCTCGAGCTCGGGTACGCCGAAGACCCAGCGGTACCACCCACGGATTCCGGGCTCGCGCACATAGACCGGGGGCTGCTCCTCGAAGGTCCCCGCCTCTAGAAAGGGATCAAGGCGTGCGAGCCACGTCATGGTGTTCTCCCCGCCATCTGAATCACCACCACTCCGTCGATGACCGCCCGATCTACCCCCTCGGGCAGGACGAGCCCCGCGAGCCCGAGCGTGTCGCCGCTCCAGACCGGAAGGCCGGTGTAGTCGCCCGTGAGCCGCGCCTCGGGGAGCGTGACGAGCTCACAGCGGTGTGTGACGGAGCCCGGACCGGATCGGGTGGAGGGGTCGACGACCCAGGCTTCGTCGCCCGCCTGACCCGCGAGGGCTACCCAGTGCCCGCCGACCCTCAGAAGCTCGGGGCCATCTTGGTACCAACCGAGATTCAGCAGAGCTGCCGCGTCGGCGCGCAGGCCCCGTGCCAGGACGTCTGCTGTGACGAGGCGTCCACCCGCGTAGGCATCGTCGTGAGGCCGCCAGCCCGTGTAGGACACCTCGGCGCCCTCGACCCGCTCGTCCAGCCAGCCCTGAAGCCCCTGGAGGACGCGCCGCGGGCTCGTGCCGCTCTCGGGGTCGACCCGCATTCGCTCACCCAGCTCTCCGACCCGCCCACTCGCGGTGCTCGGGTCGATCGGTCCGAGCTGCGGATGCCCGTGCTCGGCGAGCCAGGCCAGCGCATCGACCGCGGCGGCCGGCGCACAGTGCTGCGCTCCGCCGCCGGCCAGCTGCTCCTGCGCCTGTGGCACGTCGAGCATCTGTCGATAGGGCGGCGGGCTTCCACTGCAGGCCAAGAGCAGCGCGACCGTCACGGGTGCCTCCGCGACGCGATTATTCCAGAAGCGATGGAAGGGTGGGCGCCACTGGGCGGATTCAAGGCCGGAGAGGCGTCCCTGGTCGGGCACCCGTCGAGACGCCATCCTGCGCGACGATGACTCCGTTGACGAGCACGAGGACCAGCCCATCGGGCGTGTGACGGGGTGCGGCGATGGTCGCTCGAGAGCCGATCGTGTTCGGGTCGAACACGACGAGATCGGCAGCTCCTCCCTTCACGATGCGGCCACGGCCCTGAAGCCCGAGCCAGTCTGCCGAGCCGCCCGTCATCCTGTGGACGGCCTCCTCGAGCGTGAGCGTCCCCCGCTCTCGGACGTAGCGCTGAAGAAAGCGGGGGAAGGTGCCGAAGCTCCGCGGATGAGGATGCGATCCGGCAGGCGGCTCCAGGTTGCCGTCGCTCTCCACCAGCGTGCCGGGACGCTCCAGGATGCGATCGACATCCTCCTGGCGCATCGAGCTGGCGATGGTCCGGAAGGGGGCCCGATGGTGCAGCTCGCGAACGACGGCCGCGGCCGAGGACCACGTCTCGGGCAGCCCCGCCAAGAGGAGCACCTCTCGAAGAGTGCGTCCCTCGAGGGCGTCAGCCCCTGGCACGCTGCGGAAGCGCAAGCCGTCGAGGTCGCCTCCACACCAACCCGGGAGACGCTGCTCGAGCCCCGGATTCAGCGGCTCAAAAACGCTGGAGGATGAGCCCGATGCAGCGTAGGGATAGGCATCGATGGTGACGGGCACTTGCTCCTCGCGTGCCTGGTCCAGCAGCGCGATGGCTTCGTCCAGGGCCGCGTGGCCCGCCGGCGTCGTCGCCTTGAGGTGATTGATCAGAGTCGGCGTGCCCGTTGCGCGAGCGACCTGGATGGCCTCTTCCGTGGCCGCCACGAGCCCGGGTCCCGAGTCGCGCATGTGGGTCGCGTAGCGGCCCTCGGGACCCACGGCCCGGGCCAGCGCCTCCAGCTCGGTCGGCTCGGCCGCGCTCCCCGGGCGGTAGACCAGACCCGAGGACAGGCCCCAGGCACCGTCGCGCATGGCCTGCTGAACGAGCGCGACCATGGTCGCAGTCTCGTCCTCCGTCGCCGGCCGCTCCTCCCCCACGACCCAGTCCCGAAGCGTATTGTGCCCGACGAACCAGATGGTGTTCGGAGTGACGTGGAGACGCGCGAGCCACTGGTCGAGCGGCCATGGGGTGCGTCCTGAGTGGGGGGCGCTGACCACGGTGGTCACCCCCTGTAGGACCAAGTTGTCAGCGCCGGGCAGCTCGACGAGCCCTCGCTCGGTGTGGGCATGCAGATCGATGAAGCCAGGCGCGACCACGAGCCCATCGACGTCGATCACGCGGCCAGCCCGAGCCACATCGACGGCCCCCACAGCGACCAGTCGGCCAGCCCGGATGCCTACATCAGCGACTCTGGAGGGCGCGCCGGTGCCGTCCACGACGCGGCCGCCGCGGAGGACGAGGTCGAGGGGCTCGGGTGCGGTGCACGCGCCAAGCATCACGCTGACGAGTGCGGCTCGCAGGCAGACCGTCACGCGCGGTATGTAGCGCGGGATGACGTTCACGTGGTCCGTGTTGCTCCTCGGCTGTGGCGGGCTCTCCGACCCCGAGCCGGTCGTGCGTCCCGTCCCTCCCGAGCGCGTGGTGGTCGAGGGGGTACCGACCGAGCTGGTGATCCAGCCTCGACGGCGTGCCGTGCAGGTCGAGCCTGACGCGCTCGACCCGGCCACTGCAGCCTCGCTGAATCAGGCCTTGGTGAGGGCCGGCGGTGCCCCACTCTGGGGT
>PKDJ01000029.1 GCA_002862545.1 Pseudomonadota bacterium
TCCCGACGACATGCCGGCCCACATCCGGGCGGCGCTCACCCAGCCCTCGGTGACCGTGCCCATCGTCGATGGCGGGCTGGCGCTCGGCACCTGGCAGGCGGTCTACCTCTTCGAGCACCGCCACCGTCCTCGCGCCCGGCGGCTCGTCGTGACGGTGCTCGGCTAGCGGCTCACAGCACCCAGGCCGCTGCCAGGGTGCTCGCGACGGCCCCGACGCCGGCTGCAGCGAGCGCGAGCGGCAGCTGGGTGCGCACGTGGTCCATCAGGTCGCAGCCCGAGAACATGGACGACAAGATGCTGGTGTCGCTGATCGGCGAGCACTGGTCGCCGAAGACCGAGCCACCGAGCACGGCGCCGAAGCACACCTGCAGGTAGACCGGGTCGGGCGCGAGGGCCCAGGCCAGGGGCAGGGCGATCGGGAACACGACGGCGTAGGTGCCCCAGCTGGTGCCAGTGGAGAAGGCGATGCCCATGCACAGCGCCGTGAGCAGTCCGGGCAGGGCGACGGCGGGCACCGCATCGCCGAGCGCGGCCACCAGGTAGGTCGCGGCTCCGAGGTCCTTGCTCACCGTGCCGAGCGTCACTGCCAAGCCGAGCACCAAGGCCCCGATGGTCATCGAGCGGCAGCCGGTGATGAAGCCGTCGAGCACATCCTCTAGGGACATCCCGCGGATCAGCGCGACAAGCATCGCTGAGAGCACGCTCGCTGCGAAGGCCTCGTTCACGAAGTTCACGCCGAGCAGGTACGGCACGATGGCGAGCGTGATCATGGTGCCCACGGGCACGCCGAAGTCGAGCAGGCTGGGCGTGTAGCCAGCGGCGCGCTGATCGCCGTCGGGCTGCAGCAGCGGGCGGGCCTCGGCGGCGTCGAGGGCGCCGGTCTCCCGGGAGCGGGCGACTGCGGCGCGCATCGGACCGATGGCAGGGAGCACGCCGAGCGCGAAGAGCAGGGTACCGAGCACGGCGAAGATGCCGTAGAAGTTGGCCCAGACACTCTGGAAGAAGAACAGCTCCGCAGCCTCGACGTCAGCGAGGATGGGCACCGTGCCCACGGCGAGCCCGGCCACGTAGGCGGGCCAGGCGTTGAACGGCAGCACGGTCGCGATCGGCGAGCCCGTGGAATCGACGACGTAGGCCAGCTCTTCGTGGCTCACGTCGTGCGCGTCGGTCAGGGGACGCGCGGTGGTGCCGAGGAGCACGGTGCTCACCGTGCCCCCCTGATGGAAGATCGTGCCCAGGAGCCACGTGAAGGCCAGCGCGGAGCGCGGCCCGCGGACCATCCGCTCCCCGACCAGCTCTGCGAAGTGCAGTGCGCCGCCGGTCTTGGCCCACAGACCGGTCAGTCCGCCGAGGCACCACAGGTAGATCAGCAAGATCCGGGCGTAGCCCTCAGAGGCGATCGAGGGGATCAGGAAGCGGCGCACGAAGTCCAGATCCCACGGGTCGCCGGTCTGCATGAACAGGACGAGGCTGCCGACGACGACGCTCGCGAAGAGCGCGGGCAGGGCGCGGCGGGTGGCGAAGGCCAGGCCGATGGCCACCAGCGCGGGCAGCAGGGACAGCGCCGAGGGTTCCATGAGACCTCCGAGACGGCGGACTGTACCCCAGTGGGCACACCGCTCGCCGGCTCGGGGTCAGAACAGGCGTCGGGTGTGCCTGCGGGCCGCGTGGTGGAAGATCAGGTCAAACCCTAGGAGGAAGGCCCCCTGGACGACGAGCGCATCGCCGAGCCCGGTGAGCCGAGGGTCGCTCGTGCGCTGTCCACGGTCCTGCAGCGCCAGTCCGCCGACCACGTAGGCGACGTCGAGTCCAGCGTTCAGCAGCAGTGCACCGTCCAGTCGGCTCGCGCGCTCGAGGGCCTCGGTCCGGGTGGCGGGCACGGGCGGGCGAGCCACCAGTCCTGGCACGGCCAGTCCGGCGTTGACGACGTTCCAGCCTGCGGAGCCTGCGAGAGCTGAGCGCGCGCGAGGGTCCTCGGCGACGACGGCGCCGACGGTGCCCCCGACGAGGTTGGCACCGGCCCAGCCGAGCAGCACGGCCGAGGCGGCGCGCTCCGTTCGGCGGCGGTCGTCTTGCCAGGCCTGGAGGTCGGGAGCGTCCTGGGCCAGCGCGACGAGGGTGAGGGCTGCAAGCATGGAGTGCCGTAGCACAGCAGGGGGGCATCGCTGGAGGGCCTGGCGCGCGGCGAAGAACCGGGAGCGCAGCCTAGGCCCGGTGCGGCGTGCGACAGCCATTGCGAGGTGCCGGGGGCCTCGACTATGAGTTGTGTATGCGAACCTCTGCTCTGCTGATCTTCCTGCTCGCCTGCTCCTCTGCTGACGTCGACAAGCCTATCGACACGGGCCTGCCGCCCCTCGGAGGTGTGTCCCTCACGGGCCTCTCCCCGACGTCGGGTCCCGCCTCGGGGGGCACCAGCGTCACCGCGGTCGGCAGTGGGTTCGCCGATGACGTGGCCGTCACGGTGGGCGACGCCTCGTGCGCTGAGCTCACCGTCGTCTCCGCGACCGAGCTCCGCTGTGTCACGCCGCCGGGTAGTGCTGGGGCCGTGCCGTTTACCGCCACCGCGACCGATGGCTCCACGGCCACCCTGACCTTCACCTACTCGGGTGAGGCCGACACCGACACCGACACCGACACGGACGCTGACACCGACACCGACACGGACGCTGACACCGACACCGACACCGACACCGATGCTGACAGCGACAGCGACAGCGACACCGACGCGGACGCGGACGCGGACGCGGACGCGGACGCCGACACGGATGCGGACTCCGACACGGATGCAGACTCCGACACGGATGCGGACGCCGACACCGACATCGACACCGGCGAGCCGCCCGTTGGTCCGCCGATCGACTACTGCCACCTGCAGTGGCCCTGCGAAGTCGCGCTGGCTCCGGGTGCTCTGTCGCCCGAGTTCTACGTGTGGGCCTACCACGGAGGCGTGACGGACAGCCCGGGGGAGGGAGCGGGTGTCGAGGTCCAGCTCGGCGTGGGAGACGACTTCTCCGACCCGGCCGCAGGTGGCTGGGTGTGGTCCCCGACCCGCTACTACGGCGATGTCGACGGGCTCTTCCCGGGCGACTTCGCCAATGACGAGTACACCGGGCTGATCACCGCTCCGGAGGAGGTCGGGTTCTACGACGTGGCTGCGCGTGTGCGGCTCGAGCGAGGCCCGTGGACCTACTGCGATCACGGGTCATCTCCCGCGTGTCTCGGGGCCGGCTCGGACGATGGCTACTCGCCGGCCAACTCCACGTCACTCCGGGTGGAGTGAGGCCGGCGAAGACGGTCCCCGAGCTACGGCACTCCGAGCAGTCTCTTCAGCAGCAGGAGTGCTGGGGGAGGCCCACGCAGCATGTCGTCGACGACCTGGCGAGTGGGCGGATCGAGCGGGCCAGCGGCCATGGCCAGCAAGACCTGCTCCTCCTGTCGCTCTCGCTCCTCGCTCGCCTCGATGGCGGCGAAGATCCCGTCCGGGTCTTCCTCTCCGAACCTGTGCGCCAGCTCGTCGACGGCCTCGACGTGCTCGAGGGTCACCCGGATGGCCGTGTGGGTGTCGGGCTCGAGTGGGCCGACGGTGACCTGCCTGGGCACGCCCAGCGGCTCGGAGCCGAGGATGAACGCGGAGTGCTCGATCCCCGCAGCCAGGCCCTCGATCGTGGTCCAGCCCTGAGGGTCGGTGGTACCATTCGCGCCCAGGTAGACCCGGCTCTCGGGCAGGGGTCGACCGTCCTCGTCCACCACCTGAACGTCGATGGCGGCCAGCGCGACGGGGTGCACGGTGCAGGCGACCTCCTCGCCCAGACGCTCGGCCTCCCACGAGACACGGAACAGGGACGTGCGGTCGGCCCGGAAGAGACGCGACGGGAAGCGCGAGAGGTCGAGGTGACGCTCGGTGGCACGAACGAGGTGTGCGCCCGAGAGCTCGGTGACCGTGTCGCTGTACCATCCGCCCTCGATCGCCTGTCGGGTGCGGGTCTTCTCGAGCGTCAGTCCCTCCCACTCGGTGCCGACCCAGCATCGAATGGCGACCCGATTGAGCGCTTCCGCGAGCTGGGCGTGGGGGCCGGGTGGGGCTTCGGGCGAGGCCTTCGGCGCCTCGGCGGCCGTGATGCCGGGGGTGCGTCTCACGAGAGCGCGTCGGGTGGTGTCGCCTCGAGCCGAGGGAGGGCTCTTGGGTGTCGCAGAGTGTGGGTCGTCGCGGGAGAGGCCGGCGAGGAGGAGGAGCCCGACCACGGAGACTGAGCCGGCTGCCACTGCTGCGCGTCGTCGCATTCCCACCCCCAAGCGCAGTGTGGGGCTGCAGGGTGGCGAAGGCCGGTACTCGTCTCAGGAGGCGACGTCTTCGAGCCGTCTCTCACCGAGCTCGGCCCGCATCTGTTCGGCCATGGCGGGGGTCAGGGGGTAGGCCAAGAGAATCACGCCGTTCGCGATGGCCAGTAGGCCGGGGACAACACTGAACATCAGTCGAATGCCGAGGAGTGCCTCGTCGGTCTGCTCGGTGTTCGCGACGAAGCCGAAGCCGTCGAGCATCCAGCCGGACGCGGTGCCGCCCAGGGTCAGGCCCATCTTCTGGGCGAACATCGCCCCGGCGAAGACGAGGCCGGTGGCGCGGCGGCCGAACTTCCACTCGCCGTAGTCGGCCACGTCGGTGTAGAGCGCCCACACCAGACCGGGTGTCGGGCCGGCGAGCAGGCTGCCGAGGAGGTTCGCGCCCACCATGGTCCACCACGCGTCGGGGGGAATCCAGAAGAAGGCGAGGACGGTGATGGCGTTGAGCAGCGTCATGACGATGAGGCCGTTCCGCTTGCCGAGCAGCCGTCCGATGAGCCCGGTACAGCTCACTCCGGCGATGAAGGCCAGCGAGCCAGAGGCCAGGAAGAGGGTGGTGGCGTCGAAGGACAGGTGCCACGGGGAGGCGGCGCTGCCCAGGGTGAGGAGGGCCTCGCCGGTGTCGCCGACGACGTACTTGAAGTAGTGCACGGTGACGGCCCCACGAATGGCGACCGACGCCAGCGTGCAGACCGCAGCGCCGACCATCACGAGCCAGGGGCGGTTCTGGACGAGGAAGCGGAGGTCCTCGGCGATGGAGACCCCACCGCTCTCGGGTGGCGCGAGGCGCTCCCGCGTGGTGGCATAGGTGGTGAGGAACATCGCTACCGAGAGGGCACCGAACAGGGCCATCGTCGTCTGGAAGCCCAGCACCTCGTCGCCGCCCCCGAAGGCGTCCACGAGAGGCCTCACCAGGAGGCTGACGACGAAGCCTCCTCCGAAGGCGCCGAGGAAGCGGGCCGTGGAGAGCGAGACCCGCTCGTCCGGGTCGTCCGTCATCACCCCCATCAGGGCCGAGTAGGGAACGTTGATGGCCGTGTACGCCATCTTGAAGGCAATGAAGGTCACGTAGGCGAACAGCAGCTTGCCGGTCTCGCCGAGGGCCGGGTTGGCGAACAAGAGGTAGCCGAGAATCCCGTAGGGCAGCGCGAACCACAGCAGGAAGGGCCGGTAGGTGCCGCGCGCGGTCCGCACGCGGTCGGCGATGGCCCCCATCATCGGGTCGTTCACCGCGTCCCAGAAGTTGGCGACCAGGTACATCGTGCCGACCGCCGCGGGGTCGAGGCCGAATACATCGGTGTAGTAGTAGAAGAGGAAGAGGTTGAAGAACTGAAAGTAGAGGTTCGACGCCGTGTCACCTAGGCCGTACCCCACCTTCTCTGCCAGACCAATGCGCTCGCCCACGTGCCCTCCGGTGCGCCAGCGTACAGGAGGGGAAGCCTGCTGTTGCCCGACGCGGTCATGCCGCAGTGGCAGCGTCCCGAGAGTGCCCCGATCAGGCCCAGGGTCGAAGCCAGTGGGTCTTGGCGTCTGCCGGGCGGCGGCTCGAGCCCATCGGGGCGAGCACCTCGGCTGAGGGGTCCGGCTCGGGACAGCCGCGGGAGGTTAGAGCACGGGAAGGCCGACTCCTGCGGCCCAGGGGAGCATGGATGGCCGTGGTGACCGAACTCGCCGCTGTTGAGGGCATCCTTCGTCGGACCCGCACGGTGGCGGTCGTCGGGGCCTCATCCGTCCCGTCCCGCGCCGGCTTCTACGTCGGTGAGTACCTCGCACGCGTGGGCTACAGGGTCTACCCCGTGAATCCCCGTCGCGTCGGTGAGACGATCTGGGGCCGGCCGGTGCTGTCTTCCCTCGCCGAGCTGCCCGAGCCCGTCGACATGGTCGACATGTTCCGGCGCTCGGAGCTGATCCCAGGCCATGTGGACGAGATCCTCGCCCTGCCCTGGAGCCCCCGCGTGGTCTGGCTGCAGCTGCTGGTCTGGCATCCGGAGTCGGCTGAGCGCTTGAGCGCGGCCGGGATCGACGTCGTGCAGAACCGCTGCACGATGGCGGATCACCAGCGCTTCAGGCTGCAGGACGTCACGGAGGAGTGACCCGAGGCCTCGACGCCGCGCAGGGTGTCAGAGCAGCGAGTCGACGTTGAACACCCAGTAGGCACTGGCGACGGCCAGTGCGCTGTCGATCTCACCCGTCGGCGTGGGCAGCGGGACCGGACCGGGCTCGATGACGCCGCACTCCTGTCGGTAGGCCCAGGCGTAGCCCATCTCCTGGGCCTGGCCGTTGAGGGCGACGTAGGAGCTGTAGACATTCGGCTCCCAGCTGCTGCTCCAGTCGGCGCCGACGGCGGTGGAGAGCTCGGAGGCCATGCCGGGGGTCATCTCGCCCAGCCCGATGCCCCAGGTGCCACGGCTGGCGATCCAGCGGCGCAGGTCGGTCTCTCCGCCGAAGACACCGGCGTCGACCTGGCCGCAGTCGGTGAGGCCGCCGGTCGTTGCGAGCTCCCAGGCGTTGTAGATCTGGCCCCCGGAGTCCGTGGGCCAGGAGTTGGCGGGTACCTCCCGGAGCGCTCCGGCGTCCCAGAGGACGGCACAGACGGGCTCGAAGAGGGAGTCGAGGAACTCGAAGACCATGATCGCGGGGTAGACCTTGCCCCCATCTTCGTAGTCTCTCAAGACGCCGTCGACGGGCACGCCGTAGACGCCGACGGCCATGTACGGTGGCGTGGGTATCGAGCCGACAGGGCCGAGATCGCCGAGCTCCACCTCGGGGTACTCGCAGTCCGTCGGCGTGCCGCCACCCGTGCCGCCACCGGTGCCGCCGCCGCCGGTTCCGGCTCCACCACCGCCCGTGCCTGCTCCGCCGCCACCGCCGCCACCGCCACCGCCACCGCCACCGCCACCGCCACCGCCACCGCCACCGCTGCCGCCACCGGTGGCCGTGCCGGTCGCGCTGCCGGTGCCGAAGTTCAGCAGGGCGGTGTCACCCCCCTCATCGGCCGGCAGTGCGAGGCCAGAGCCGGTGCAGGCCGTCATCGAGACGAACCCAGCGCAGAGTGAGAGGAGAGCGACGATGCGGACCATGGGTGAGCCTTGGTGCGTGGTAGTCGAGTGTAGTCCGATCCCGACCGTGGGTCACTTCGCTGCCAGCGCCTCGGAATCGGCAATCAGTGTGTCCGAGAACACGCCGGTTCGCCTAGCGAAGGAACGAAATGCCGCATGGAGGCGACTGCTCCCGTCGTGGCACGTCCGATAGTCCGCCGAGCGGAGGAACAAGGACACGAGACCCGTGCCTGCGGCGTCATCCCCCATGTACGTGCGCCAGCGCTGGAACAGCGGGTCGAAGGCGGGGCGCAGGCGCTGTCGGATCTCGACGCGCTTGCCCCGGGCAGTCCAGAGGACATCGCCGGTGTCGAGACGGAGGAGCTCGTCGAGGTCACGGGGGCACAGCCCGAGCGCATCCTCGTCGCGGTCGAGGAAGGCGTCGAGGTAGTGATCGTCGTGGATCAGTAGGTACCTTGCTTCTTCCAGATTCGTTCGGACCGGCATGTCTCTTCCCCGAGCTGCCGAAAGGTGCCCGAGGCCGACGCGACCGAGAAGCGGTATAATCTGAATGAAATTGTCCGGATTTTCCGAATGGATGAGCTTCCTGATCTGTTCTCGCTGGCATGCTTCGAGGCGGCGGCACGCACCCTGAACTTCCGTGCGGCCGCCCGGTCCGTTGCGCTGTCGAGTGCCGCCTTCAGCGATCGGATCCGACGACTCGAGGAGCATCTCGAGGTGAGTCTGTTCGACAGGACGACGCGCCGCGTTCAGCTCACGCCGGCCGGGCAGCGCCTCCTGTCTCATGCGCGCGATCTGCTGCAGTCTGCCGGGGCCTGCCGGGATGTCGCCCACGGCAAGGGGAGCGTCACACCCTACGCGCTGACCATTGGAACCCGGTTCGAGCTGGGCATGAGCTGGCTCGTGCCGGCACTCGAGCCGCTGTCCCTCGCGCGTCCTGAGCGCACGCTGCATCTCGCCTTCGGCAGCGGGAGCGAGATCCTCGCGCGCCTTCGGCGTGGTGAGCTCGATGCCGTGATCTCCTCCTCCCGGCTCGTCGAGCGCGGCCTCGCCTACGTTCCCTTGCACATCGAGACCTACGTGTTCGTCGCCAGTCCGCGCCTGCTCGAAGACAAGCCCCTCGCCCATCCTGACGACGCCGCAGCCCATCACCTGCTGGACTCCGAGCCCTCGCTGCCGCTGTTTCGGTACCACCTCGACGCGCGGACCGATGGTCGCGTCCTCGACTTCGCCGGGCACAGCTATCTGGGGACCATCGGCGCCATTCGACAGCGAGCTCGCTGCGGAGGCGGCGTGGGTGTGCTGCCGCGGTACTTCGTGCAGCGCGACCTCGATGACGGCTCGCTGCAGGTCGTGTTCCCCGAGGTCGAGCCCCTGGCGGACACGTTTCGGCTGGTCTGGCTCGAGGGGCATCGCTCCAGCACGGAGCTGGTGAATCTGGGCGAGGAGCTGCGGCAGCTCCCGCTGACCTGACTGGGAACACGATGGATCGAGAAGATCGGCCAGAGGCAGATCTTGGATCGGTGATCTCTCGCGGTCGGGCGGTCGCTAGACGCCAGCAGGCGCTCTGCGAAGTTCAGAGCCAAGGGGGCGGGCAGAGAACGCACCGGCTCTGGGACACGACGGATCGAGAGGATCGCTTCAAGCCGCTGCTTCGCCTGGCGATCTACTGTCGATCCGCCCAAGCCTTCAGGGCCCTGCAGGCCGTCACGGGAGGCAGCGGTCCGAGCGGATAGACCGGCTGGGGACTCTCCAGAGCAGCAAGGCAGGGGATGCCGGTCGCCCGACCGAGCACGACACCCGCCTGCTCGACCGGCACGCGCCAGAGGTCTCGCTCGGGTAGGGCGATGATGGTGCCCGCTGCCGTCTCGTCGAGCGTCACCGCGCCGGCCAGCTCCATCGGCTCGAGCTCGAGTTGCTCACCCAAGCTCGGCTTCGCCGCGGAGTACGAGAGGATGCGTGCGACCCGCGTGGGGACGCCACGCCCCTCCAGCACCTCCAGGAGGGCGAGTGCAGGGTTGTCTTCTGGTGGGGCCGTCCAGACCCACCGGTAGGCCTGTGGACGCTTGAAGACATCGACGACGGTCTCCCGGAAGGCGACATCGACCCGATCATTTTCTCGGATGATGTCTGACGACCCCGACTGGTCGAGGACCGCGTCGACGGCCCCCTCTGGAGCGGGTGCTGCGCCGCAGACCTGTGCGGTCACCGCGACGCTCGCCAGCAGCACAGCCCGCATCGTCACTCCTCGAACAGGTCTCCGTGGAGACTAAGGTATCCGTCATCCGGACCGATGGGCTCGACGATGACGTCGGTGAGCCCGAAGCCCTCGATGGTCGGTAGCTCGATGCCGACGATGGAGTCCGTGAGCAGTGGCAGGAACGTCGGAACGAGGGCGACGAGCAGCCCCTCGACATCGCTGGCACCCTCGGTGGGCGCCACCACGTCGAGCACCAGCTCCGGGTCTCCGATCTCGGGCGTGAAGGTGGTCCCGTCGGTGGAGCTGAGGCTCATCGGCGCCGTGCCGTGTGCGTAGGCGTCCAGGAGCACCGTGCCTGCCTCATCGGTGAGCGTGAGCCGGAGGTCACCGAGCTGCAGCTCGGCCATGTCGTCGGAGCCGGGAACCGCCACGGGAGGAAGGAGTGCATCGACGCGGATCTGCAGGCTTCCCTCGGCTTCCGGGAACAGCAGCGCGAGCTCGTCGGCACCTACGCCCAGCTCGTCTCCGCCCAGGTCGAGTGCCATCGCGCCACCGCCCCACAGTCCGTAGAGGAGCTGGTTGATGAAGTCGATGGAGAGCGCGAGGTTCGTCCCCCCGGGGCGCTCGGTGAGCCAGGCGGGGGCTGCGTAGCCGACGTAGTACGAGCCCGGGCCTTCCTCGGGAGCCACCCAGTCGGCGACGGCGATCGAGGTGTCCATGACCAGGGTGATGCCGAACGTGTCGACGCCAACGTCCGCGAACTCGGCGTCGAGGGTGTAGACATTGTCGAGGATCGGGATCTCCTCGGAGATCTCCAGGTCGTTCAGCACCTCCTCGAACAGCGGTGGCACCTCGTCCACCACGGCGGACTCGAGGGCGTCGTAGACGAGGTCCTCGACCAAGGTGTCAAGGTCGACGCCAAAGAACTCCGCGACGTCCTGCAGCCAGCTGTCCCAGTCGAAGGCGAAGTCGGTCGCTGAGACGTAGACGTTGGCGACGTCAAGCTGGATCCTTCCTGCGGATACCAAAGGATCAACGTCGACTCGGATGATAAAGTCCGATGCTGTAATGGTTCCTGCGCCGGCGATGGGGATCTCGCTGGCGACGACATCAGCGGACCACTCGAGGTAAGGGTCGTCCACGATGAGCTCGACCCGAACGAGCCCGGTCGGCAGAGGATCGATGTCGACGGTCGTGGGGCCGAAGCTGGCGTCGTCGACGCTCATGGTGATGGCGTACAGCGTGTAGCAGACCTCGCCGATCAGCCAGATGTCCTCACACCACTCCTCCTCCTCGTCGACGACGGGATCCGGCAGCATGGCGACGATCTCGTCCGGGTCGACGAGGCCCTCTGCCAGGCTGGAGAGCACATCGAGGCCGCCCGCCCCGTCGTCGATGCGAACGTGCAGGCCCTCCATGATGGGGTCGCCCCAGGGCACGGAGGCGCCGTTGAGCACCGCGCGCTTGTCCGTGGTGACGTAGCCGGAGGTGTCGGTGGCGGTGGTCTCGAGCACCTGGATGCCGTCGTCGATGGCGATGTCACCGCTGAAGGCGCCGCCGTCGTCGACGGGCAAGACGATGCCATTCGTGGCGACCGTGGGTGGCACGGGGTCTCGCTCGTCGAGTGCGGTGCCCGCGACGCGCGCGCTCGCGGCGTCCATGAAGGTGCCCCGGGAGGGCTCGGTGACGAACAGCTCGGGCCCGCTCGAGTCGATCACGATCGGTCCGACCATGTCCATCGGACCGCCGGGAACCTCGGCGTAGACCTCGAAGACGCCGTCTTCGAGGAAGGTGATCGTGTCCAGAGCCACCTCGTGCCGTCCCCCCTCGACCCACAGGGTGTAGGGGGCGCCGGAGGGGTTCCCGAAGGCATCGGTGACGGTCACGGTGGCGTTGGTCGACTCGCCGACCTCCAGGTCGAGGTCGTCGAGCTCGAGGTCGAGCACTGCAGCGGGGCCAGCGATGACGCGGAGCGTCTCCACGTCCTGCGCGTCGTCGAGGGTGGCCGTGATCTCCCAGAAGCCGACCGCTGTGCCGCCGATTCCGGTTGGGGAGATCTCCAGATCCGGCGCGGCGAGGGTGGGCTCTGCCGGCTCGATGGCGTTGCCCCAGGCGTCGGCGGCCGTGAACGTCCAGGTGGTCTCCGTGCCGGCCTCGACGGTGCCGTCGTCGAGCATCAAGTTGACGGTGTCGGCGCTGCCGGGGCTGATCGTGAGCGAGGCCTCTGCGTCGAGAACCTGCTCCCCGACCGACACGGTCGCCGTGATCGTGTGGTTGCCCGCGAGGGTGGCGGTGAGAGTGGTAGCGGTCGACTCCAGCGTCTCCAGATCGCTGGCGAGGTCCCAGCTGGACTCCACCGCAGCGCCCGACTCGTCGCGAACCTCGCCAGACCAGGTGACCGGCTCGCCGGCCCGCGCTGCAGCGGACGCGAGCGCGAAGCTCACCGTGTAGACCGCATCCGTCGCGCCGGTCGGGTCAGTCGTCGGACTCGCGTCCGAGGGTGCCGCGGTGTCGCCGTCGTCCAGCTTGGAGGGATCCTGGCACGCCCAGAGGGTCAGGGCGGAGAGGAAGAGGACTCGATGCATCCAGCGGCTCCTGCGTGTGTGCACAGAATGACGTGACGGAGAGAGCTTGTCAGGTCCGAACCGCTACGACGCTCCACAGCCCAGTTCCTTCAGCGCTCTGGGCGCAGCGCGGGCGGCCTGAGAGGCTGGCCCAGGAATGACGGTGGCTGAAGGTGCAGCCAGCGGCTCGTGCCGGCTCCGGTGTCGGAGAGCACCTGCCAGCCTCGGGTCTCGAAGGCCTCCGCCCACAGAGGATTCACATAGATGAGGTCCACCGGGCGGGGCTGGTCGCGCAGGGAGCGCTCGAGCCGGTCGACGACCTGGCCGACAATGGGCTCCTCGAAGGGGTTGTAGAGGAACACGACCAGGGGTGTGATCGGCCATGGAAAGAGGCGTGCGTCGCGGTTGATCACGCTGAGTCCCTCACGTCCCTCCAGGTTTGCTCGTGCGGTCTCGAACAGCGTGCTGTCCAGCTCGACGCCGATGGCGTGCGTGAATCCCGCCTCTCTCGCGAGCAGCAGCATGCGCCCCTTGCCGCAGCCGACGTCGACGAAGGTTCGATCGCGTCGAGGCAAGGCGTCGAGGATCGTGCGCGCGAGAGCAAGGGGTGTGGGCTCGTAGCCCCCGATGGTCCAGGCGCTCGTCTCGACCCCGCGCTCGGCATCCCAGGCGCGCTCGGCCGGTGTCGCCTCGAAGCGCCATCGGTCCCAGAGGTGCATGACCAGGGAGATCAGGTCCCTCATCGGCGTTCGAGTGCCCCCCGAGTGAGTGCATCTGGTTCGGCTCCGATCCAGATGCTGTGGGTGCGATCTGGGGTCAGTCGAGCAGGAAGTTCCGAGAGCGCGTGCGGATGGTCTCGACGAGCTTGGCCTCGAACTCTGCCGTCGTCAAGGTGCGCTGTGCACGGCTACCGGTGTGGCGGAGTGTGGTCGTGTCCGACGCGGCTTGCAGCTACTCGACTGGGAACCAGTAGGTCTGCTCGAGCCGGACGCGCATGTCGGTGATTCGATCGCAGTCCTCGCCGCAGGGCCATGGGTCGGGAGGCTTGGCGACGACCACCATGTCCGGCG
Organism: Pseudomonadota bacterium; assembly: GCA_002862545.1. Taxonomy (GTDB): domain Bacteria; phylum Myxococcota_A; class UBA796; order UBA796. The sequence goes on from PKDJ01000029.1 coordinate 13,232, forward strand.
AGAGCACGGCCCGGCTACCCGGAACGTCGGGGATGACGACCGCGCCGTCGTCGTCGAGCAGATCGATCAGGAAGGTGACGCTAGCGCTCTCTGCGCCACCGACGTTGGCGATCAGTGCGAGTGGCGAGGCGAGACCGTCGGTGATGGTGACCTCCTGACCCTGGTTCTCCAGGCAGGCGATGGCGGGCACCTCCTCCCGCACGGTGCGCTCGCGGCCTGCGTCGTCGACCGCCGTGTGGACGACCTCGAAGGGGCCGCTCTCGGCGTACGTGTGGATCACGAGATCACCGAAGCCACTGGTTCCGTCGCCGAAGGACCAGAGCAGCTGCACCAGATCACCCTCGGCGGCCTCGCTGGTGCTGCTGTAGGCGATGATCGGTGCAAGATCGCAGCCTGATTCCCACTCGAAGGCGGCCGTGGGCGCGCTGGGGGGAGCCGCCGTGTCGAGCACGGGGTCGGTCTGCACACAGGCGACGACGGCGAGGATCCACATGGGAGGCCCGTATCGCGCCGGGGTCCGACTCGGGGACCAGACGGCCACCACGAGGTGGTGGGGCGGCCCAGCTGTCTGTTCCGCGCCACGCGACGGGTCGGGCGGCGTGCCGGACCCTCGCGTCGAGTCGCGACTCCTGGTGTCACGCCCGACGAGAGGCTCTGCGGTGTCCAGTGGACTCGCCGTGACCACGCCGCTCGACGGCCCCTTGGCTCGAGGCCAAGGTCGCAGAACCGGCTCGCTCCCGGCAGCGAAGTCGATAGGATGGCGCATCATGGGACGACTCGACGACTGGCGCATCAAGCTGGGGGACCTCCGCCCCCAACCCCTTCCTCCCGTCGAGGCGCTCGCCCACGTGCCGGTGCTCCCGGCAGCGGCCCCTCATGCGACGCTTCCGTTCGAGAACCTCGCGTTCGAGGGCGGTGGCACGAAGGGGCTCGCCTTCGTCGGGGCCCTGGAGGTGCTCGAGGAGCGGGGGCTGTACCCCCACCACGTTCGGCGCGCGTCGGGCACGAGCAGCGGCAGCTTCATGGCGGCGGCCGTCGCGCTGGGGATGAGCTCGGCCGAGCTGAAGGAGCTGCTGTACGCGACCAACCTGGCCCAGGTGCTCCAGGACGCCCCGCTGTGGCCGCTCGGGCCGGCCTACAACATGTTCTCTGCGTACGGGCTCAACCCAGGGCGGCGTCTCTTGGCCTTCCTGGCCGAGCTCTTCGAGAAGCGCACCGGCTCGGCGGACGTCACCTTCGCGCAGATCCTGGAGCGCACGGGTCGAGAGCTGTGCGTCCCGATCTGCAACCTGACGCGGATGACCACCGAGTACTGCCACCCGAAGACCACGCCCGACATGCCGGCGCGCCTGGCCGTGGCCATCTCGATGTCGCTGCCGGTCCTGATGCGCCCCTACCGCCTCATGCGGGAGATCGGCCACGGTGCAGGGCTCTCGGAGGAGGACCTCTACGTGGACGGCGGGCTGCTGTGCAACTTCCCGCTCCACGTCTACGACGGCTGGTACCTGTCCTTGAAGCCGGAGGACACCTTCCTGCAGCGCCTGCGACCGTTCAGGGAGTCGGAGCGAATCCTCCAGGGTCGGTTCAGTCCGCGCACGCAGCGGACGCTCGGCTTCACGGTCTTCGATCAGCGCGAGAACGACGTCACGCGGTCCTGGGCCCACGCTGCAGCGCCCGCTCGACCCGACACGAGCCTCTCGCGGCTGCGCTCGGCGGCCGACGCGAAGGCGGCCCAGCGTCGAGAGGCCTGTCTGCAGCTCGAGGCCGCTGTCGAGCGCTTCGTCGATGCCCTCGCGGTGCTCGAGCGAGACGGTGACGGGAGCATCGACCGCGAGGAGCTCGAGGGGCTGTTCCGGGAGGGGGGGCTGGCCCTCGACGATGCCCTGCTGATCTTCGACAGCACCGATGTGCATGCCATCTTCGAGCAGCTCGACCTGAACGATGACGGCCGCATCGGCTACAGCGAGCTGCAGCGCTTCATGGACGCTCGAAATGTTGATCTTACGTCGAGAATTGGCCATCGTGGCGCTGAGCTGGGCAGCGTGGGCTCCTTCATCTCGGCGCTGTTCAACTGCATGCTGATGCACATCCGCCAGCTGAACCTGAGCCACGACGATCGGTGGCGCACCGTCGCGATCGACACCGACTACATCGGCACCTCGGACTTCGAGCTCGAGGGAGCGGACCGCGACTTCCTCGTCCAGACGGGGCGGGATGCCGCCACGTCCTTCCTCGAGGCCTGGGAGGGGCGCGAGGGGGTCAGCCGATGACTACGCACACCATCGACTGCGACTACCTCGGGGCACCTGGCGTGGCGGCCGCCTACCTGCTCGAGGCCGGCGATGAGCTCGCCTTCGTGGAGACGAACACGACCCGAGCCCTGCCGCTCCTGCTTGGCGCGCTCGCGCAGCGTCAGCTGAGGCCCGAGCAGGTTCGCTACGTGATCATCACCCACGTCCACCTCGACCACGCGGGCGGTGCGGGGGCGCTGATGCGCGCCTGCCCGAGCGCGACGCTGCTCGCCCATCCGCGGGCCGCGCGGCACGTGATCGATCCGTCGCGGCTGGTCCAGAGTGCCCGGGCCGTGTACGGGGACGAGCGCTTCGAGGGACTCTATGGAGAGATTGTCCCGGTCCCGGCGGAGCGGGTGCGAGCACTCGACGACGGCAGCACGGTGCCGCTTGCGGGGCGCGAGCTGTCCTTCCTGCACACCCGTGGTCACGCCAACCACCACTTCGTCGTGCACGACAGCGAGGTCGGTGCGGTCTACACCGGCGACGCCTTCGGAATCGTCTACCCAGGGCTGCAGCGGGGCGGCCTGCTTGCGTTTCCGTCGACCTCGCCGACCGACTTCGACCCCGAGGCTGCGGTCGCTGCGGTGGACCGGATCGCGTCGCTCGGAGCCACCCATGTCTACCCGACCCACATGGGGCGCTACGACGACGTGGCGGGCATCGCCGACCAGCTTCGCCCCCTGCTGGAGGTCTCGGGCGCGATCCTCGCCGAGGCGGATTCCTCCGGACGAGAAGGCGCGGACCTCGACGCCTTCTGTGCCGAGCGGGTCGATGCGCTCTTCGACGACCTGCTCACGGGTCGCGGCCTCGGCGCAGACGGTCGGGCTCGCGCGCTGGTCGACATCGACCGGGACCTGAACGGTCAGGGCATCGCCGCTGCCGTCCGCAAGCGACGGTACAAGCGCGCGCTGCACGGACGGGATCTGCAGTGAGATAAGGCCGGCTCAGACCGCCTGCTGGAGGGTCGATGAGCGCGGTGCACACCCTGGGACCCGCACGCCATGCCTGTCGCGCCTGTGGCATGTGCTGTCACGGGCACAGCGTCGGCCTCAGCGGCGACGAGCCGGAGCGGATCCGGAGGTACGCCGCAGAGCTGGGCCTCGAAGATCCGATCGACGACGAGGGCTTCCTACGCTTCGCCGAGGGCCGCTGCCTCTTCCTCGACACCGACAAGCTCTGCCGCATCCACAAGAAGTGGGGGATGGAGGCCAAGCCTCATGTCTGCCAGGTCTATCCCCGCCGTCACGTCTCGACCGAGGCCGGGATCCGCTTCGCGATCGATCCCACCTGCGGCACCGGCTGGCAGTCGTTCGAAGACGGTCCGATCGAAGATCCGGCGCCCGTGGACTCTCCGACGCGGCGGCCCTACCCACCCCCGGAGGTCGCCGCCGAGCGCGCGGTGATCCAGGCCACGGCCCATCCCCAGGCCTCGGTCGCCGGGCTCGCCTCGCTGGTCAGTGGGGGGCCACCGGTGGCCACTACGCTCCCCGAGGGCTTTCCGGACCGGGTCCTCACCCGCCTCCGAGAGGCCCGGCTCGGGCAGCTCTTCGCGAAGCCGGAGCTGGGCTCGGCGGTCGGTGAGGCACTCGAGCACCTCCCCCGGTGGCTCGAGACGGGCGCCGCTCCGCCTCCCTGGACCGGCCGACTGACACCCACGCAGGAGGCCTTCACGCTCGATGTCGTGCGGCGGGCGCTGTGGCTCCGGCAGGCACCACCGCTTCGTCCTGTCGTGCTGGGGCACACCTTGGTGCTGACGATCGGCGCGCTCGGCTGTGCCTGGGCCGACCCGGCTCCGGAGCGGTACGGGCCCGCCCTCGCGGCCTGGACGCGGGTGTCGATGCAGCGGGCGCTGTGGCTCCGACTCTTCCCGGATCCGACTGTACTTCGCTGGCTTGCCACCGGAACGTGACGTAGGACACCTGCGGATCGAAAAACGGCCGGATACGTTCTCCGCCTCCGGAGGACAGATGATCCGCTGGCTCCCCTTGGTGATGCTTCTCGGTTGCTCGACCGAGAGCGAAGACAAACCGAAGACGGTGGAGGTGGAGCCGGCTGGCCCCGAGCCCGCTGTCTCACCGCCGCCTCCGGCGCTGCGTCGCCTCACGGCGACTCAATATGCGAACTCGGTCTCGGATCTTCTCGGTGACGAGCTGATCTTGCCCGCGAGGCTCGAGCCCGATGAGGAGCTGGACGGGCTCCTCTCCATCGGTGCGAGCACCGCCTCGCTGTCTCCACTGGGAGTCGAGCAGTACGAAGATGCGGCCTACGACCTCGCCGCGCAGGCGATGTCGCCGGAGCACCGCGACCGGCTGGTGCCGTGTGAGCCGATGGGCCCGGTCGATGCCGAGTGTGCAGATCTGACGCTGACCCCGCTCGTGCGTCGCGCCTGGCGCCGCACGCCGACGGCCGACGAGGTCGATCGGCTCGTCGAGCTGGCCGGTGAGGCGGGTGACGCGCTGGGCGACTTCTACGGCGGCCTGGAGCTGGCCATCGGCGCGGTCCTGCAGAGCCCGAGCTTCCTGTACCGCATGGAGCTGGGCTCGGGCGGGCGGCTCTCCGATGTGGAGCTGGCCACGCGCCTGTCCTACTTCCTGTGGAACACGGCCCCGGACGACGCCCTGCTCGACGCTGCGGAGTCGGGTGTGCTCTCGACTCCCGAGGGACTGGCCGTCGAGGTCGACCGGATGCTCGACGACCCACGGGTTCGGCGAGGCTTCCGCAACTACATCGACGAGCTGCTCCACCTCGAAGAGCTCAAGCACCTGTCGAAGGACCCCGAGGTCTTCCCGGCGATGCGCTCCGAGATCGGTCCCTCGGCCCGTGAGGAGACCCTGGCGGCCGTCGAAGCGCTGGTCTTCGACCGCGACGACGACTTCCGAACCTGGATGACCACGCGGGAGACCTTCGTCGACAGCAACCTCTCGATGCTCTACGCCGTGCCTGCGCCCGAGCGCGAGGGCTTCGGTGCCGTCACGCTGCCGTCCGATGGGCCGCGGCGCGGCCTGCTCGGACAGGTCGGCATGCTCGCGCTGCACGCTCACCCGGTCAGCAGCAGTGCCACGCTCCGCGGGATCTTCGTCCGAGAGACGCTGCTCTGCCAGCTGATTCCGCCGCCACCGGCCGATGTCGACACCTCGATTCCCGAGCCCTCGCCCGACTCCCCGACGCGTCGAGAGCGTGTGGAGGCGCACCTCGAGGAGCCCACCTGTGCCGGCTGTCACCAGCTGGTCGACCCCATCGGTCTCGGGCTCGAGCACTTCGACGGCCTCGGCGTGTACCGAACCCACGAGAACGGGGCCCTGATCGACGCGAGCGGCGAGCTCGATGGGACGACCTACGCCGACTCGTGGGATCTCGCGGCCGCCCTCCGAGACCATCCGGGCTTCCCGGCCTGTATGGCCGAGATGATCTACAGCTATGGAGTCGGGCATCGTCCCGAGATGGGTGAGCAAGACTACGCGCAGTGGCTCGACCGGCGCTTCGCCGAGGTCGGCTGGTCGATGCGCACGCTCATCCGAGAGGTCGCGCTCTCTGAGGCATTCCGGACCGTGTCGGAGGTGGAGTGATGGGCTGGCATCGAATCGGCGGCAAGCTCGCGCTGGATCGTCGCACGCTGCTGCGTGGCTTCCTCGGTGGGGTCGCGGTGAGCGTCGCTCTTCCGCCCCTCGAGGCGATGTTCGACCAGACGGGCACCGCCTACGCACTCGACGGCATCCTGCCGAAGCGCTTCGGCGTCTGGTTCTGGGGCAACGGCAACCGTCCCGAGTACTGGACCCCGACCGGTGAGGGCGTGGGGGATGCCTGGAGCCTCTCTACGACGCTCACGCCGCTCGCAGACGTGAAGTCCCACCTCACGGTCGTCACCGGCACCGACATCAAGCTTCCGAACGACGCGCCGCACGGCTCGGGCGCTGCGGGCATCCTGTCCGGTGGCGGTCTGATCGACGTGCTCGACGAGTCCAGCCTCGTCTTGCCGACCATCGATCAGGTGATGGCTCAGCACATCGGCAACGAGACGCTCTACCGGTCCATCGAGACGGGCTGCGCGGGCGCCAGCGGCAAGAGCTTCAACGGTCCGAACAGCCGCAACCCGCCCGAGAGCTCTGCGGTCGCGCTCTACGATCGGATCTTCGGACCGACCTTCCGCGAGCCGGGGGACTCGACCGTCGATCCGCGCCTCGGCCTGCGCCGCAGCGTGCTCGACGGCGTCCTCGGCGACATCGACGCGCTCAAGTCGCAGGTGGGCGCCAGCGATCGGGCTCGCCTCGAGCAGCACCTCGAGGGCCTGCGCGACCTCGAGACCCGCCTCGCTCGTCTCGAAGAAGACCCCCCCGACCTCGAGGCCTGCTCCAGGCCGGTCGCACCGGTCGACCTGTCCGACATCGATGGTCGGCCGCAGCTGCGCGAGTCGAACCAGATCATGGCAGAGCTTGTGGCGATGGCGCTCGCCTGCGATCAGACTCGGGTCTTCAGCCACTGGTTCTGCGACCCGGTGAACGATCTGCTGTTCCCCGAGGCCTCGGCCGGGCATCACGACCTGACGCACAACGAGGGCGGAGACCAGCCCCAAGTTCAGGCGAACACGGTGTTCTGCATGGAGGCCTTCGGCGACTTCGTGCGCACGCTGGCGTCCATTCCGGAGGGGTCGGGCACCCTGCTCGACAACTGCGCGGTGCTCGCCTGCTCGGAGGTCAGCCTCGGCCAGACCCACAGCATCGCCAACATGCCGATCCTGATCGCCGGCTCCGCCTGCGGACGCCTCAAGACCGACCATCACTACCGGTCACTCGGGGGTGAGAACTCGAGCAAGGTCTTGCTGGCTCTCTTGCAGGCGATGGACGTACCTTTGTCGGAGTTCGGCTCCGAGGAGGGCTTGGTGAATACTCCGCTGTCCGCGCTGTTTGCATGACCGAGGTTCGGGTCCTTCAGCTCATCTGGCTGGCCTTTCAGCTGACGCCGCTGTTGCTGGCGTTCCTTGCCTTCGGAGGGCCGCTGCCACCCCCGCCGCCGGGTGACGTCACGATCATCGCCGCGCTCGGAGCCGCTGCGTTCATGACCGGGGCGTTCGGCATCGTCGGGGTCCGTTGCTGCTGCGGGGCGTCGCCGTGCAGTTGGCCTTCATCGTTCGCTTCGCGTGTGCCGAGACCGTCGGGGTCCTCGGTCTCGTGGCCCACATCTCGGGCGCGAGCATGCCGGTGGTCGCCTCTTTTCTCGGCATCTCCTTCGGCCTGACGCTGGTCCTCCGGCCGACGGAGCGCTCCTACACCCACTGGGAAGTGCGTCGGCTCAGCTGACGGACTCGTCGCGTCAGGCTCGGGTGATCGCCACTGCGGCGTAGGCGGCTCCGAAGCCGTTGTCGATGTTCACGGTGACGACGCCGGCCGAGCAAGCGTTGAGGCAGCCGAGGAGCGCCGCGAGACCGTCGAAGCTCGCGCCGTAGCCCACGCTGGTGGGCACTGCGATGACGGGTGCGTCGACGAGACCCGCCACGACGCTCGGCAGCGCGGCCTCCATGCCCGCGACGCAGATCACGACCCGGGCATCTCGCAGGCGGTCGGCCTGAGACAGCAAGCGGTGAAGCCCGGCGACGCCCACGTCGACCACGAGCTCGCTGGGCTGTCCCATGACCTCGAGGCAGTGCCGCGCCTCGAGCGCGACGGGCAGATCGCTGGTGCCTGCCGCGACCACGAGCACGGTGCCCTCTCGGCGGGGCTCTGTGTCGCGCCAGACCCGCAGCACGCGGCTGCGAGGGTCCCAGTGGGCCTCGGGCACGACGGCCTGCACGGCGGTCGCTCCCTCCTCGCTCACCCGAGTGGCGAGCACGTTGGCAGAGCGCGCCGCGAGACGCGTGACGATCTCGGCGAGCTCGGCGGGGGACTTGCCGAGCCCGAAGACGACCTCGGGCAGTCCGCGGCGCCACGCTCGCTCATGGTCGAGGGTGGCGATGGCCAGCTGCTCGATGGAGGCACGCGTGAGCGAGTCGAGCGCGCCGTCGATGCTCAGCTCTCCTGCTGCTACGGCTGCCAGGATCGCTCGTCTGGGGTCGGTCATGGCAGCGCCGCGCTCAGCGAGCCTGAGCGGTACCCCGCGAGATCGAGAGAGGCCCACAGGTAGCCGGCCCGGCGGCAGGCCGCGTGCACCTGCTCGCGCTGTGCAAAGGCCTGCTCCAGCTCGTCTTCGGCGATCTCGACCCGCGCGAGGCGTCCGTGGTGGCGCACGCGAAAGACCCGGAAGCCGAGCTCGCGAATCCCGGCCTCTGCCGACTCGATCTTCGCGAGTACCTCGGCCGACACTCGGACGCCGTGGGGGACGCGGCTCGCGAGACACGGGCTGGCCGGCTTGTCGTGGTTCGGGAGCCCGAGACGGGAGGCCACGGCGCGGACGGCTTCCTTGGAGAGCCCCGCCTCAATCAAGGGCTTGCGGACGCCGTTCTCGGTGGCTGCGCGCATTCCGGGACGGTGCGAGCCGGGGCGGATGTCGTCGAGGTTGTCGCCCGAGAGCACCGCCCGCAGCCCCTCCGAGCGCGCGAGGCCAACCAGCTTCCCGAACAGCTCGCCCTTGCAGAAGTAGCAGCGGTCGCCCGCATTGGCCCGATACCCCTCGAGGACCAGCTCCTGCGTCTCGACGACCTGGTGACGGAGACCGAGTGCTCGGGCCACCGCCGCTGCCTGCTCGGCCTCACTGCGGGAGAGCGAGGGGCTGATGCCAGTGACGGCGAGCGCAGCGCGACCGTGCACTCGCGCAGCGACGGCCGCGACGAGCGTCGAGTCCACGCCCCCGGAGAACGCGGTCAGTGGTGGGCCGATCTCCTGGATCACGGCCTCGAGCCTTCCCAGAGCTTCGTCTGCTTGCACCGTCCTCCCCCTGGGTGCCGGCGTCCCTTATCGCGGCGGGGGGCGACACCGCGCTAAGGTCCTGTTCTCGCAGGGAGACGTCGTGTCCATCGCGCTCTGGGTCTTTGCCGCCGCCATGGCCAGTCCTCCGCCGCTCGAGGTCGAGGTCGGCTGGCCGATCGGTGCCGTTGCCGACATCCGGCTCGACCGGTCCATCACTCGGCAGGCAGGCGCCAACACCGCGGACTGGTCGTCGGTCGAGGAATGGTCGATCGTGGTGTCGCAGACCCGCGGAGGGGCCACCATCATCGTGCCCTCCGAGCACGTCGTCTCGGAGGACGAGTGGACGGGCACGGTCGGCCGTGAGCCCGGCATGGTGCTCAACGGTCTGCGCGGTGATGATCAGGGGGTCTGGCGGATCGGAGACGCGGGCGATCTCGAGGCCGTCATCGCCGTGCAGGCTCAGGCGCGGCTGGCGCCGCTGGTCGAGCTGGCGGCGGCCAAGTCACCAGGCCGGGCTCTGTTTCTGCAGCGCGCCATCGCGACCGACGCCATGCTCGCGTCCGCCAAGGAGCGCTGGGGGGCCTGGGTCGGGATGTGGGCGGGCTCGGAGCCGTGGACCGCCGGTGAGGTCCGACAGACGCAGGTACCCATGGATCTTCCTGGCATGACGGGGGACTGGAAGACCACGGCGAGCCGCTCCTTCGAGGGCTGGGTGCCCTGCGTCGAGGGCGGATCCCCGGAGTGCGCCGAGCTGCGCATGGAGAGCCTCTTCGACCAGAGGGCAGTCGAGGCGTACTACGAGTCGGTCGTCGCGGGAACCGCAGCGGCCTCCATCGCGGTGAACGAGGAGATCATCGGGGTGGTGATGCACCCGGACGGCGCGTGGCCCGTGTCGGCGATTCTACGAAAGCGGACGACTAATCTCCATCCAGACAAGGGGCCCGAGGGCCCGAAGATGGGGCGGGCCACCCAGCAGCAGTCCCGTGAGTTCATTCTCGACTGGACCCTTCCGGCGGGCCCTCAGCCACAGTGAGGGCGTCCAGGGCAGCCCGGTAGACCTCCGCGAGGGGGATCCCCTGTGCGCGAGCGATCGCGCTGCAGTCGGCGAACTCCGGCGAGCGTGTCTGGCCGGCGATCTTGACGCGCACGGGGCCCCAGGCGGTCTCGACGGTGACCGAGCGTCTCGACCGGACCACCCGGTGAGAGGCACCCACGCGGACACCGAGCGTAGGGCTCTCGGCGAAGATGCACGCGATCAGGGCCTCTTGGTCGCTCGGGCGGGCGAGGACCTCCACTCGCACACCCGGGCGCCCGTGCTTCGTGGTGACGGGGGAGAGGCCGACCTCCAGCGCACCGAGGTCGCGCAGGCGCTCGCACATCCAGGCGATCTGCTCGGGATGCCCGTCGTCGATCCAGGTCTCGATCACGGCGATTCGATCGCCGGGGGAGGTGGATTCGACGAGGAGGCCTCGCACGATGCTGTCGGAGCGCGTGCCGGCACCGTAGCCCGCGCGGATCAGCCTCTGCGTACCGGGCGTCAGGGGCTCGCCGACCTGGGCCAGGAGAGCGGCCCCTGTGGGCGTGACCATCTCGCCGCGGCCGACGCCCAGCTGAAGCTCGAAGCGGCCCGCGAGCAGCTCGACGACGGCTGGCGCTGGAACGGGCAGCTCGCCGTGAGCACACCGCACGGTCCCGGTGCCCCCAGGCAGTGGACCGGTGAGCACCCGCTCGACTCCCAGCAGGTGAAGTCCGAGTGCCGCACCGCAGATGTCCACGATGGCATCGGCGGCGCCGACCTCGTGAAAATGAACCTCCTCGACCGTCGTGCGGTGCACCCGTGCCTCGGCGGCTGCGAGGCGACGGAACGTGCCGACCGCCACCTCCTTGACCGGCTCGGGCAGGCCGGATGCCGTGATCTTGGTCACGATCTCGGGGAGGTGGCGATGCGTGGTCTCTTCGGGCACGCGGACCACCGCTCGGGTGCAGCCCAGAGCGCGTCGGGTCGTCTGCTCGAATGTGAGTGACCAGTCAGGCAGGTCGAGGGTACGGAGGCCCTCCTCGATGAGGTGCGTCTGGACCCCAAGATCGACGATGAGTCCGAGCCACATGTCCCCCGCAAGGCCGCCGACCGGTTCCAGAACCAGGTCCATCACCCCTCCCTTCGCGAACCCGGGGTATCCTGACTCTCGATGATCGCAGTCATGCTGATGTTGTTCGCGTGCTCGGATCCCGCCCCCGTCGATCCGAGCAGTCCCGTCGCCGTGGGCGACCAGGTCGCCATGCGCCTCACCGAGGCCGCCCTGCTTCGTCAGCAGGGAGATGCCGAGGGCGCGGAGGAGGCGTGGCGCGAGGCGCACGACACCTTCGAGCAGGTGCTGGAGGGCCCGCTTCGCACAGGCTGCGGCGATCGCTGCACGACCGAGCTCGAGTATGGCTTCGGGAGGGTGCGGCACGCGCTCGAGGCCAATCAGAGTGACGTCGTCGCCGTCGCGGATGCTCTGGGCGTCAAGATTCAGGGTGCCGCCGCCACGCTGTCTCGGAGCGCCATCGAGGAGGATCCGTGATCGGTCTGTGGGTGACGCTCGCTCTCGCTGCAGACATCGAGGTTCCAGCCGACGCCCCCACACTCGCCGACGCCATCGCACTGGCGGCTCCGGGCGACAGGGTGCTCCTGGCGACGGGTCGGCACGAGGCCGGCGTGCGGGTGCCGCTGTCGATCACCATCACGGGCAGTGGTGACGACACGGTGCTGTGGACCGACGCGCCCGGTGTCCCCGTCCTCACGATCGCGGGTGCGACCAGCGTGGAGCTGGGTGGATTCACTGTCGAGAGCGTCTCTAGAGGTCTGGTGATCGAGTCGGATGCGACGGTCACCGTCGATGGGCTCTCCGCCGTAGAGCTCGACACCGACGGCTCGGGAGCGGCGATCTACGCGACCGATGCCGAGCTGCACGTGACGGGGGGCCGCTACGTCGGCAACCGCGCGGGAGCCGGGGGCGGTGCCATCGCAGTCGAGGGCGGCACGCTGCTGATCGAGGGTGCACTGTTCACCGGCAACCACGCCGAGTCGGGCGGAGGCGGGGCTGTGCTCGCCACGGGCTCCGGTCTGGTGACGCTTCGCGGAGCGGTCTTCGAGGAGAACCTCGGTCCTGACGGGGGTGGTGCCGTCCAGACCGACGGGCCCGACCTGGTGGTCGAGGACTCCACCTTCGCGCGGAACGAGTCGTCCTTCGGCGGCGCCATTCGCCAGCGCGATGGCGACCTGACCCTCCTGCGGACGCTCGTCGAGGGCTACGCCGAGCCCGCCCCGCCCAGCGACGGCCTGGTTCGCGTCGACGTGACGGGCACCGTGACGGTCGAGGACTCGGAGCTTCGAGGCGGCCGGACTGGATTCTATGGCGGGGCGATGGACGTGGTCTCTGCCGAGGCCATCGTGCTGCGAGGCAGCCGCTTCGAGGACAACGAGACGGGCTGGTCGGGCTCGGCCGTCCGCGTCGTCTCCTCCCCGACGGTCGAGATCGAGGACTGTGTCTTCGCGGGCAACCGCATCCTGGTGCCCCTCGAGGGGGGCACGGTGCGTGTCGAGCAGGGCCGGACCTTGAGCGTCTCGCGCTCCACGTTCGCGGAGAACACGGGAGGAGGCCTGGGCGCAGTCGCGCTCACCGAGCCATCGTCGGCGCTGGTCGTGGCGTCGGCCTTCTCCGACAACTCCGAGTCTCCGGAGGCCACCCTGCAGCTCGACGGCTTCGCCAGCCTCGAGCTGGAGGGAAACGTCTTCGACCGGAACCGTGGCGGACTCCGGGGCGCTGTCGCGGCACCTGACGCGGGCTCCTTCGTGTCCGTCCGCAACCGCTACTGCCGCAACGTCGGGGACGTGCCGGCGCTGTACACGAGCGCCAGCTCGTTCGGCACGGTGAACGATCTGGTGGTGGCGAACGTCGGTACCGACGGCGTGTTCGTCGTCTTCCGCCCCTCCGCATGGACGGCGACGAACAGTACCTTCCTCGACAATGTGGCTGCCGAGGGCGGGGTGCTGCACGCCACCTCGGGAATCCTCTCCGTCGACAACTCGATCTTCGCCTGGAACGACGTCGAGGCCGCGATCTACGCGGACGCTCCGAGCTTCCCGGTAGTCTCCGACGACCTGTTCTTCGAGAACACCGGCGCGCCCCTGGGGGGCGACCTCGCAGACGTGATCGCATTCGATCCCGATCGGATGCTCAACGGCGACCCGGGCTACGCGGACTACGCGCCGGAGCAGCTCTGCGAGGCGATGCGGCCGTGGCCTACGCTGGAGTCGCCGCTGGTCGATGCCGGCTCGGACTTCGACCTCGACGGGTCCGCGGCCGACCTGGGCTACACGGGCGGCGCGGGGGCCGATCCAGCGCTCTGGGCCGACGACGACGGCGACGGCTTCGTCGTGCTGTTCGACTGCGACGACACGCGCGCTGAGGCCTACCCGGGCGCGGACGAGACCTGCAACGCGCTGGACGACGACTGCGACGGCGTCGTCGACGAGGATCCAGTCGACGCGCCGCCGTGGTTCCTCGACATCGATGGCGACACCTGGGGTGGTCCAGAGCGAGGCCCCGTGCAGTGCGACGCACCGCCGGGGCACGTCGATCGGAGCGGAGACTGCGATGACTCGGATGCCGCGGTGAGTCCGGGGGCGGATGAGCGCTGCAACGACATCGACGACGACTGCGATGGGGTCGCCGATCAAGAGGGAGCGGTCGACGCGCCGGCGAGGCATCGCGATGCGGACGGCGATTCCTGGGGCGACCCCGAGCTCGCCCGCTACACCTGCGAGCCGCTCGATGGCTACGTCGACGACGGCACCGACTGCGACGACACCGACCCCGAGGTCAACCCGGCGGCAGAAGAGCGGTGCAACGGCATCGACGACGACTGCGATCGGACGACGGACGAGCCCGATGCGGTCGATGCAGCGGTGTGGTTCCTCGATGGAGACGGCGACGGCTTCGGAGACGCCGAGCTGCCGACTGTCGCCTGCGCTGCGCCGCCTGATCACGTCGCCGACGCGGGGGACTGCGACGACGCCGAGCCCGCCGTGAATCCAGGTGCGGATGAGCGCTGCAACGGCGTCGATGACGACTGTGACGGGACGACGGACGAGCCCGATGCCGTCGATGCGGCCACCTGGTTCCCCGATGCCGACGGAGACGGCTACGGCGACCTCGATGCCCCCGTGGAGGCCTGCGAGCCACCGGATGGACACGTCGAGTCCTCGGGCGACTGTGACGACACCGAGCCTCTGGCCTGGGTCGGGGCGGACGAGGTCTGCGACGAGGTCGACAACGACTGCGACGGCGTGACGGACGGTCCGGATGCGCTCGACGCAGTCGAGTGGTGGCCAGATGCAGACGGGGACGGCTGGGGGGTCGACGGGGAGACCGTGCTCGCATGCAGCCAGCCGGAGGGGTGCGCAGCCCAGCCGGGTGACTGCGACGACGAGCAGGCCAGCGTCAGCCCCGATGCGGACGAGATTCCGGGGAACGGCATCGATGACGACTGTGATGGCCTCGACGCGGGAGTCGATGACACGGACCCCCCGACAGCGGTCGACACGGGCTCCAGCGCGCTGACCTCGCCCCGCGACGCGGGGGGCGTCGATACTGACAAGGGCGGCTGTGGCTGCAGCACGAGCGCCGGGGGAGTGGGCCTCGGCTGGCTCCTCCTCCCGCTGGTTCTCGTCTGGAGGCGTCGGTGCTGATCGTCATGGCTCATGGTGCAGGAGCCGGGCCCGACCATGCCTGGATGCAGGCCTGGACCGACCGCCTCGGAGCACTGGGCAGGGTCGTGTCGCTGTCCTATCCGTACATGGCTGCAGGGCGGCGTCGCCCCGATCAGCTCCCGGTGTTGATCGCGGCGCATCGTGAGGCGCTTGCTGCGGCGCGACGGGCCGGCGAGGCGGTCGTGCTGGCGGGCAAGTCGATGGGCAGTCGCGTGGGCTGTCACGTCGCGCTGGCGGAGGCGGTCGATGCCCTCGTGTGCTTCGGCTATCCCCTCGTCGGCTCGTCCAAGCGTCGCCCGGTCCGGGATCAGGTGTTGCTCGACCTCGACACGCCCGTGCTGTTCGTGCAGGGAACCCGGGATCGGATGTGTCCGCTGGAGCAGCTCGACGAGGTGAGGCAGCGCATGGGCGCCCCATCCGCCCTGCACGTCGTCCCGACGGGCAACCACTCCCTCGAGGTGACGAAGACCCACACGCGCACAACCGGGCGCTCGCAAGAGCAGGAAGATGGCGAGGCACTGGCTGCCGTCTCCGCATTCCTGGAGGCGCACGTTGGCTGAGCCAGGTCCCGCACGGAGTGACGAGCCGGGGCTGCGCAGTCCAGGAATGGTCGCGCTGTTCATCGTCGTCTTGGCGTACTCGATCGTCGGTGGCCTGCTGGTCCGTGATGCGCGCATTCATCAGGCGGCCCAGGACCGTGCGCTGACGGCCGTGCTGGCTTTGGAGCGCCTGCAGGCGGTGCACGCGGGCCTCCGAGTCGGCGAATCAGGCCCCCATGAGTGGCAGGCCGAGAGGCAGGCGTGGCAGATCCTGCGCTCGTCGCTCGAGCCGTCGCCCGAGACCGTCTCCGTGGTCGCTGACCTCGACCTCTCGCTCCAGGAGGCCTCGAACACCTTGGCGAGCGAGCCGAGCCTCTCGCCGAGGATCATGGACCGCGTCGCCTATGACATCAGCCGTGCCGTGCAGCAGTTTCAGGTCGTGTGTCTCACCCGCTCTGGACAGGCTCGGCACAAGTGGGCGCGTGTGGTGGTCGTCCTCGGCGCCTCGCTGGCCTTCTCGTTCATCACGATCATCCTGGTCAACCTCTCGGAGTCGCGCCGTGTGCGCGCCGAGGACCTGTCGGCGCAGCTTCACGACGCCAACGCAGCACTGCGGGGAGCACAGGGGAGGCTTCGGCTGTCCGAGGAGCGGTACGCCCTCGCGGCCCGCGGAGCCAACGACGGACTCTTCGACTGGGACCTCTCCA
>PKDJ01000125.1 GCA_002862545.1 Pseudomonadota bacterium
CATGGGCCCAAGAGGTCCCCGACCCGCTCACCGGCCAGGTCTGGGACACCTGGGTGCTCGTGCACCCCGAGACTGCGGCTGCGCTCGGCGTGTCTGACAATGATGCGCTCACGCTGCAGACGGAGGCCGGGTCCATCGATCTCGGCGTCGAGGTCTCCAGCATGGTGCGCCCCGATGTCCTCGCAGTTCCCTTCGGCGGAGGCCACTCTGACGCGAGCGGTCGGTACGCGGGTGGAACCGGCTCGAACGTGGTCGGGCTGCTCAGTGCGGCGGCCGCCGGCGGCGCTATGCCCTGGCAGCAAGCCAAGGTGGCAGCGCGGTCCGCCGGAAAGAAGGCCGACCTGGTGTCGACGTTCGGCGGCGACAGCGACAACGACCGCAACTTTGCCGTCAACGTCGCTGCAGCCGACTACGCAAAGGTCGGAGACGCCGAGGCGCATCACCCGGGCGAGCTGACCGGGATTCACCACCTCCCGATGGACAAGCGCCTCACGGAGAAGGGAATCACGGGCTTCTACCCAGAGCCCGAGCATCCGGTCTACCGCTTCGCCCTGACGGTCGACACCGATGCATGCACCGGCTGCGGTGCCTGCTCCGTCGCGTGCTACGCCGAGAACAATCTCGCAGTTGTCGGCAAGCACAAGGTGGCCGAAGGCCGCGAGATGAGCTGGATTCGGGTCAACCGGTACTTCAAGGGTGACGAGGTCCACTTCGTCCCGCTGATGTGTCAGCACTGCGGGCACGCTCCGTGTGAGAGTGTGTGCCCCGTCCTCGCGACGTACCACTCCATCGATGGCCTGAACGCGATGGTCTACAACCGCTGTGCGGGGACCCGGTACTGCTCGAACGCCTGCCCCTACAGCGCGCGTAAGTTCAACTACCACACGTACTCCTGGCCGGAGCCGTTCAACCTCCAGCTCAACCCCGACGTGGTCACTCGGACCATGGGGGTCATGGAGAAGTGCACCTTCTGCGTGCAGCGGATTCGCTCGGTCAAGAGCGCCTACCGCGATCAGGGCTTCGACAAGACCGTGCCTGACAGCGCGCTGCGCCAGCTTCCGGCCTGCGCCGCTGCCTGCCCGTCCCAGGCCCTGACGTTCGGTAACCGCAACGATGCCGAGTCTGCGCCGGCGACGACGCTGAAGTCGGGTCGTACGTACATGCCCATTGCCGAGCTCAACACCTACCCGGCGGTGAACTACCTCGCGAAGGTGTCGTTCCACGTCGAGAAGCATGGGCACGGCGGGGGCCACGCGAGCGGTGGTCATGACGACCATGGTGGTGGTCATGGCGAGCACGCCGACGGGCATCACGACCATGCCGACGGTCATGACGACCACGGCGCCGGTCATGACGCGCACGGTGACAAGAAGCACGACAAGCACGACAACGACGCGTCTCACGACGCAGAGCATCACTGAGGGGGACGGCCGTGGGTTCCGGAACAGGCCTGACCGGCGTCGAGTCGAAGCTCCCAGGAGCACCCAATCGTCCGCTGACTTACGGCGAGACGAACAGGGACATCCTTAGGGTCTTGCTGAAGCCATCCGCGATGTACTTCGCAGCACTGGCGACCACCGTGACGATGATGCTCATCGGCGGGTGGGCCTGGTTCCAGCAGATCTTCTGGGGCATGGGAGTCGCCGGCATCACTCACCCCACGATGTGGGGTGTCTACATCGTCGACTTCGTCTTCTGGGTTGGCATTGGTCACGCTGGCACGCTGATCAGCGCCATCCTCTTCCTGGTGCGCTCCCGCTGGCGTACCGGTGTCTACCGCGCCTCCGAGGCGATGACGGTCTTCGCCGTCATGACGGCGCTCCTCTTCCCCGTGCTGCACCTCGGGCGCTGTTGGCAGGCGTACTGGTTCTTTCCGTACCCCAACCAGCGCCTGCTCTGGCTGAACTTCAAGTCCCCCCTCGCGTGGGACGTGTTCGCCATCAGCACCTACTTCTGCGTCTCGTGCGTCTTCTTCTACGTCGGTCTCATTCCCGACATTGCGTCCTTCCGCGACCACAGCAAGGGCCTCGTGAAGAAGTTCTACAGCCTGCTGGCGCTCGGCTGGCATGGCACGAGCCGGCAGTGGCAGCACTACATGGGAGCATACGGCTTCTTCGCCGCGCTCGCCGCTCCGCTGGTCCTCTCGGTCCACACCGTCGTCTCCTGGGACTTCGCGATGGCTCCGACCGGTGGCTGGCACAGCACCATCTTCCCGCCGTACTTCGTCGCTGGCGCCATCTTCTCGGGCTGCGCCATGGTCATCTCGTTGCTGATGCCGATGACCTACCTCTTCAAGTGGGAGAAGTACGTCAACCTCTGGCACTTCGAGAGTCTGGCCAAGATGTGCCTGCTCACGAGCGGGATCCTGACCTACGCCTACGGCATGGAGTACTTCATCGCCTGGTACAGCCAGAACCCCTACGAGCAGGCCATCTTCTTCTGGCGTGCCACGGGTGAGTACTCCGGCGCCTTCTGGCTGATGGTGTTCTGCAACTGCGTCGCACCGCTCCCCTGGTACAGCAAGAAGATCCGTACCAACCCGATGGCCCTCTTCATCATCGCCGCGCTGATCAACGTGGGCATGTGGATGGAGCGCTTCAACATCATCGTGAGCTCGTTGGCTCACAACTTCGACCCGGCCACTTGGTGGTTCTACATGCCCACCTGGGTCGAGATCTCGATCACCATCGGCTCCGCCGGCTGGTTCGGGACCTGGTTCCTTCTGTTCTGCAAGACCTTCCCGGCCGTAGCCGTCACCGAGATCAAGGAGATGGTCCCACCGCCGCTGAAGGGTTCCCTGGAGGCGAAATGAGCCCCGCCGCCGCGGCTGCGCACAGCGTGCGCATCAAGGCCGTCTACAATCACTTCGACGCCTTCTTGACCGGTGTCGATCGCCTGAAGCGGGCCGGTTTCACGGGCTTCGAGGTCACGGCACCCCTGCCGCGCCACGAGCTCCTCGAGGCCATCTACGAGGGCCGCCCGTCCCCAGTTCGCTGGTGGACCCTCGTTGGCGGCGTCACGGGAATGACCTCAGGGTTGCTTCTCACGTCGCTGACTCACGCGTCATGGCCGATGATCAACCCCGGCGGCAAGCCGACGGTTGCCATCGTTCCGTTCGCGGTCATCATGTTCGAGTGCACCATCCTCTTCGGAGCACTCGCCACGTTCGCTGGCATGATCGTGCATGCTGGTCTGCCGGGGTTCTTCCTCGACAAGGCTCTGAAGGATCCCCGCTTCACCGATGCCAGCTTCGGCATCGTCTTCACGCGGGCCTCCGAGCGCGATCAGGACCGCATCATGGAGCTTCTCAACGGCAGCGGCGCCACCGAGGTGACCTCTGGCGATGACACCGTGTACGAGGTGCCGAATGACACCCTCTAGCCACGTCACACGGGCCGCCGTCGTTGCGGCTGCGTTGGCGGCGTCCAGCGTCGCGTTCGGCCTCCCCTGGGACGTCGACATGGCGGACTCGCAGGCCAAGGACGGCTACTCCATCGAGATGCATGGCCTCCCCGAGGGTGTCGTCGCACAGCCGCAGCTGGTGACGCCCCGCCCGCAGGTCGCCAACTTCGAGCGGGGTACTCCGGAGGGCAACGCCCTCACGAACCCATACCCGAAGAACGTCGAGGGCGGCGAGAAGATGTACAACATCTACTGCTACCCTTGCCACGGCGACGGCGTGGAGCTCGGCCCTGTGGCGCAGCCTGGTCGCTTCCCCGGGGTCGTTGCCCTCGCCGGCGATGCGGGTGTCCTCAAGGCTCGCAACGATGGGTGGGTCTACCTGACCATCAGGAATGGCGGAGCCATCATGCCCAACTACGGCTGGGCGATGTCCGACACCGAGATGTGGTCCATCGTCGACTACGTCCGGACGCTCCCCAAGTCTCAGTACGTCCCCCCGAAGCCCAAGCGGGCACAGCCCGACGCGGAGTGAGGTCCCACAATGGGTCACATGCCTGATGTGAATCCGGTGATCGACGCCATGCCGGGGCGCTCTCTGCCCGGGACGGCCAACATGGTCACCCTCGCGATGATGGGCCTCGGCCTCGTCGGCGTAGGCTACGGCTTTGCCGTCGCCGGCGCGGCGTGGACGTGGGGCGCAATTCTCGTCGCTATCGTCTACACCCTCGCCATCTCCCAGGGTGGCGTGATGTTCGCGGTCGTCCTGAGTGGGACTTGGGCGCGCTGGGGTCGGCCGCTCAAGCGGATTGGGGAGGCTCTCGCCTTCTTCAACCCCTTCGCCTACGGCGCCCTCCTCGTGTTCCTGCTCGGCGGCCTCACGATCTACGGCTGGCATCCGAACACGATCCTGGAGACGGGGCCCGTCGCCCTCGCCCCGCACTCTCCCGAGGCAATGGCCTCCAAGGAGATCTGGCTCACCCCAGGGTTCTTCATGGCACGCCAGGTCATCGGCTTCGGCATTCTCCTGGGGCTCAACTTCCTCTACCTAAGGGCGTCGCTCGGCCCCGACATGGTGATGGTCAGGCAGCGCCTCGGCGACAAGACCCCCGGTGGTCTTCTGTGGAACCTGTTCGGTAAGGGCACCGACCTCGAGGCCGCCCGCGAGGCCGGGCTCAAGACGCAGTCGACGCTCGTGCCGTTCCTGGCTCTGTCCTACGCGCTCGTCTTCAGCCTCCTCGGCTTCGACCTCATCATGTCGCTGTCGCCATGGTGGTTCAGCAACATGTTTGGCGGCTGGATCTTCATGTCCAGCTTCTGGCTGAGCCTGGCGACGATTGGACTCGTCTCGATGGTCTGTCGCGACTGGCTGAACATCGGCGACTTCGTCACCACGACCGTGACGCATGACCTCGGCAAGCTCCTTCTCGCCGCCTGCATGTTCTGGGCCTACACCACGTACGCCCAGCTGCTGCCGATCTGGTACACCGACATGCCCGAAGAGACGGACTACCTCCTCGTGAGGATGTACCTCCCCCAGTGGTCCTGGTTGGCTCGCACCGTCGCCATCACGTGCTTCGTCGCGCCGTTCACCATCCTGCTGTCACGCGGCGTGAAGAAGATGCGCTGGCCCTTCGCGGCCGTCTGCATCCTGATCATGTGTGGCATCTTCCTCGAGCGGTCGCTCCTCGTTCTCCCGAGCATCTACTTCGGTGACGAGTTCCCGATGGTGCAGTTCATCGCGTGCAACGTCTGCATCTGGCTGGGGGCTCTCGGCTGCCTCTTCCAGATTGTCGGTCGCGTGCTTGCGACGGTGCCCCCGCTCGTCATCTCGGACCCTCACCTCGAGCCACACCCCTGGGACGTCCACGTCCACAGCCTCGACGCTCACGGCGCGCATCACTAGGGCGACGCGTGGTGAGACCATGGGCGGGCTCCGGCCCGCCCTTCGTCTTTTTGATGTTCCGCAGGCCCGAGCCGGCTATCGGCTCCGAGTCTCCCCGCCCATGGTCTCGTTGCGCTGCCCGTTCCGCTTCGCGACAGGACCGTTGTCCTGGAGTGACCGTGACCTCGACATGAGGCTCGCACCTCTCGGGGAGGCCGCTGTCACTTCAGCATGAACACCTGATGCCCGGTAAGCTGCGGGATCAGAGCCACAGCCGCGGGACGGCGGCAGGCTCGGCATCACTCGGTGAAGCGACCATCATGGACGCTGTGTCCACAATGCCTCTCGTGGCCAGAGATGATGCGGTAGACTGTCGACATGCGATGGCTGATGCTAGCTCTGGCACTTGTAGGGTGCGCACACACGGTGCCCGTCGACGTGGCGCCGACTCCCGCAGCTCCCACGCATGCAACCGCCTTCCGCGTCGTGGCCGCAGAGCGCTCGTGCCGCTCCGTCGCCGATGCCGTCGCCTTGCAACTTCGACGCACCCCAGGGCTCGCGGTCGATCCGCGTGGGGACTACCGACTGGACGTCTTTGGGTGTGGCGAGAGCTGGCAGTCTGCACCGCCAGTCGAGGACATGAGTGATGACGGGTCTCGCTCCCAAGCGCCGCTCACCGGTCGCGCCTATGCCGCTGCAGCCCTGTCTATCTCTGGGCACTTCCAGGCAAACCTGATTGGCACCAGCCGCGGTGGCGCTAACGACCGATGGAGCGTCAGCAGCGGCATCACCTCTCGCGGCCTCCAACGTCGAGCGCAGCGGAGCTTCCCGCACCAAGTGGCCGCTGACCTGCTTCAGCAGCTCGACCCCCGCCATCGCTCCGTTCAGCGACGGGTCTATGCCCATGCACCATCGGGCACCCGGCGCGAGCTCCACAACCTCGCGGTAGCTGCCGAGCGATGGGGTGACCTCGACACGGCCTACTTCCTTGCTGCTGCTGCGCATGATGCCAAGCCGACGGTGCGATCAGCGGGCTATGTCGCTGACCTTGCGCGCCGGCGACTCCTCCACCTCCCCTTTGCCGCCGCCGCCCCCTCCTCCGACTGACACGGTAGCTGTGTGACCCCTCTGCTGTTTCGACATGAAGCCATCCTGGCCCCTCTCGGGTCGGGTTCGCGCGGCAACTGCACGTTCGTGGGTGATGAGCGACGTGGCGTCTTGGTCGACTGTGGCCTGTCGACCAAGCAGATCCTCTTGCGCCTCGAGGCAGCTGGACTCGGTGACGTTCAGATTGATGGCGTCTTGATCACGCATGAGCATGCAGACCATGTCGCCTCGGCACGTGTGCTGTCGGACCGACTGCTGCGTCGACAGGGGCAACAGGTCCCCTTCTTCATGACCCGAGGTACAGCCTCTGCTGTTCGCTCCCGCAGTCGCCCTGCCAGGCTAGAGCTCATCCGTGCCGGTCAGCGCTTCAAGGTCGGGCACTTCGAGATTGAGCCGTTCACCATTCCTCACGACACGTGCGACCCCGTCGCGTATGTCATTCGCGTCGGCGACACCGATGTTGCTGTCATCACGGATCTCGGCCGCTCGACGCGTCTGGTCGAGCGCCAGCTGGGTCGGTGCGCACTCGCACTCGTCGAGTTCAACCACGACCTTGAGATGTTGCTCGAGGGACCGTACCCCTGGGCACTCAAGCAGCGCGTGCGTGGTCCCCACGGTCATCTCTCGAATGCCCAGGCGGCCAGGCTCATCGAGAACGGTGCGAGCAGCCGCCTCGAACACCTGATGCTCGCACACCTGTCCGAAGACAACAATCGGCCCGATCGCGCTCTTCGGGCGGCAGAGGCCGCCTTGTTGCGCGCAGGCCTGCGAGGTGTCTCGGTCGCTACAGCCCCACAAGACCGACCTGCAGAGCCACGCAGGGTCTGCTCACCACGAACATTCGAGAGCGAACGGGCCACCGACGTTCGCAGTCGTCGTGTGCGCCAGCCCGAGCAGCCCGACGACGCCGCCCGACAGGTGAGACTCTTCGCCTGAGTCAGGCGTCGTGTCGTGCCGGCCGCACCCGCCTCCTGCCCGCAGCCCACCATGCAGCACTGCCCGCCAGGACCGGGGGAATCCAGCCCCAGACGAGCATCACGGTGAAGGGGAAGGCCCACGCCCAGTCTGGCTCCCCGCGCAGCGTCTCTGCAGCCTGCAGGCCACCAAGAGTGAGCGCTGTTGCGACGAGGTGCATGAACCCCCAGAGCCGTGCGCGAGCCGGATGACCCGACACGGCCTCGGCGAGTGCTCCCGTGCAGGCCGTCACCGTGAGCACGAGATGGGCGGGCACGAGCAGCCACGTCGTCGCCGCCGACAGCGTGAGCGGCATCGACACGCCGGCCAGCGCCGCGCCGAATGCCCACAGGAAGCGCCTCACTCCGGCGCCGCTTCCGGCGTCGCTTCCTCTGCGGGAGGAGTGTCGGAGAGAACATCCGCATCGACCCAGCCGTACGCACTTCCCTTCTTCACGCGTACCCGGTCGCCCTCCTCCATCATCACCTCGACGACATCGCCCGTCTCCAGGGACGGTCCCGCGACGGCGGCGTCGTCAGCGAAGCGCTGCGTCGTTGCGTCCTCGACGACATGCTTTAAGGCACCCTTCGGAGCGGCCGGGGTCAGCTGAATCGGCGACTGTGCGAGGGCGGCAGAAGCCCAGAGCACCGCGAGGGTCGTCATGATGGTGCGCACTAGCTCTCCGTAGCAGGGGCGTCTGCTCTAACTCGTCGTCTCCTCCTCGTCTGACGATGCGTCCGCCTCATCGGTCTCCGGCAGGGGCTTCAGATGCAGGCTGATCTCCAAGCTGTAGCCCGTGAGAATCGACTTGATGTCATCCTTCAGGCCGAGGTCTTCGAGATAGGCACGGGCCTCTCTGGCCACCATTCGGACCGCCTCCGTCTTTGCTTTGTCCGAGGTCGACGCCACCGAGAGCAGCAGCTCCTTCGTGTCCTCGGCGAGTTCCTTGCGGTCCATCAGGCGGCGAGCGAGTCGGACGAGGCGACTCTGGCGGGCACCCTCCTCGTCGTCCGAGATGGGATCGGCCTCTAGCTCTGGCTCATCGTGGTCGTTCATGAAGGCACCTTATCGCAGCCCATGCTCAATCACATTGGTCGCTCTGGCACCCCGGTCCGCAAGTGCGCTCCCCGCCAGGACACGGGGACTGCAGCGCTGTGTCCCGGCAGCTGCTCGCCGGGGCCCAGAGGCCGTCCACGGTGGGCGCCGCTATTGGACATAGCCGAGCGCTTCCAGTTGCTCGATGCGCTCCGGATCGAGGGAGACCTCCCGCACTGTGCCCAAGACCGAGCCGCGAGCCGCCCGCTCCGCGGCGATTCCCTTCTCGAGATCACGGAGCACTCGCGCCTGGAGGGGAAAGGCCTCGACGACATTCTTCTGCTCATGCGGATCGGTCGCCAGGGTAAACAGCATCTCAGCCCCGTCATGGCTCCTGTGGTAGCGCCACTGACCGACCGTCAAGGCAGACTCGGCCTCGGCTCCAAGAGTCGCCTGATGCGACGATGCGAGATGCAGGATCGGTCGACCCGAGGGCTCCGCGAGCACATCCACCCCTGACGACTGCTCGAGAAAGCGTTCCTCTCCAGGGATGTCTACGAGGCCAAGGAGCGTGGGAAATACGTCTTGGGCGGTCGTCGGAGTGTCGATGCGACGGGGAGCATGCCACGGACTGCTGATCCAGAAAGGTGCATGCAGCTGCTCACCCCAGGTCACCCCATGCCCGCTCTGGCCGTGCTGTCCAAGCCCCTCTCCGTGGTCTCCGACGACGATCACGACGGTGTGCTCCGCCCAGCCCGCCTCGCGTCCGGTGTCCAGCAGACGTGCGATCTGGTCATCGACGTACCGAAGCTCCCCGTCGTAGAGGTTGGCCGTCTCTAGCGGCTCGAGGGCAAGGCCCGATCTGCGCTCGGAGCGCTCGATCTGCCGGTCGGCCAACCATCGTTCGATGCCGTCCCTCCTCTCGAACCAGGTGTCGTACGGCGGCGGAGGCTCGAGAGGTGCATGCGGATCGAAGTAGTGAACCCAGGCAAAGAAGGGCTTCCGGGCTCGCCTCTTCCGCTTGAGCCAGGCCCGGGCCACATCGGTGGTGCGGCTGGCCACACGACTCGGCCCCTTGCCCTCATCGAAGGTGTCGAAGGCCTCCTCGATCCCCGTTCCCGCCTTGAGGGGCGTCGCGCTGACGAAGGCCGCCGTGCTGTAGCCAGCGGCCTTGGCCAGCGCGGTGAACGGCACCAGCTCTTCGCTCGCGGCGAAGCTCTGTCCACCGTGCTTGACGTTGGCGACGACCCCGTGCTCGAGGGGATGCACTCCGGTCAGCAGCGACGTGTGCGTCGGGAGCGTGGTCGCCATGGGGACGAGAAAGCGGTCGAACACGATGGAGCGTGCAGCGTGCGCATCGAGGGTGGGAGTGGTCTTCCTCGGGTAGCCGTAGGTGGCCAGGTGATCGGCCCGTGTCGTGTCGAGTGTGATCAACAGAACGCTGGGGCGCTCTGGGATCTCTGGCCCCATGCTCACGCAGCCGCCCAGCATGCCGAGCGCTAGGAGCGACGTGGCGCTCACCCACCACCCAGAGCGCCGTCCAGGGCCTTCTTCACGCCAGACCATGGATTGGCAGCCCCGATCAGCTTGCCATCGTCCATCACGCCGCCGCCAAGCTGGATGCCGACGACCTTGCCGTCCGCTCCGAGAATTGGAGCACCATTGGTGCCAGCCAGCGACAACGTGGCGTCGCCGATCTCGTAGAACAACCACCCGTCGTTGATCTCGACCACCTTGCCGGCATGCACCCGGGTGTCCCCCGCCCCGATCCGAGCCGCAAGCCAGACGGGGTCCCCGACCTTGGGCGCGGCGTCTGCCAGCACTCCTGGCGACAGCTTGGGAACATCGCGCACCTGAAGACGATCGAGCCCCGTCTTGACCTCCGGGGCGAAGATCAAGATGTCACCAGCAGCATCGTCGCCCATCGGGTGAGCGCCCGCGACGGGCACCAGCTCCTTGGAGACAGCGACGGGCTGCGCATCTTCGGTGAAGGCGCCGCGTACCCCCACAGACTGGACCACCTCTGCCAGGCGGCCGGCCTCGACCTGAACCTTCAGCCCACCCGCGGGCCCTAGGAGGTGCATGGCCGTCACCATGACCGTGCGCTCCGCGTAGGTCAGAGCGAACGCGCTGCCCGCATTCACGGGGCCCAAGGACGTGCTGAAGCTGGGGCGGAGCACGAATCGGTCAGGAACGCTCGGCGCAGAGGCCGGCGACTCAGCTGCTGCCGTAGGCACGCCTTGTCCGGAGCCCAGCGTCACGCAGAGACCGGCCAGGAGCATGGCGGGGAGTAAGAGTCGACGCACTGGGACCTCCGTTGGGCGGTCCTAACCTAGGGCCTGATGTGAAGCTGCTAGCACCTCGATGCCGTCGAGGTGCCGCCGCAGGGTCGTCGCGGTGGCACACAGGCGCCCATCAGCTCC
This sequence comes from Pseudomonadota bacterium, assembly GCA_002862545.1. Lineage (GTDB taxonomy): Bacteria > Myxococcota_A > UBA796 > UBA796. The sequence goes on from PKDJ01000125.1 coordinate 10,804, forward strand.
GACCAGCCGATGCGTGAGCGCCAGCGAGTCTCCGGTGCGTCCTACGACGCGGGAGTGGACGCTGACGGTCTCGGGCGCCATCGCGCCGCTGCGGTAGTGGACGTACTCGGCCACTGGAACGAGCCCCTGCGGATCGTGACCTCGGCTGGCGAGGCGCCGACAGACCGCCTCGTCGCACCAGTCGACGTACGCCGGGTGATTCGCGTGCGCGAGGGGATCCATCCAGGTGTGCCACAGCTGCAGCTCGACAGCGCGGAGCTCCGGTCCCTCGGATGACTCCATGGGCGGCAACACGACGTGTCCGGCGCCGTGCTCGATTGGAGACAGTGCGTCTACGAGCTCCGGAGCGGCACGACTCGGAGACAGCGTGGGCTGTGTCTGTACGTGCACCCACTCCTGGGTGGCCGAGACGAGCGGCTCCCCGTCGACCGTCACGCGCACCTCCCGGTGCGACACGAGGCCACGCTTGAACGTGCTGACCCAGGTCTCAATCGTGAGCGGCTCCCCGAAGACCGCCTCGCGATGATGCACGACGGTCATCCGTCGCACGATGAAGGCCGCTCCAGACTCTCGGTACCGCGTGGGAGTCCAACCTCGGCGTGACGATCCGACGATGGCGGCCTCCTGAAGGAGCCGCCACACATCGCCTGCCCGAGCCGTCTCACGCGGCCCGAAGGCGTGCCGAGGTAGCTCGAGTTGGAACTGCTCAAGACTCAACGTGCACTCCTCGGGTTGCGACTCAAGGCGCCCGCAGGGTAATCCGTCCGGCACAGCGGAGATTCACTCAATGCGCGCGAGCCTGCCTCTCACAATCGCGCTCTGCACCTCCCTCTCGGGGTGCGGAAGCCTGAGTCCGCTCGCCGTCTACCTCAAGGGTGACACCGCCAGCGATACCGGGTTCCCCCTGCCTACATTCGCAGACGCGGATGCGGACGCCGATGCGGACACCGACACGGACACCGACACGGACACCGACACGACCACCGACACGACGGGCGGCGGCGGCGGCGGCGGTGGTGGTGGCCCCCTGTTCATCAGTGAGGTCGTCGATCACGCAGACTTTGCCGACGTGAAGTTTGTCGAGATCCACAACCCCTCTGGGTCGCCAGTGACCCTGACGGGCTGGGCCGTGAAGCGCTACAGCAATGGCTCGACGCTCGCAGCCGAGTTCCCTCTGCCCGACGAAGATCTGCCCTCCGGCGGCTACTTCGTGGTCGCCAACAACAACCCAGACGAGTTCCTCGCTGCCTTCGGCCGGGATGCGAACGCCTACAGCCCCGTGATCAACGGCAACGGCAACGATGCGTATGAGCTCGTCGATGGCTCCTCTGTCGTAGACATCTACGGCGAGGTCGGTGTCAACGGCGATGACACGCCGTGGTTCTACGAAGACTCCGTCGCCACGCGCGCGCCGAGTGTCTCCGAGGGGCGCTCGGCCTGGGACGCCAGCGAGTGGAACATCACCCCCGGGGCAGGCTCCGCGAGCCCTGGACTGTGATCCTCGGCGCTTGACTGCCGACCCTCGCATTCTCCCGGATCCCGCGGATGTCCTGCGTGAGGCTATCCGCGCTGCTGGGGGCGTGGAGGTCTTCGCCATTGGAGACGTGACCGATGGCATGGTGTCGTCCGTCACCATCACCTGCCGTGGGCAGGAAGACCGCGTGATCGCGCTCGTGGATCGGCCTCGAGCCGGCCAGGTCGTGATCCACAACCACCCGTCGGGCGTACTCCGGCCGAGCGATGCAGACATGCAGCTGGCGGGGCTCTATGGCGACGACGGTGTCGGCTTCCTGATCGTCGACTCCGACGTGAGCCGTGCGAACTGGGTCGTCGAGCCCTACGCGCCGTCGGAGGTCGCAGTCGACCGTCGCAGCCTCGAGGCATTCTTCGCGGAGGGACTGCGCCGTGCGCTGGCCGAGGCAGAGCCCCGGGCCGCCCAGCTGGCCATGGCACATGGTGTCGCCGACGCACTCGAGGGTGACCGGCCCCTCCTCGTCGAGGCCGGAACGGGCACGGGCAAGTCGCTGGCCTACCTGGTCCCGGCGGCACTCTGGGCGATCGCGAACGAGGCCAAGGTCGTCGTGAGCACCTACACCAAGGCGCTCCAGTCCCAGCTTCTACACAGCGACTTGCCGCTGCTCGAGGCAGGCGGCTTGTCCGTGCGGACGGCTGTCCTCCAGGGCCGGAACAACTACCTGTGCCGCCGTCGCCTGGGGCTTGCGGTCGCCGACCCGTCCGACGAGAGCGAAGCGGCCCTGCTCCAACAGCTCTCGGCGTGGGATCGCACGACCCAAGAGGGCACGCGAGGCGATCTGCCCCTCTTGGTCCCCCATGAGACCTGGGAGCGCGTGCTCTCCGACAGTGACCTGACCCTGCGGCAGCGCTGCCCACACTACGCCGGATGTCACTATTACCAGGCTCGGAGAGCGGCTGCAGCGGCCCACATCGTCGTCGTCAACCACGCGCTGCTCCTTGCCGATCTGGCCCTCAAGGCGGAGGTCGGTCGTGGCTTCCTGCCGAAGTACGACCGCCTGATCATCGACGAGGCGCACCACCTCGAGGACGCAGCTACCGGTGCCGCGACGAGGCGTGTGACGGCACTGGCCATCCGCCGCGCCGTGGGGCCCGTCGTCACCCGCGGACGCCGCAGCGGAGCGCTGGGTCGCTTGGTGCGTGATCACCGCGGTTCCGACGGAGCCCTCACGGACCCTGCAGCCCGGGAGACGCTCCGAGAGCTAGCCACTCTGGCCCACACCCACACGTCGGGGCTCGGCGCCTTCGCGGAGGGCGTCCTTGGAGGCGTGAAGGACTCACTGCTGCACGACGACCCAACCCCGGTTCGCCTCACCGAGGAGCGGGTCGAAAGAGCAGACTGGGCCAATGACGTTGCGCCACGGCTTGCGCATCTCGCGAGTGAGCTCGAAGATGCGTCGGGTGCACTGCAGGCTGTCTCGCAGCTGTTCGACGACATACGACTCGTCGACGCCCATGCCCAGCCGCTGCTCGATGTCGACCGTGCCGGCAGTCGCCTGGCTGCTCATGCCGGGCTGATACGGGAGCTCTTGGTGGGGCCCGACGACCGCGTGCGCTGGGTCGAGCCTGCCCGCACGCGTCGGGGGGATGGAACAGCGGCGCTGTCCATCGCACCCGTGGAGGTCGGACCTACACTGCGACGCATCCTCTGGGGCGCAGTCGAGCGAACCGTTGCGACCTCGGCCACGCTGTCGCTCGCCGGTGACTTCCGCTGGTTTCGCCGCAGGACGGCCTGCGATGAGGCCACAGAGGCGGTGTTCCCGAGCCCATTCGACCACTTCAACCAGGCAGTCCTCGCTCTGCCTACCGATCTTCCATCGCCTGACCAAGCGAACTGGCTTCCTGCGATCCAGCGGGCCGTCGTCGACGCCGTTCAAGCCAGTGAGGGTGGCGCCTTCGTGCTCTGCACCTCGTACGCCGTAGTGGCGCGGCTCGCGGAGACGCTGCGGCGGGCACTCCCAGGCTGGCCCATCCTCGCCCAGGGCGAGGCCGGACGGGCGATCCTGCTGCGTCGTTTTCGGGAAGACCGCCGCGCCGTCCTTGTTGGGGTCGACAGCTTCTGGGAGGGCGTGAGCGTCACAGGAGACCAGCTGCGCCTAGTGCTGATTCCACGTCTCCCCTTCCGCGTCCCCACTGACCCCATCGAGGAGGCTCGAACGGAGCGTATGGTCGCACGCGGGATTGACCCGTTCCGTGCGATCGCGCTGCCGGCCGCGACAATCAAGCTCAAGCAAGGCTACGGCCGGTTGATCCGGACCAACCAAGACCGTGGCGCGGTGGTCATTCTCGATCGGCGGGTCACGGAGCGACGCTACGGCCACGTCATGCTGCGTGCACTCCCGCCCGCGCGCCGCGTGAAGGGCCCGTGGTCACGCGTCCGCAGCACTCTACGTGAGCTGTTTGCGTCGCCGCACAGCCAAGAGAGTCGTGAGCACGAGCCAGAGCCCTGAGAGCCTGCCACCTCCGTGGCTACAGGAAGACTGCACGGGCAGGACATAGTCCTCGATCTCCACGTCGGCGGACCAGAAGCGCTGACCGTCATCGAGAATCAGGGTGTACGGCCCCAGGGGGGCAGCCGTGGTCGGCGTCAGCTCCACCGTGACCGTCGACCCGTCCGTCTGAGGAGCCCCCGTCACACGCACGTAGGCTCCAGGATCGAGCGAGACGGGCCCCGCGAAGGCCTCGCTGGCACGGAACGTCACGCTTGCTGCACGCCCCTGCTTCAGAGTGCCCGGCTCAACACTCAGGATTCCGGGGGCACTCGCTGCATCGCCGACGACGAGGGCATCCGGGAAGATCGCACGCCCCGTGGGCCCGTTGATCTGCAGCTCCCTCGGACCCGGAGCCGCTTGCTCCGACACGGCGACATCCAGGTGCATGCGCGTGACACTGTCCACCGACACGGCCTCTACGCTCACCCCGGCTCCGAGCGTCGCGGTCGTCAGCCCGTCAGCCAGGTAGAGATCCCGCACGTCCACGGCGACGCGGACTCGCTCGCCGGGCCAGGTCAAGGCAGGCGAGACCCCCTGCAGCGAAGGTATCGACAGGCCGAGGTCCGTGACGGGACTCGGGTCACTCTCCCCCTCCGCGTACCGCGCCGTGACGAAGACCGAGGGAGGCAGGCCCGGAACGAGCGGCAGCGTCGCGTCAGCACGGTGAACGACCAGCGGCGTCGTGCTGCCGACCTGCCAGAGTCGGTAGTCGAGGACCGGGTGTGGCGACTCCGGTGCGTCCCAGCGCAGGCCCACCTCCTGTGCGACCCGGCTCGAATCCACCCGCTGCGGTGCCCCTGGGGTTCCAAGAAACGCCCTGAACGACGCGTCATCATCCTCGGGGTGCCGCGTGAGATTCTCCAGGTCGGTCGCCTCGACCCACCACCGAACTCGCGTCCCGGGAGGAACACCCGGAATGTCGGCGTACCAGAGATCCCCCTCAGCCTCCATCGAGACCGGGGTGGCAGTTCCCCCAGAGCTCCACCAGAGCTCGACGCCGATGACGCCCTGGTCGTCCTCTACTTGCATCCTCACGGGGTACGGGCCCGTGAAGTCTTGCGTGTCCTGAGGCTCCTGCAGGGGTGTGATCCTTGGTGGAGTCGGGTCTCCATCGACCACCGTGATGCCACGAACGAACCAGCCATCGTCTGCAGTGCTGCCGTCCGTGTTCAGCCGAAGGCGGGCCTCGAGGGCGGCTCCGAGGCCCGCGAGATCGAAGGCGGACGTCTGCCAGGACGACACCCCTCCGACGAAGCCATCGTCATCCGGGTAGCCATAGGCCGGCTCGACCCGAGTCCAGTCACCCAGAGCCTCACGCACCTCCACGACGGCCTGGTCGCCCGCACTCACTGCGTACCAGTGATCCACGGTCAGGACCGGCCGCTCCGCACCTGCGAGATCTGGCAGCTCCAGCGTGAGCGTGCTCTCCTCGTTGTGCCGGTAGACGCCGTCGAGGGCCGTGCCCCAGGCTCTGGCAGCGCCCGAGGGCCCCGCCGCGATGGGCCCCCACTCCCACTGGCCCTCCGGCGACCCTCCTGCAGTGAGGCCGCCATCGGAGCTCGTCAGATCGAGGCTCAGCAGCGGAATGACGGCCAGCAGGGTCGCACTCACAGGTTCGACACCAGGTAAGAGACCTCGAGCAGCGCATCCGCGGGCGGCGGTGTGTCGAACACGATCGCCGGTGTGGCCAGGTCGACGGTCCACCCTGTCGCGGCAGCACCGTTCAGCGTCACCCGCACAGAATCCGCGGACCAAGGGCGCTCGGACAGCTCAAAGCGGGCGGGCAGGACGACCTCCACGTCAGCAAGCGTGGCGAGGAGGCCACTGAACTCCGCGGCGCAGATGGATGTCGAGACGCCCCCAGTCGCCTCGACGACCTTCTGGTAGCGCTCGGCTGGTAGCGCAGAGCCCGTGTCCGACACGCAGCCATCCGGGGTCGGACCCACGATTGCGGACGCCGTGGCGGGCCACAGCTCCGCCTCTGCCTCCATGCGCTCCACAAAGCCCGAGACCGGATCGTCCAGGTAGGCGTCCGACGCATCGTCGGAGTCCGAGACGAAGACGACATGAAGCGCTGCCCCTGGACGCCGGAACCCCGCATTCGGTCCAGACCCCTCGGCAAGGTCCAGAGCGAGAAGCGCCGCGGCGAGGCCAGCCTCGTCCCCCACACCCTCTGTGCCGACCGACACCGCCCTCGTGAAGGCGGCGGCCGGATCCTCGACACCGGCGGTGATCACCCAGGGCTCCCCCTGCAGCAAGCCTGCCTGTTCGCCTTCTCCATGCATGGTCACGACGCCGAGCTGCCAGGCCACTCCCTCACGGTCCAGCGCTGCCGTCAAGCTGAGGAACCCATCGGCAAGCGCAGCTTGCTCCTGCGACATAGACGCCGTGTCGTCAATCACGAACAGCACGTCGGTCGCTGGTTTCCCCTGCTGCAGGAAGCGCTCTTCGACCACGACTGTCGTGAGTGGAAGCGCGTCTGGATCGATCGAGCTGAAGCCGACCTCGTTGCACCCCGTGAGTGCCATCACAACCAGCCACCTTGCGCGCATGCACGACGCTCCCCTGCCCCATTCGATTCTTGGCCCACGCCGACACCATTGGCAACTGGTTAGCTAGCCGACCTCCGGGCCGCGCTCGCCGGCCGACCATGTCGCGCGGCACGAGCCCCAGTGTGCCCCACCGAGAGAGGAAGTCGCGATGGCAGAGCCAGGCAGACCCACGCCACAGCCAGTCGCCGAGGGTGACCGCCCCCGCTTCCAAGATCGAACGGATGACTACCCCCGTCAGGACGTAAATCCGTTCATCCACGAGCATCGAAACTTCGCTCCAATTCTCCTGCCCGCCGACCAGGCCTGGACCTTCCGTGGTCGCTGGAGCGAGGCCTTTGATGGACGCGACGCCCCCCTGCACCTGGAGATCGGCAGTGGAAACGGCTTCTTCCTGGCGGAGTACGCCCGTCGCAACCCCGATCTCAACGTGCTCGGCATCGAGCTCCGCTACAAGCGGACGGTCCTCTGCGCGCGCAAGATTCAGGCAGCAGGAGCGACCGCCAACGCCCGGATCGCCCGGTACCACGCAGCGTACCTCGATGACCTCTTCGAGCCCGGCAGCCTAGCGACCATTCACGTTCACCACCCGGACCCCTGGCCCAAGGAACGTCACGAGAAGAATCGCCTGATCTCCAGGTGGTTTCTCGAAGACGTCGTCCGCTACCTGAAGCCAGGGGGAGAGTTCCGGTTGAAGTCTGACTTTCGCCCCAATATCGACAGAGTCGAGGAGCTGCTCGGCGATCCGGCGGCGCCCCCCCTTCCACTCCGGGTGAGTGGCCGCTCCGATGATGTGACCACAGGCCCGGCGCCTTGGCCTGACGACATCGAGACGAACTACCAGTCAAAGTTCCGCAAGCGCGGGCTTCCTGTCTACGCCATCGCTCTCAACCGCGAGGCATGACCGCCGCGACAGCCGCTGGCAGCTCGTGCAGGCTGTCGATCACCGTGGCAGCCCGCAGGTCGGAGAGTGGGCCAGGACGGTATCCGAACGACACAGCAACCAGCGGCATGCCCGCTGCATGAGCAGCAGCGGCATCCGTACCGCTGTCTCCGACCATCACGGCTCCGCCGCCTCCGCATCGAGCCACCGCTTCGGTCAGGTGTCGAGGGTCGGGCTTCTTGAACGACAAGCTGTCGCCCGCCAAGACCACGTCGAAGTAGGGCTCCAGTCCAAGGTGGTGGATGATTTTTTGCGTGGGCTCACTCGGCTTGTTGGTCGTGAGCGCCAAGCGGTGCCCATGGTCTCGCAGGGCCCCCAGCGCCTCCAGCGCACCCGGGAAGCACGCCGTGCTGTCGGTGAGTACTTCTTGGTAGTAGGCCACGAACCGCCCAGCTAGGGCGTCGATGTCTTCGGGCTCCCGCTCGCCGATGTGATGATGCACTCGTCGAACGAGGTCACGGGCTCCGCGACCGATGAGCCGGCGGATCAGTGCTCCGTCGATGGCTGACAGGCCGAGGTCGGCGTGGAGCCGATTCATCGCGCTCGCCAGATCCGGAACGCTGTCGATCAGGGTTCCATCCAGGTCCAGGCAGACGACGCTCATCGACGTCTCGCCGCAAGGACGCTCAGCATCAGTGCCAGCCAAGGTGCGCCACCGCGTCCCCCGCCACAGCCACACCCGGTCGGGTCGAACACCTCGTTCGGATGGGTTCCCAGTCGGTACTCCTGCAGGTTGGTGAAGCCATCCCCGTCCGGATCCTCCAGCGCGTCGAACAGGGTCGCGTCAAGGCCGTGGGCTCGCTCCCAGTCGTCTCCCATGTCGTCGTGGTCGTCATCCCGCGGCATCGTGGGGTCCCACGTCAGCGCGTCACCGCCGACCAGGCGCACAGAGCCTCCGAGCGCGGGATTGAGCTGCTCTCGCCAATACACAGGAACGAAGTCAGGATCGTCGCCACAGTAGTACTGGTAGTCGACCCAGAGCTTCCATCCATCAGCGAAGAGGCCCTCCAGTCGGTACGCGCCGTCGGCGTCGGTCACCTCGAGCACACGCTCACCCGTGGAGACCGACTCGACGTAGACGAAGGCGCCGTAGACCGGCTCACCTGTCGCCTCGTCCGTGACGCGGCCCTCGATGCTCGCGCCTCGCTCGAGCACGACCTCGCCGACATCAGCGACCTCTCCCTCCGTCAACACGAATACCTGCTCCGCCCCACCGTCCGAGCGAATGAAGTCGTCGCGGCCACCCTCTGCCGCTGCGTAGACCTGCGCCGTGTACTCGCCGCCGTGCAGCCCGTTCACCGCAAAGGTGCCGTCGGCCTCCACTGCAGTCGCCACGCCAACGGTCTTGTCCGAGTTGTAGACCAGCACGGAGATGCCGGTGTGGTCGTCCACTCCCTCGAGGACGACCCTTCCCTCGAGGACGGCCTCATCGGGAAGGCGCAGATCGAGCACGCCGACGGCGCCCTCATCGAGGACTGCGAGCCTCTCACCAGGCCTGTCGACATCTCCCCAGTAGGTGGTCGCCAGGCCGTCGACCACGGCCCAGGCGAGGCCCTCCCCGGGAGGGAGGCCCGTGGCCTGCCAGGTGCCGTCGGCAGCGACGTCGACCGTCAAGATCTGACTCGGCGTGTAGGCCTTTACCGTGCCGGCCTCGACAGGGCCGTTCGGTCCGTACACGGTGCCCTCGAGGGTAACGCCGGTCTGCAGTGTCACATCCCCGAGCTCGACGGCAGCCTCGAATCCTACGAGCACGGGTGTCGAGCCCTCGCTGACGTAGGCGTCTAGGAACTGGTCGGGCCAGCCCACAGCCGAGAACGCGAGGAGGTGCTCTCCCTCGAGCCCCCGGTCGAGAGGCAGTCCTGGAAGCTCGAAGGTGCCGTCGAGCTCCGAGAGGGCGGCCCGCGGCTGGTAGGGCGAGCCCTCCAGCGTCGAGCGGCTGACGACCTCCACGCCGCCGATCGGAGTACCCGCTGGTGTCACGAAGCGGCCTCGAACCACACCACCCGGCCCGAGGAGCGCCGTCTCTGCCTCGACGCCCCCCTCGCTCGAGACCGTGTACACCTCGGCCAAGCAGAGGTCAGCCACGCTGGGAATCCATTGCTCCATGTAGTTGGTGTCGACCGGTGGGAGGAGTCGGACCCGATACGGGCCCGCCGGGAGGTCCGGGGCCTCCCAGCGGCCATCCGGGCCACTAGCCGCGAGGACGTAGGACAGCCGATGGTCGTAGACCACAGCGACGACCCCCTCGATCGGCTGTCCCCCACCGTCGCTGACGAGGCCGCTCAGACTGCCCGCAGACGCAACGGCGGCCAGGAGTAGGATCACGACGCCTCCTGCGGCTCACTGGTGGCAGGAGCAGGAACCCGTGCGAGGTCATCTGCATACATGCGAATCGCCGCCTCGGCGACATCCACAGCGCGGCAGGTGGTCTGGGCCTCACCAGGCGCGTCCGCTCCAGACAACGCCAGCGCGCGGTAGCCCCACTCGGTCGCCGCGTGGGCATCGCTTGGCTGGGGCCGGTCCACCTCGGGGATGTCTAGGCCGGTCCATCTCAGTCTCTCGATCAGGGCTGGACCGGTGGGCCGTGGTCGAAGTGGCGTGAGGGCTCCCTCCGAGCGCACCGCACCGAAGGGTGGCCGACCGGGGTCATCCAGCACCACCACCAGCGCTGGACCCCGAAATCGCTTCCGGTGCATCGCGAGAAAGGCATGCATGCCGTTCTGATAGGCGTGAGCGCACCCTGTGAACACGACCCAGAGGTCGAGCCCCTCCAGCGGCTCTGCTGCAAAGCGTCGGTGCAGCTCCAGCGCAGCAGCGCAGCCAGAGGCATCCTCGTCGGCGCCAGGCCCACGCTGCATCAAGGCGCCGAGCAGGACGGTGACACCGAACACCAAGAGCGATGCCACGTAGATCGTCTGCGTGGGGCGCCCCCAGGGCTCCGCCAGTGCTCGGAGCGCCAGGATGGCCGTGACGACGATGGCTGCTCCCACGACACTTCGGAGGGGGCGTGCCATCCACTGGGGCCGACTCGGCTTCCAGCGCGGGGCGTCCAGCGGTGCGGCCACGACGACCGACCCCCGTGGTGCCTCCACCCCCTCGTGCACGACCAAGTTGTAGGAAGGACCCTTCGGGAGGACCCAGCGGAGGACGCTGAAGCGGCCCGTCCCCTCCGCGACCAGGCTGATGGTGCCAATGAGACAGACGAAGAGCGCCGCCAGCGGCCACTCGAACCCTGCAACACCCGCTGCCAGGAGCAGCAGTGCATGGACGCCGATGATCAGATGCGGGGACATGAAGGCAACAAAGCCCTCGATCCGTGAGCGTGTGCCCTCGGGCAAGCGCTCACGAACCTCGTGGAGCATGCGCCGCTCGCCCTCCGAGCCCGCGTGCCGGGGACCGACGACGGACAGGGCGCGCAGGTCACTCGCGATTCGGTCGCCTGACGTCGTCCCCCACCTCCCCTGGACGGTCGTTTGTTGGGCCATAGCCGGCTGAGGCCCGGTGGCAACCCTGCCCTGAGTTCCATTGACGGGACACCGCCCGCCTCGTACAGTCCACTCTCGCAGTCGGGGGCCGCGTGCGGTATCGAGGGGTCGAGTACACCGGAGCAGGCGTCAAGGTCGCGATTATCGACTCCGGCGTCGATGTCAGCGATCCTCGTCTCGAGGGCGTGAAGGTCGAGGGCTGGTCCATCCAGCTCGGTGCCACCAACCATGCTCTCGTGGCGCCTGACTTCTCCGACCAGAACGGTCACGGGACCGAGATTGCCGCCGCCGTACACCGCGTCGCCCCTGACGCGGAGTTCGTCGTCATTAAGATCATGGGAGAGCGACTCCGCACTAGCGCCGAGCTCATGGCTGCAGGCATCGAGATGGCGGCCAGCAACGGCTGCACGGTCATCAACCTCTCGCTCGGCACCCCCAACATGGGCAAGGCACTGCTCCTTCGGGAGTGCTGTGCGGCCGCCGTCGAGAAGGGCTCAGTCGTCCTCGCGGCAGCCCATCCGAAGGGTGAGCGGGCCTACCCCGCGGACCTTCCCGAGACCGTTGGCGTGGCCGCACATCCAGACTGTCCGCTCGAGAAGTTCTTCTTCTTCAGCCCGAAGCGCTTTCCGCGAAAAGAGTGGGGCGTGCTGTCGGACAAGTTCCTCTCCCACGGCTACGGCCTGCTCACCGACGGCAGCCCGGGGCGCTATCGGGGCTCGGGCATGGCGACCGCCTACCTCTCCGGCGCCGCAGCCTGCCTGGCACAAGCCCTTCCGAATGCCGATGCCAACGCCTTGATCACAGGGCTCAAGCGGCGCGCGCAGCTTCCCGTCCCTGAGCTCGGGTACTCCTGATCCGTCGTGCCAGCGTCACCAAGGTCTCGACGCTCGTGCTGTCGCTGACCCTGATTGCAGGACCCGCCTCTGCAGCGGTGCCCGAGGTGTTCGGCCTTGGGGCACGCTGGTCGGCACTCGCGGGCGCTGGCGCTGCCGTCGTGGCAGATGGCACCGCGACCTACACCAATCCGGCGGGACTTGCCGGAGTCGAGCGCCCGCAGGCGTCGCTTGGCCTCAGCGGTGCAGCCGCGCGATTCGAACCGTCCCCACCAGTCTGGTGGGACACCGATCGCGATGGGCTGCTGACGTCGGACGACCCGCCCCTGGACTGGCAGCCCGAGATGCCCCCTGCAGTCGGCCTCCAGCTCGCACTTGCCCGCCAGATTGGCTCCCGATTCGGCATTGGAGCCGTCGCCTACGTTCCGACCTCGACCCTGATCCGCTTCCGGACCTTCGAGCCCGCTCTGCCGACCTACCCGCTCTGGGAAAATCGACTCAACCGCTTTGTGCTGACGGCCGGCTTCGGTGGAGAGATCGCCCCCGGTCTGCAGCTAGGCGTCGCCGTCGATCTGCTCGCCAAGGTCGATGTCGACGTGGTGGCCACCGTGGAGGCGAGAGCTGCTCCTCCAGACACGACGGGCAGTAGTCAGGATGACCTCGTGGTGGACTTCCACACCGTCGACCTTGACGTGAAGCCCGCGCTCGCGCCGGTCGTGGGGCTGCAGCTCGACCTCGGCGAGTGGTCGTCCGCGCTGCGCGGCCTACGCCTCGGGGCCGGCTACCACGCCCCGGTTGGCCTGCCTCTGGTCGTCAGGGCCGACATCCAGGCAAATCTCGGCCTCGAGGGCGTCGGAGAGCTCGACCCGTATGTCGCCGCCGTGGTCGCCACGTCGGAGCTGGTCCTCTTCGACCACTATGTTCCGCCACGCCTGCAGCTCGGAGCATCCTGGGAGTGGTCCGATCGACTGCTCCTCGTGGCCGACACCCGCTTCACGGACTGGCGGCAGTTCGAGCTGTCAGTGGCGCGAGCTGCCGACGCCATGGTGATCAGCCCACTCGTCGACGTGGACACCTGGCGTGACGGCAATCCCGTGCGCGCCGAGCTGCGCTCTGTCTGGTCGCTGCGCTGTGGCACGGAGGTGTGGTCGCCAGAGTGGGATGCAGGAAGGCGCTTTCGGTACCTCCGCCTCGCCGGTCGTGCTGGCCTTGGACTCGAGCCGAGCCCTCTCGTTAGCCAGGGCCCCAGCACGGCCCTGCTCGACAGCGCGAGGGTCATGATGACGGCCGGCATGGGCATGGAGACCTGGGATCCTCTCGGTCTCACGGATGGCGCCATGCGACTCGACGTGTTCGGTCAGGTGCACGTCCTCGCCACGTCCAGCCTCCCGCGGACGAGCGCTGCCCCTCGCGCCGGCTATCCGGTCGCGTCCGATAGAATTCCCGTGGGCGGCCGCATCCTCGTGGCTGGCGGGCAGTGGAGCTTCGACTACTGATGAAGCCACTTGGCCGTCTGGCACCGACGCCCTCCGGCGAGCTCCACCTCGGCAACATCACCGCCTTCGCCGCCGCATGGCTCTCCGTCCGCAGCGCGGGTGGGGAGCTCGTGCTTCGAGTCGAAGACGTGGACAGAGGACGTGCGCGCCGGGAGGTCGAGGACGGGCAGAGGCGTGACCTCGAGTGGCTTGGCCTGTCTTGGGACCACGAGGTCGCGCCTCAGCGAGACCGAGACTATCTACCCTGGCTCGAGCGCCTGTCGGAGCAGACCTACCGCTGCACCTGCACCCGGAAGATGATCCGGGACTCGGGCGGTACCTACACAGGCACCTGCCGAGCTGCGGGTCACACCGAGGGAGTCGTCCGGTTTCGACTACCCGACGCCTCCATCTCCTACACCGATCGGCGGTGGGGGCAGCGCACGGTCGACCTCCGCCGGTTCGGGGATCCGGTCCTGAGGCGTCGAGACAAGGTGTTTGCCTACAACCTCGCGGTGGTGGCGGACGACATCGCGGACGGGGTCTCGGAGGTGGTGAGGGGCGCCGACCTCCTCGACTACGCCGCCGTACAGACGGTCCTGTGGCAGACGCTCGGCGCCACGCCACCGACATGGCTCCATGCCCCTCTGGTGCTGGGACCCGACGGGACGAAGCTCGCCAAGCGTCACGCCAGCACCTCCATCGCCGACCTCAGGACAGCAGGGTGGTCTGCGCGCGATGTCTGGCGTGTAGTGCTGCCCTGGCTCGGCCTCGATGGTGATGACCTCGACCACGCGGCGCGCCACTGGCGACCCGATCGGGGCCCACTCGGTCCGGTTCAGCTGCTGGAGGCACCCACGAGACCTGGCATCGCTCGGTGGGAGCCTGCCCCGATGCTCACCAGTCGATGATCGCCGCACCCCAGGTGAAGCCGCTGCCAAAGGCAATGCAGGCGACCTTCATGCCCGGCTTGAGCTTGCCGCTCCTCGTCGCCTCGGCCAGCAGGATCGGGATCGTGCCGGCGGTCGTGTTCCCGTAGCGCTGGATGTTGTGGACCAGCTTGTCCTCCGGGATCTCGAGCATGTTCGCGACCATCTGGTTGATGCGCATGTTGGCTTGGTGGAAGCAGAACAGATCGATCTCGCTGACGCTGGTGATCCCCTGGTCCCACATCGCCATCATCAGCACCTGGATCATGCGCTCGACAGCGTTCTTGAAGACGAGACGCCCCTCCATGTGGGCGAACATCAGCTCAGGATCGGACTGCCCCACGCCCTCCTCGTTCAGAGGGAGGAACGGGCGCTTCGACATGTCCCAGACCTTCTGGCACAGCTTGTCGGCGTAGCGACCGTCTGCACCGAGGTGCCAGCAGCGCACGCCTCGGTCCTCCTCGGTGGCCGAGACGACGACGGCACCTGCACCATCGCCGAACAGGGACGAGACCGTGCGCCCGCGCGTCGACAGGTCGAGTGCGGCCGAGTGGATCTCGGCACCGATCACGAGCACATGCTTCAGCGCACCCGACTTGACCATCGACGTCGCCACGGACAACCCGTAGAGGAAGCCCGAGCACTGGTTGCGGACGTCGAGCGCTGGAATGAAGCGCTGCCCCTCCTCGCACAGGCCAAACTTTTCTTGGAAGTACACGCCATCGCCGGGAAAGGCGTGCTTCGGCGACAGCGTGCAGAAGATGATCATGTCGAGAGCCGACTTGTCGAGCCCTGCTTGCTCGAGAGCGGCCTGAGCAGCCGGCACAGCAAGATCGGCGGAACAGACACCCTCGTCAGCGAAGCGACGAGACTCGATTCCCGTCCGCTTCACGATCCATTCGTGGCTCGTCTCGACGCCGTAGTCGTTGACGAGATCGTCGTTCGTGACCACCCGAGGGGGGACGTAGAAGCCGGTTCCAGAGATGTACGCGTTGGGCACAAGACCTCCTGGTCCGGCCCCCTAACCGACGGACGGCTGCCCTCTACGGTGACATCGCCCCCACGACCTCAATCAAGGCGTTCTCACCGAGACCGGGTCCATAGAGGATGAAGAAGCCCACACTGATCCACGCTGCACTAGCGATGCAGCCGACCACACGCGCCCGACCACTCTCTGCTCGTAGAAGCACAGTCAGGAAGGCGACACTGGAGGCAACCAGCAGCGCACCAGACCCCCAGAGAAGCTCCGGAGCGAAGGCCTCGAGGAAGCGTCGGACCATCTCCTCCCGCTGGTCTGCTGGGACCTCGGGGAGTCGCTGGAGCAGGATCAGGTGCACCATGCCCCGCTCCGCAGCCTCACCCGCGGCGACGAGGAGCGGCAGGGTCAGTGCAGCCCCGCTGCTGACCTCGAAGCCGGCATCCTCACCGCCGCCGAGCATCCCAATCGCCAGCAGGAGTCCGAGGGCCAGGTAGACTACGGCTCGGACGTTGCCAAAGATCGTGTTCTCCACAGCAATACCAGCCATGACCACCAGTGCGGCAACGCCGATCGCGCCCACCAACCCAAGCCCAAAAAGCCGCCACCGCCGCGGAGCGCGTCGAGCGCCGGCGAAGGCGATCAGGAGCCCCATGACGCCGACGATGCCGACCGTCGAGAGGCCTCCGACGAATGCAGCGCCAGCCGTTGTCACCGCTCCCGCGAGCGGGTCATCCCCACCCACGTAGAGGAGCGCCACGACCACCGGGCCGAGGGCGGGCGCACCGGCACCGATAGCCGTGACGATGGCCGGTACCCGTCGGGATTGGATCAGGAGCAACGCAGCCACGACGCCTACAATGAGACCCAGTCCGGAGAACAGCATCTCGACGACCAGTCCAGGAATGAGCTGGGCAAGAAGATCCTCGTTCACAGCAGCACCTCCACGGAGGGGTCCAGGTAGAGGCCGTCCAGAGCGTCTCGCGCCCAGCCCTCGCCGGCCTCTGCGACCCGTCGAGCGAGTCGCACCGCCGCCAGCTGTGCGGGCACGACATCACTCCAGACAGCCGTCTCGAGGAAGCGCAGCTCACCTGCAGACCACCTTCCCTTTGGACCCATGGCCTCCCGACACCGTTCGCAGGCGAGGACTGCCCACTCCGGGTCTGGCTCGGACGGGCCGCCCTCGACCTCGAACGGCCTAAGTCCCGCACCCTCGCCGCATAGCTCACATGAGCTACCCGCTCGCCGAGAGAGCACCCTGCCTAGTCCTGCGAGCGCCTGTTGGTGTGCCTGATGGCGATCTCGTCCGCGCGCCATGTCATCTCCTCAACGCCGCGTGTTCTGCATCCGCATGAGCCACGCCCCCAGCCTACGCGATGCGGACTCTCGGTTGTCCCAGCGCGCCCCACGACCGGGCAGGCCGAGCTCTGCTCCGAGGGACCGCTTGAGTTGATCGGCCTGGGGATCACCGGGCCGTATCGGCAGCGCCTCCTTTGGGTCGGTCGACAGATCGAACAGCCTCCAGGTGCCGTCGGCGGCCACGATCAGCTTGTGGGGCCCGCGACGAACAGCCTGTTGCTCGCGCCCCCACCGAATGGTGCTCGCGTGCAGCGTGTGGACCCCCTCACGCGGCAACGAGCGACCGTCAGCGCCCTCGAGTGCACTAGCGCCAGCAGCCCGCAAGAGAGTCGGCGCGACATCGATGGTCGACACGGGCTGGTCGGTGAAGTCGCGACCCAGCCCGCCGAAGATCACAGGCACATGGACCAGTTCCTGGTGAAGGCCGTGCCCCGACAGAGCGCGCACAGGCATCATGGATGCCCGCGGCCGCTTCTCCTGAAGCTCTGCCCCGTGCGTGCCCACAATGGCAACGACCGCTCCTTCGGGGAGGGCGCGCAGGAGCTTGCCGACCGCGCGATCCACCCTATGCAGGGCCGCGTCGTAGCTGTCCGCGGGATGAGTACGCACCCCGCCGATGCCGCGGGCGTCCTCCTCCGTGAAGGACAGCGGCGGGACTGCATCCATGTAGTGGACGAACAGGAACCAGCCGCCGCTCTTCTGCTGTCGCACGGACTCCAGCGCAGCCTCCGTGACCTCGTCTGCGCTGCGGCGGAGGCTCCAGAGGAGAGGGTCGCCGGTGAGCATCACCCAGGGATGCACCAGCAGGGGCAGCGGCCCCTCGGGCGGCACTCCATCCCAGCGACCAAAGCCCCGATCAAACCAGTAGTTCTGCAGCCACGGATCCCCGCTGACCGCCATCGTCGCGTAGCCATCGCCCGCGAGACGCGTCGCGAGGGTGTCTACGTCTGTTCGTAGGGGCCCGTTGTGATTTGAGCGTCCGTCGTTGAGTCCAGCACCGTGGTTTTCTGGATGCCGCCCCGTCAACAGTGTGGCGATGGCCGGAACGTTCCAGGGCGCAGTGGCCATCGCCTGCCGGTAGAACAACCCGCGCGCCGCGAAGGCATCGATGTTCGGCGTCGTGTTGTTGTGATGCCCCATCGCGGGCATTCGATCCGCCCGGAAGCCCTCGATGGCGATCAGCACGACCGGACGACCGCCCTTCCCTGACACAGGCCAAGATTCGTGGGCGTCCTGGCCCAGCTTGGGCCACGCTGCTCCCCAAGCCAGTGCGTTGCCGAGCAACAGCGCAAGGATCGGTGGCCGCTCACCGCTGATGACGGCCACCAAGCAGCCCAGCGCGACTGCTCCAAGCAGCACCAAGCCGTCCACGAGGACGGCCAAGCCATCGCCCGCGCCTGCGAGC
The DNA here is from genome assembly GCA_002862545.1 of Pseudomonadota bacterium. Classification (GTDB taxonomy): domain Bacteria; phylum Myxococcota_A; class UBA796; order UBA796. The sequence continues at coordinate 28,783 of PKDJ01000125.1, forward strand.
AGGTGCAGATTGACGGGAAAGGCGATCGCCACGAACAGGAAGAGCATGGCCGCACCGCCCTGCATCAGGTTCGCCGGCAGCCCAGGCAGGCGGCCCCCAACCTGACCGACCAGGAACATCCCGCTAGCCGCGAGGAACATCCCGAACCACCCCGGGGCCCCCGATTCGATCGCCATCGCCGCAAGCTTGCCCGAGACCAGCAGGCCTGCCCACACCGACGCCGCAGCGACGGACCAGGCTGGCCCCCAGAGCCCGGTAGCCCCGACTCCACCGCCAACGGTTGCCCCCACGACGACGTAGAGCGCCAGCGCGTACCGCCCCGCACAGGGGTCGGGAGCGGCGT
>PKDJ01000220.1 GCA_002862545.1 Pseudomonadota bacterium
TCACGGTGAAGGGCGGGAGCAGCTCCAGCAGCACGAGCTGGCGGACCTACGAGGTGCGCAGCGGGGACAGTCTCGGTCGGATTGCGACGGCCAATGGCTGCTCGGTCCGAGAGCTGATGTCCTGGAATGGCCTGAAGAGCAGTGTGATCCACCCCGGTCAGAAGCTCCGGATTCGGCGGAGCTGAGAGGCTAGGGTTGGGCGCAGCGCGTGTCGATGGCTTCGTGCTCGCAGGTGGGGTCGGCAGCCGCATGGGGGTCGACAAGGCGCGTCTGGCGTGGGACGGTCGCCCGCTCGCAGTGGTCGTGGCGGAGACTCTTCAGGCCTGCTGCGAGCGTGTCGTGCTTGTCCGACGGGAGGAGGACGACCTTCCGTGGCCCGGACAGGAGGTCGTCTACGAGCCTGCGCATCCGGGAACTCACCCGCTGTTCGGCGTAGCTGCCGCACTGGAGGCCTGCCGAACTTCACTGGCGATGATTCTGCCTTGTGATGTTCCTCACATCAGGCCGGAGCACCTCGAGCTGCTGCGTCCTGGCCCTTGTGTGGCGACGGTCGGTGGGCACCTTCACCCCCTCGTCGCCGTGCTCCCAGCCGCGTGGTCGGGACGGGTGTTGGCGGCGGCCGAAGCAGGGGAGAGTGCGCGTCGAGTTGTCTCCGAGCTGCGCCAGGTCGAGCTGCCCGCGGAGGCCCTCCTGAACGTCAACACGCCCGAGGATCGCCGGGGCCCCGGACCCGTCGCACGACTCACCCGGTCTCTGAACTGGCTTGCGCCTGCGGAGCGGGCGCAGGTGCTTGCTGGTGAGCGACGGCGCCTGGCAGCGCACGGAATGGTCGACCTGCGCTATCCTCCGTTCCCCCGAAGGGCGGAGGATGGATGAGCGGCTCGGTGGCAGTGCTGGCGGTGGCGGATGAAGCAGGTGTCGCAGACCGCGTGAGTGCGATCCTAGGCAATGCCGGCTTCAGGGTCGGGGCGACTCGTGAGGTTGCGGCCGAGGATGTCGTCCATGCTGCTCGAGCGGCGGATGCTTCGGCCGTCGTCGTCGTCGGGGATGGAGGGATCGCTGGCTCTGCGGCTCTGCGGCTGGAGCACGCCTTCACCCGCCGGATACCAGGGTGGGCTCCCGTGGCCTACGCCGCTGCGTTCAGTGCTCTCGGCTCCGGAGCGGTGCGCTACCGCACGGCCGCCGGCTACATCGACGGCTGTCCTATCGTCGCGCTGCCTGCGGAGGCGTCGTTTGCGATCCTCGCTGTCGAGCAGGTGCTCGCCCATGAGCTGGGACGGTGGATCCAGGCCGGCATGGAGCTCGTGATGGCAGGGGACGACGATGTCGTCGAGCCTCCGCCTGCACAGCTCGCGCCGCCAGCGGCAGCCAGCGCGGATGACGCCGCACCACAGAAGCCCAGTGGACGTTTTGGCTCTCTCGGGCGCACGGCGAACAGCTTCTCGGTCAGTGCGAGTCAGGATGAATCGTCAAGTGGCCCCGACACGGAGGGTGACGAGGGCGATGGACCACCTGCTGGCGGCTGGAAGCGCGCCGTCTGGGAGCTGGGTGGCACGGTCCACTTCGACAAGCGGGAGGAGCTTCCCCAGCCGGTCGAGAAGCTCGCGCCGCTGCACGATGTCCTCCACACGGCGGGAGAGACGGCTGTTCTCGCTCTGCCGAATCGCGTTCGCTTCTCGATCTGGGGTTGGCCTGATCTGCGGCGTGCCAACAGCAAGGTCCTCGCGGTCGGCTGGGGAGAGCCTCTCTGTGAGGTGCTCGCACTGCATCGACACCCTCAACAGACGGGCACCTGCATCGAGGAGGCCCGTGGTCTGCTCCCCGCACAGGACGCGGATGTCGCCGAGGTCTGCAAGGCCGTCACGGGGCGGGCGCCAAGTGACACGAGTGGTCAGCTGTTCGCTCTGGAGGGCTCCACGGTGTGGATCTTGCGGGGCAGCAGGGTCATCCGATGGGACGGCTCTCGTGAGCGCGATGATGGCAACCCGAAGCAGGTCCTCGCCAGCCTCGTGCTCCAGTGGTCGGGGCGCTGAGTCAGAACCTCTGGGCCCAGCGCACGTAGAGGTCCGGCACGGTCGTTCGGGAGACCTCCTCGAGTCCGGACCATGCGACCGGCCACCCAGCGGTGACGCCGAGCTGCGTTGGCTCGGCACCGAGGATGTCTCCTATGCCTGTGACGCCCACGGTGAGGCCGGTTGCCCAGGCTGAGTCCCCGTCGTCCAGTCGAGCCACGAGTGCCTCGGTGCCCAGTGCAAGCTGTAGCTCGCTTCCCCAGGCCAGGCCGAGGGGAACCGAGGCATTTCGGATGATGGCCGCTCGGTACTCGAGCGTGGCGATGGCGCGGCGATCTGCGAGGCGCGAGCAAGGTTCTGCCTCGGTGAAGCGCTGTCCCACTGCGCATGCAGGCAGGGCTGGCACCGACACCATCACCCCAGGGTTGCCGACGGGCAGCAAGCGATGCGGAACATCAGAGCGGGCAAGATCGGCGCGGGATCGTGCTGCCACGGCATGGCGAGGGTGCAGTGGGAGCAAGCCACTCACCGCGACGCCACCACGCTGCCATGTTGCTCCGGACGCCGGAACGACCCCCAGCTCGCCGTAGAGAGAGGCCCGCTTGCCGCGCAGTGGAAAGTCGCCGGACACTCGGTCGTCCCAGGTGACGAAGGCCGAGGTGTCGACGCCAGGCTGAGTGATGTCGACATCGGCGTACCATGGGCTCCACACCGAGACGCCGACACTGCCTCCAATGCGGAGGGGGCGTGTCCAGCCATCGAGGAGTTCACCGAGCTTTCGACGGTAGCCGGCAGATGCGCGCACCAGGGTCGTTCTGTTCGTGGCGAGCTGCCCTGTCCAGAGGTTGCGGGTGTCCCAGCGCCTTCGCAGCGTCGTCAGCGCGGCGCCGCTGAGCTGGAGCCGTGTGAGATTCACACTCGAGATGCCGGCGGAGGCCGTGACTTGGTAGCGGCGGGGGTAGGCGTCATCGACGCGAGAGGTCTGCTTGACGTGGCCGAGCGGGTCGACCACGACCTGTCGTGCCGGACTCTCCAGGGGGATGGTCCAGCTTCCGGGAGGTCCGGTGCGAACGTGATCGATGCCATCGATGCGCACGGTCAGCGTCTCGTCGGGCGAGCCTGGCGGGGCGTCGCGGGTCAGGTGTACGGCCTCATCCGTGACATCGAGGCGGTAGTCCTGACGAGGGTAGGGGTGTTGCCAACGCCCCAGCCAGCTCGGCGCCAGTCCTGCGGCTGGCGCGGCGATTGAGAGCTGCTGTCCCTCGGCTAGGGCACGACCGAGCTTCGCCGCGGTACCCTCTCCAAAGGTGTCGTCGAGCTGGGCAGCGACTACAGTCCCGGCCGTGGTGGGAGCCAGAGCCTCGATGAGGTCATCCATGACCGGGTCGGCGGGATGCGTGAGCTCGAGCACATCTCCGTAGAAGGGCATCCTTCTGCTCGACAGCAGGCTGTTCACCAAGGGAAGCCACTGGAAGCGCTGGAGCAGCCGCTCGGCATCGTCGCCGCGCAGCCGCTCGGCGTGTGCGAGGGAGAGGCCCGCGCCGGCCACCTCTCGCAGGTAGGGATCGGAGAGTGGCAGCAGCGAGGAGCCAACGCCCCGCGTCACGGCGACGCGATGGAAGCGCTGCAGGCCCGTGAGCCGAAAGGCGCGGTCGCTGATGTAGGCCAGCTCTGGACTCGGACGTGCCAGTCGCCGGCGGAGGGGGGCGACGACGGCTGCGCCGGTGAGGTTGCTGCCGGTGGGTACGTAGCGATCCAGCTGTGTGGTGAGCTCCCGCTGCAGGGTTCGATGTCGGCGTCGATGAACCAGGCTTAGTGCCCAGTCATCGCCACGCAGCGACGTGACCTGGCCCCGGGGAAGAACGGCCAGAGGAGCCCGCTCGGCCTCCCCGCTCCACGTCAGCAGCCCCGTGCCGGTCGAGCCACCAAGTGCTCCAACAGCCTCTCCGGGGAGCGCGACCGTGACGGTCCAGGAGACCACTGGAAGCTTGCCGTCGATCATGGGCTGTGGAGTCCAGCCGCCGCTGGCCATCAGGCCGTGTGCAGTCCAGCCGATGGCGCCGTACCGCTTCGGCAGGTCGCTGACGAAGGACAGGCCGTCTTCGGTGGCTTCCCAGCGCACCTCGCCCTTGTTGGGGCGACCGGGGAAGGTCCTGAACAGCTGGAGATCGTTGGGCGCGTCCGGGAGGTACTCGAGTGGATCTACCCAGTCTGCGTTGTCCAGGCCGGTGTGCGTCAGGGTGCCCGAGACGGAGCGCAGATCGCTCGAGACGACGGCGTGGACCGTGACGGTCGGAGTCTCGGCGAGCGCAGCGAGCGCCGGGAGGAAGAGGATCAGAAGGTAAAGCCCATGCCCGCGGTAGCGGTCGGGATCGTCGTCGGCGCCCAGGTGATGACCGTGCGCAGGTGGACATTTCGAGCCGCCACCTGCAGGCCGGCCCCGAATCGGGGAACGACGAGAGGAGCTTTGAGGCCCTCCTCGGTGCCGCGCTTGTAGGGCACGACGCCGATTTCCGCGAGCGTGTCTTCGTCGATGCCGCGCGGGGAGGCACTCACCCGGAGAGTGCTGAAGTTGATCCAGGGCGACACGGCGGCCGAGTTCACTCCTGGAATGACGCCCGTGAGCGCTGTCGTACCCAAAGTGATGCCGAGGTCGAGTACACCGAGCTCGACCTCTTCGTTGCCGATGTAGCCGCTATAGCCAACCTGCACGGAGAGGTCGGGGGCAGGCCGGTAGGCCTCCAAGATCGCGAGTCGTCCATAGCCGGAGACGATTCCGGTGGAGCTTCCGGAGATCCAGCCGACGTTGAAGCCGGCTTCGGTGGACAAGGGGAGTCCCTTGCGCACGCCGATGGTGGGGACCACCAAGTACTCCGGAGGATCTTCGTCAGCCCAGGCACGGTCCCAGGGGCTGAGCTCGCCCTGTCGGTCCTTTGCTCGGATGAACAAAAACTGACTCGCGACGCCGACCTCCCAGCCGTAGAGCCCGAGACTCGCGGCAGGGGTGATGGGCTGGTTCGCGACGGCTGTGCCGAGCTCTCTCACGAGATCTTCCCACGCCGCTCCGAGAAGCTCGGGGTCGATGACGACCTCGCCAGCTTGCTCCGCCATTCCCGACGGCTGCACCGTAGCTGGGAACGCCGCGAGCGCATCGGGCACCGTCATGAGCCACAGCACGAACGCGGGCATGGTCTCCTCGGGACTGCAGCACCGTAGCCCACGCGAGCCGAACGTGACAACGCATGCACTCGGTCAGCTGGCCAGGATACGCAGCGTGACCGGACACAGCAGGGAGAAAGACCATGGAGCCGATGGCGATGCTCAAGGCGGCTGCGAGTCGGGTGCGTGATCCCGTCACGGGCCGGAGCATCCAGCTTGCTGGGATGGTTCAAGACGTGAAGCTTCGCCCGAGTGGTGATCTGCAGTGTGCACTTGTGTTCGATGGGGGGCATGCTCCTCACGATCGAAAGGGCATCGCGGCGGCGCTCGAGGCCAACCTCAAGGGCATGGGCTTCGAGGGCAAGCTGCACACGGTGCACGCGGGCTCCGTGCCGGAGCGTCCAGCGCCGCAGTCGCCGCAGGCGCCTCCGGGGCGTAAGGCCGATCCCGTTCCGGGAATGACGGGGCCCGGCATGGCACCCCACGGCGGGCCCATCCAGAAGAAGAAGATCCCGGGGGTCACCCACATCGTGGCGGTCGCCTCTGGCAAGGGTGGCGTCGGCAAGTCCACGGTGGCTACGAATCTTGCTGTCGCGCTGCAGCGCTCGGGCTGGTCGGTCGGCATCCTCGATGCCGACATCTACGGGCCAAGCGTCCCCATGATGATGAATGTCCAGTCGCGTCCCATGCTCGACCGCGAGCAGAAGAAGATCCTGCCCGTGATGTCGTACGGGGTGCGGTGTCTCTCGATGGGCATGCTGGTCGATGCCGAGGAGGCCATGATCTGGCGAGGCCCGATGGTGATGGGGGCCGTTCGGCAGTTCCTGCAGGACGCGCGCTGGGACGGGCTCGACGTGCTCCTCATCGATCTTCCCCCCGGCACTGGCGATGCACAGCTCACGCTGATCCAGGCGGTCGACCTCTCGGGAGCCGTCATCGTGACGACTCCGCAGGAGGTCGCCCTGGGAGATGCGGTACGGGGGATCACGATGTTCCGGAAGCTCGAGGTCCCGCTGCTCGGACTGGTCGAGAACATGGCGTACTACGAGCTGCCCGACGGAACGCGTGACCACGTGTTCGGAGAGGGAGGGGGAGCACGGACCGCGGCGCGCTTCGAGACCGAGCTGCTCGGTCAGATCCCGCTGCAGACCACGATTCGGAAGGGTGGCGACAGCGGACTACCGATCGCCCTCGGCGACGATGCGACCGCGGACGCGTTCCGCGATGTGGCGGCGCGTGTACGGGCGTCGCTCGAGGCGCGCGCCGGAGCCGAGGTGCAGCCGTCCTAGCGGAGGCCCATGTCATCCGGTGAGGCAAAGCCCCTCCAGAGCTCGCCCGCAAGGTAGCGAGCAGAGGGCGGGTCTCCCGGTCGCTTACGCCTCAGCCAGTCGTTGAGGACCTTGCCGTCCTCCGTCGCCCGGAGGTCTGGCTGGTGGAGGTTCATGGTCAGTGTCGACCGTCCACGGCCCGTGCCGTCGTGGGCCATGTGGATCGTACCATCGGGCTCCACGTCGACCACGACCGCGATGTGGGAGAGCGGGTCGTCGAACCGGCCGTTCTTGTTGCGGTCGTACGTGTTGTCGAAGAACGCGAGGTCACCCGGCTCGGGTAGCTTGCGCCGATGAGTCGCTCCCTCGGCCTTCGCTCGGTCCCACATCGAGCGAGTGCTGCCGGTCAGCTGGAGCCCGGCGCGGTCGAGTGAGGCACAGACGAACCCGCTGCAGTCATTCCGAAAGCCCGTCGTCTCGTTCTTCAGGTAGTACGACGCGGCCCTCGCCACCTCGTCTCCCAGACCACGCTGCCGGCGTGGGGGGAGCTTGCGTGCAGGCGGAGGCTGCTCGACCGTTGGGGCGGGCGGATCGGGGCGCAGTCGCGCATCGCGGCCGAGTGGTGCGAGTGGACCAGGCGGTCGAGGGGCGCGATGAGCGCATGCAGCCATGGAGAGGGCCAGGATGGCGGAAAGGAGGCGCACGGAGGGCACGGGGGTGGGTTGTTCAGTATGCATGGATTCGACCCTCGGTGCACTACCCGTGGACGGGGGGCCCGCTGAATCGATAAGGTCTGATGGTCTAGAGACCCGTGACTCAGGGGACGCGCAGTCTGGCGTGCCATTCGGGAGGACAAAGGATGTACATCCTCGGCGTGGCCGACGGGCTCGATGCGGGCGCCGCACTGGTGAGGGACGACCAGCTCGTGGCTGTCGCGCACCAGGCTCGGCTCGATCGCACCCCCCGCTCCCGAGCATTTCCGTGGGATGCGATCGAGGAGGTCTTGCGGATCGGCGGCATCGGACCAGGCGACGTAGACCGCGTAGCCGTGGCGGGTCGATTCACGCCGCCGCTCGCCCTTCGCCGAGATCCTCGGCTGCATCAGGCCGTGAAGAATCCCTTCTCACCTGCACTCGACGCGGGTGTGTTCTACCAGGCGATGCTTCAGCAGACGGGCTTCGGAGCTCTCGATGCGGATCGCACGGCCGAGTACCTGGAGGAGCGCTTCGCCGAGCGAGGTTTGTCGCCAGGCCGCGTGGTGCTCGTCGACATTCACGCTGCGCTCGCCCATGGCGCCTACAGGACCCAGAAAGACGATCCGGTGACGGTCTTCTCGCTGCACCCCATGGGCGATGGGAAGGCCGCTGCGGTGCATCGAGGGCAGGCCGGACAGCTCGACAGGGTCTGGGAGCAGCGCGGCTTCAGTGCTCTGCACGTTCACCTGCAGCGCTGTAGCGCCGCGATCGGTCTCAAGTGGGCCACCGAGCACCATCGACTGTGGGCGCTGGCCGCGCGAGGCAAGCCAACGGCCTCACTGATGACACTGCTTCACGAGCAGCTTCATGCCGAGGGGCCCCGCCTCTCGCGCCGTGGCTATCCCTGGCCAGCCCGTCGGCAGGATCGGGTCTACCGGGCTCTCTCGGCAGCCGCTCCTGCGGATGCCGCAGCCTCGGTGCTGTCGAACCTAGAGCGGGCGATCGTCACCTGGGTCGCCCACCATGTCGCCGGCTCACCTGGCACCGTTGCGCTGGTGGGGGCTGTGTTCGACAACCCGAGGCTCGTGGCCTCGGTCGCAGCGCTGGAAGACGTTCGCCGGCTCTGGGTCCCGCCGGAGCCTGGCTATGGGCTGCTCGCTGTCGGTGCAGCGCTGTATCGGGCAGGAGCGGCTGGTGCCTCGATGGATGCGCCACTGCTGCGCGCTCCCAGCGAGGATGAGGTGAAGGTCCTGCTTCCCCGAGCAGAGGCTCTCGAAGACACGGACCTCGCCGAGGTGATGGCCGAGGCGGGCGTGGTGGGTCGTTACGTCGGTCAGCGGGGTCTCGGACCGCAGGGAGCAGGCTGTCGCTCCGTCCTGGCTCGCGCAGACCGCCCCTCGGCGGTTGCAGCAGCCCGCGCTGCGGTGGGTCGGGCGGGCGACGAGGAGCCGCTGCTGCTGCTGCGAGAGGCCTCGATGCCGACGATGCCCGAGGCCTTCGCGCTCTCTGAGCGGCACGGCGTAGCGGCTCTCGCGATGCCGGAGCTGGCTAGGCGCTTCCCGGGGGCCGCAACATCCGATGGTCGAGTCCTGCTGCACCTCGTGCGCCCTGGTGAGGCACTCGACACACTCCTCGAGAGGCTCGAGGCCAAGACCGGCTGCCCTGGTGCTGCAGCACTGCCTCTCGGGATGGGCGATGCGGCTCCAGCGAGCACCGTCGCCGAGGCCATTCGCGTGTGGGGTTCCTCCGAGCTCGATGCGCTTAAGGTTGGCGAGTTGGGCCTGCGGCGGGTCCCGTGACAGAAGCCCAGAAGAGCGTCGCGCTCGAGATCTTCGCTCTGTGGATCGTGACGCTGCTCTTGATTCGGCTCGTGTTGACCGTGGAGGCCCTGGCTGGTCTGCCGGAGTGGGTGCGTGTAGCCGTGCCGGTCCTCTTCATGTACGCACCCGTCTGGCTTTGCAGCTGGAGGGGGGTCGACAGCTGGGACTACCCGCTCGCACTGCCCGCTCTGGGGGACCGTCCTCTGTGGACCGAGGCCGTGCGTCTGAATGCGGTCGCCATCTGCGTGATCTTCGTGCCGTTCGTTGTGGGGTACCACCTGTGGCACACGCTCGTCTTCGGGCACGAGCTGCAGTGGACCTGGCCGAGTGAGCCGCTGAAGCTGGTCGGGTACCACTTGTTCTTCGTGGCGATCCCAGAAGAGTTTTTCTACCGGGGCTACATTCAGACTCGCCTTGACGAGGTCTTCGCGCCCCGCTGGCGGGTGCTGGGGGCCGATGTCGGATGGGGGCTCGTCATCACGTGTGTGATCTTTGCGATCGGGCACTCCATCGTGACTTTTCAGTGGTGGCATCCCTTCATCTTTTTCCCGAGTCTGGTCTTCGGCTGGATGAGGGCCAGGACGGGCGACGTGATGGCGGGGGCCTTCTTTCACGCCTGGTCCAACGTCACGGTGGGTACGCTGGACACGCTTTACGGTGTCATTCCGCCATGACCAGCGATAGACCATGGCGCCGTGACCGAGGCCGATGCCCGGTCCAGTCGGCCGGGAGTGGGGCTTAGGCCCTGGGGTTGCTATAGTGCCGACGTCTGCGGCGAATGAGCTTGGAGAGACGGTGGAGAAATGTCCCTTCTGTGCTGAACCGGTGTCGGAAGATATCGTCATTTATGGCGGTACCTGCCCGAACTGTTTCGCAGAGATCCCAGGAGAAGAGGCACCGACCAACCCGGGCGACGAGGTCATCGCACAGCAAGTCGAGGCCGATCGGAAGCAAGCGGGTCTGCGATCGCTCGTCCCCGCTCTGTTGATCGCCGCCCTCGTGTTGGGGCTCGGGGCGGTGGCCATTGTCGTGGTCATGATCCCTGACCCCGAGATCGTCGTGATGGACTTCGACGAGTTCGATGACTGGGCAGAGCCGACCATCGTGGCGAACAAGGCTGTCGAAGAAGACGTCGAGCCCGAGGCTGGCGGGGCTGCCGAGGTGAAGCAGCCGCGGCCGACGGCACGGCCCGCTCCCGCTTCCGGGGAGGTGGTGGCGGCGGCACCAAAGGCAGTGGCGAAGCCACCATCCGTCCCAGGGCTGGGGGGTACGACGGCAAGGTCTTCGGGGGGGGCGGCTCCGGGTCCGGCTGGTCCGTCAGCCGGCCCAAGTCTGGGGCGCCGCTCGGGTGATGACGGCCTCGGTCTCACGGGAGTTGGCGAGGTGACGCAGTCTCGTCGCGGCGACATCCTCGACGATCCGGATGCGATCCGGAAGTCCGTCGGCGAGAACATGAGCAAGCAGATCCCTCGCCTCACGGCCTGCTACGACCAGCGCCTGAAGACCGTCCCGGACCTTCGCGGTCGCTGGCGGATCAAGTTCACCGTCACCAAGGACGGTCGCGTCAAGAACGCCGCCGCCTCTGGGCTCCAGGCGCAGGACGGTGAGTTCGAGGCCTGCTTGTCGCGCGAGGTAGCCAAGTGGAAGTTCGAGCGCATGGTGCGTGAGCAGCCCGTGCAGCGAACCCTTCGGTTCCAGCCCAGCTGACGCGGCTACGGGTCGCCAGCCGACCCCCAGCCGAGCCCAGGGGCATTGGGATCGACAGCTACGACCGGACGCGTGACCGCTGGGTCAGCGCCGGACGCGGCGCTGGCGAACAAGAGCAAGACCTCTCCCGCCGTCAGCAGTCGTCCGTCTATTGGAAGGGCCGACGGTACTTCACTCGGCCACTCTTCATGGAGTGCTCTGGCGAGGTCGATGACTGTGGAGCGAGGCACCTCGTGCGGGCCTGTGAGGCTCGAGCTTGCCTCGGACCGTGGGCCCTGCAGTGTCCGAAGCCGGACTCTCTCGCCCTCGAGCTCGTCTACCAACAACGACACGAGGCCATGGAAGGCTTCCGTCGGCGTGAGCTCGCCGGGTAGCGAGCGTGGCAGCGTGTCCAGCTCGACGAGGGCGCCCGCAGCCTCGAGGACCGTCGCTGTGTCGACGACTCGCCCGGTTGCGCGTGGCGCCGGTGCGGTCGTGGGGCCAGAGCCTGCCTGCCGGAAGGAGCGCATCGCCACTTCTCGGGCCTCGGAGGGAGTCACGATGGTGATGCCCGACGGAAGGATGGCCTCGTCCAGCCATCTCGCCAGGACGTCGGCGTCCGTCGACTCGCTGCGCGTGCTGGAGAGCGAGGTTCGGACGGTGGAGGTGCCACCGCCGTTGCCCGCGAGGAGGAGAGCCCGCGAGACACGATCTGCGGCCGCTGGAGTCCAGACAGGAGCGATCGGTGAGGTGCCACAGTCGCCCTCGTAGGGACCGGAGTGAAGAACTACGCCGTTCCTCGGCTGACCCTCGAAGACCTTGGCAGGGCGTGCGGTGGCCGTTGTCGGGCCGTTGCTGGTGAGAATGGTCCGGAAGCCAGCCTGACCGAGCAGAGGCTCACTGTGCCGCGAGGCCATGGGGGCGATGACGGCACGAATCCTTGCCTCCGTGGAGCCTCCCAGACTCTTGACCGCTCGGCGCAGGGGGCGCAGAGGCAGCTGCGCATCCTTGGGAACCTCGTCCGCAGCAAGTGACAGGACGATCTCGTGCCCTACGCTGGCAGCCTCTCGCAGGAGTGAGGCTTGAGCCACGGCTCCGTCGTCGGGCAAGGGCACGACGATGGCGGCATGAATGCCCCTCGAGTCGAGCACCTCCAGCATCTCTCTCACCCAAGGCTCGCCATCCGGACGCACCCAGAGCTCTACGATCAGCTGGGTCTCGAGCCCGGTTCCCAGCTCGACTGCGAGGGGGGCGTCCGAAGGACCACCGAGGTCACAGCTGGCCCATCCGAGGGCGATGAGGGCGAGCATCGTCAGCATGTCGGCTCCCACGCCAGGAGGAACGCATCGCACCCGTCACGGTAGTAGCCTCGGCGCAGCCCTGTGCGAGTCCAGCCATGCTGCTCGTACAGTCGAAGCGCGGGTGTGTTGTCCTCCCGTACCTCGAGGAACGCTCGGTGGACGCCAGATGCGTCCCAGTGGGCTGCGGCGTGCGACAAGAGAGCGTGGGCGAGGCCCTGTCGGCGCTCGTAGGGGTGGGTACCCAGGATCAACACCTCTGCCTCGTCGTCGACTTGGGATGTCAGGAGATAGGCGGCCTGCCTGCCGTCCACCTCGGCAAGCCATGCCACGGTGGTCGCCAGCTCCAGCGCATCGCGGATCGCCGTCTCACTCCAGGGAGCGTCTGCTGCGACAGCCTCGAGGTCCGCGATGGTGGCGGCGTCATCGTCATCGGCGAGGCGAATGTTCACTGCTGCTCCGGGATGTGACGGACGCGCACGCGCTGCTTCAGCTTTCCGATGAGAAGATCGTACTCGGCATTCCAAGAACCTTCGGTGGCCTGTAGGTTCCGCGAGAGGTACCGCTCGACGAGCATCCTGCGGCGAAGCACGGCGCCTAGTCCACGGGAGTCCGTGAGGCCAAAGCGCGCGAGGAAGGCCTCTCGGCTGCCACCGCGCTGTGGCGCCTGCTGAAGCACGGCCTCCACTCGCTGACGCACGGCGCTCTCCTCCGGTTGGTAGAGCGACACGTCTGCCGCGACGACGCGAACGATGGCCGCCTCGAGCAGTCGCTGTTCGGGGGTGCCCCGCGCTGCTGACCAGAATGGGGATGGGCTTGGGTCCAGCTCGCAGAGAGCGGCCTCGAGCCGCAGATCGGACTCGAGCACGAGCTGGTCGGCTACGACGAGCACGACCCGATCGATCGGTGTCGCGACGGCGTCGAAGGACGTGAGCAGGAACAGCACCAGCCATGCGAGATGCACGACGGATCGCTAACCCATGTTCAACGCAGAGACGCCGAGGTGTTAGCAGATGATCTAGGCACGAGAGGACGATGATCCGAGCTCGCGGGCTCACCAAGCGATTCGCGAGGGTCGTCGCAGTCGACAGGGTAGACCTGGACATTGACGGGCCTGGTGTCGTGGGCTTCCTCGGTCCGAACGGCGCTGGCAAGACCACCACGATGCGCATGCTGACTGGGTTCTTGCCCATGACAGAGGGCGAGGCCATCGTCTGCGGCCACGATGTGTTCGAGTCGCCGCTCGAGGTGAAGGCCCGTGTCGGCTACCTCCCAGAGACGCCTCCGCTCTACCCGGAGCTGACGGTTGGCGAGTACTTGTCGTTCGTCGCCGAGATCAAGGGTGTGGAGCCGAGTCGACGTGTCGCACGGGTCGGCGAGGTCATGGAGCAGGTCGGTCTGGGGGGCTGGGAGCGGACGCTCCTCGGTGCCCTGTCCAAGGGCTACCGGCAGCGGGTCGGCCTGGCCCAGGCGCTTGTCGCAGACCCGCAGCTCTTGATCCTGGATGAGCCCACCTCGGGGCTCGACCCAGCTCAGCTCGTGGACATCCGGCGGCTGATTCTCGAGCTGGGTCGCGAGCGAACCGTCGTCCTGTCGACGCATGTGCTCCCGGAGGTGGAGACGCTGTGTGACCGGGTCGTGTTGATCGATCACGGTCGCGTGGTGGGTAGTGGGGGCGTCGATGAGCTCGCGGCAAGTGTGGGCGCAGGTTCCTGGCTGGAGGTCAGGCTGTCGAGTGCGCCCGTAGACACGCCGAGTCGCCTTGCTGCCATCGATGGTGTCACCTCGGTGACCGAGCTGTCGCCTGGGTGCTTCCGGGTGGAGGGCCGCGGCGATGTTGCTCCGCGGGTAGCGATGTGTATTCACGGCTCTGGGGCTTCACTCGAGGCCCTGACGTGGCACGCCGCGTCACTCGCCGAGGTCTTCCTGGCTCTCGTTGGGGCAGAGTCGTGAGGCGCTTCGTGGCGTCGGCCTGGGCCATCCTCAAGAAGGAACTCAGAGTCCTGTTTCTGTCGCCGCTGGCCTGGGTGTTTCTCTCAGCCTTCCTCCTCCTGGGCGGGTTTTTCTTCACGTGGGGGGTCGCCAGCACAGGGGAGGCGAGCCTGCGTGGTGTGCTCGCCAACCTGGGTGTAGTGCTGATCTTCTGCCTGCCGCTCGTCACGATGAGACAGCTCGCCGAGGAGCTCAGAGCCGGTACCCTAGAGCTGCTCCTGACGAGTCCGGTGCCCCTCGGGGCTCTGATCTTGGGCAAGTGGGCTGCAAGCTGCGTCCTGTGTCTGGTCCTGCTGGCTCTGACGGCACCATACCCACTCGTGCTTGTGCTCTATGGCGACCCGGACCGCGGTGTTCTGGTCACGAGCTACCTCGGACTGATGCTGTGCTGCGGGGCCTTCAGCGCGGCAGGGTTGTTCGCGTCCTCACTGTCCCGCGACCAGATGGTGGCCGGCGTCGGAGGGGTGCTTCTGCTCCTGCCGTTCTGGCTGGCGGGTGGAGCGGTCGGTGTGGTGCCTGTCTGGCTGGAGCCTGTCCTGATGCAGCTCTCCTTCGTCGAGCACCTGCGGAGCTTCGCGCAGGGTGTGCTCGACACGGGAGACATCACCTGGTTCGTCTGCTTCACCTCGCTCTTCCTCTTCCTGACCTGGCGAGTCCTCGAGTCTCGGAGGTGGGCTTGAGAGGTCTCCAGCGACGACTGGCCACAGGTCTGAACGCCGTGATCGTGGCGGCGCTAGTGGTGGGGATCACGGCCACCCTTGTCGAGCTCGCCAGTCGAGAGCGGGTGCGCTGGGATCTATCGGAGGACTCGTCCGCCACGTTGAAGCCAGAGACCCTCGCCACCCTCGACGAACTGTCGGCCCGTGGCGAGAGGGTCCGGGTCACGGCGTTCTCTGCGCAGGCGCGGAACGGCGAGGCCATGTTCCGGGATCGGCTCGTTCGCGACTTCTTGGCGACGCTCCAACATGCATCGCCGCTCCTGGAGACCACCTTTGTCGAGATGGACCGAGATCGGCTGACGGCGGAGCAGCTCGGAGTGGACCGGTACGGCACGATCGTTGTGCAGGGCGCCGGCGATCGGGTCGACATAGGCGAGCGCGAGATCTTTCGGCGACGTGGTAGCCCGGGACCGGGCGAGCTTGACTTCCTGGGAGAGGCGGCGATCAGTCGTGGGATTCGACAAGTGCTCTCCGACCGGACCCGACGGATCTACATCCTCTCGGGGCACGGTGAGCGCACCTTGTTCGATCGGGGTGTTGGTGAGCTGCAGACCATCGCCGGCCTGATCGAGGAGCAAGGTTGGACGTTCGTGGCTCTCGACCTGTTGGCCGACCGTCGCGACGGAGTGCCACCCGCGGTCCCCAATGATGCGAGCGCGGTCATGGTGATCGGGCCGTCGCATGCGCTCACCCAGCAAGAGGAGGCCGCGCTTCGGACCTACCTCGCGGGCGGCGGCGGCCTGGGTGTCTTCGTCGAGCCAGATGGGGTCCTTCCGGAACTCGTCGAGGAGCTGGGCCTGCTCTCACCCGACGGCGTCGTACTGTCCGAGGAGTTCGTCTATCCGTTCCCCGAGCGCCCGATCGTTCATCCCGTTCGCCATCCGGTCACGGAGGTCCTGCTCGAGGACCGCCTGCGCGCCGAGGTGGCCCATGCCGCAGGCTTGGAGACGGTGCCCGTCGATGGAGTGAGGGCTGCGCCGCTTCTGCAGACGGGGCGGCGCGGATGGGTCGAGCGCTCGGCCGAGCGTCCAGCTGTGTTCACGCCAGGCGAGGATATCGAGGGACCGGTCGTCGTGGCGTGGGCCGTCTCTCTGGGGGGGCCGCATCCACTCGGTCGAGGGGGAGGGCGGGTCGTCGTCGTGGGTGATGTCGATGTCCTGGGAGACGAAGTGATCAACGAGGCTCCGGGAAACCGCACCTTCGTGGTCAACCTGATGCGCTGGTTGGTGCGGTCGGACGACCGGATGTCTCGCGTGGGTAGGCCTGGGGGCATCCGTCGATTGACCATGACGCCCGAGCAGCTCACGAGGGTACGCTGGCTGGTGATGGGAGCTCTTCCGTTGGTCGTTCTCCTCGTCGGCGCCGTCGTCCAGTGGCGAAGGAGACGGGGATGAGGCTGTGGCGACGCTTTCGAGGCTCCGTGATTGCCGTGTTGGTCTTCGGAGGGTTGCTCTGGGCCGTCGGCGGGGGCTCCGATGCACCGTCCGACCTCGAGGGCGATTCACAGCCGCAGATCTTCCGCTTCGAGAAGGAGGACTTCGTCGGGGTAAGGATCGAGAGGCCCGATCGAGCCATCGTGCTGCGTCGCGACGCCGACGGGGGCTGGAGCTTTGCCGATGAAGACTGGAGGCCGAGCCGCTCGATGGTTCGGCGAGTCGCGCACCAGCTGCATGATCTGGCCGCGAGAGCGGAGGTGGTGAAGAACCCCGAGTCGCCCGAGAGGTATGGACTCGGCGAGGAAGCCATTCGGGTTGCGGTCGATCTTCGCGACGGCTCCACCATTGAGTTCGAGGTCGGTGATCCGAATCCCACCTCGGTGAGCTGGTACATGCGGCCTCTTCCCGACGGCCCCGTCTTCGTCGTAAAAAAGGCAGCGCTCGACTACTACCGGGCACCCGTCTCGGCGTTTCGAGAGGACAAGTTTGCCTTCTTCGACGCGTCCGACGCCGTTGCGCTCGAGGCAGAGGTCGATGGGCGGCGGCTCGCTGTCGAGCGCACAGGCCCGCGCTCGTGGCGCATGACCGAGCCCGTCGAGCAGGGGGCCTCAAGAGAGCAGGTCAGGATGATGCTCGGTCGGGTAGCCGCGCTGAAGGCACTCGAGTTCGTCGTGGACCATCCGTCGCAGGTCGAGCATCTCGGGCTGGAGCCCCCGCGGCATCGGATTGCTGTTCGTCTCGCCTCCGGCCAGTCGATCTCGATTCGTCTTGGGCACCTGATCGATGGCGGGGAGAGCCCTCAGCGGTATGTGTTTCTCGAAGAGGATGATGCTGTCTATGTGGCGCGAGACGGTCTCTTAGAGGCGTTCCGAGAGCCCATCGAGGACTATCGGGACCCGATCCTCGTCGGAAGAAGTGCTTGGGAGCTGACGGCGATGAGCGTCACACTCGACGGTGAGGTCGTACGGATCAGCCAGACGGCCGACGACTGGCGATGGCCAGATGGCTCCGTGGTTCAGGGCTCGACCGACAAGCGTGTGGCCGAGAGGGCAGTGAGCCTCGAGGCCGTCGGCTTCGTCGACCCTTCTGGTGAGCAGAGCGACCTCTCAGCCCCACGTGCGATGCTCGAGCTTACCTTCGACGGTGGGGAGCGGTCGCGCATCGCTCTAGGGCATCGCTGGGAGGAGGAGCAGAGCGACGGATCGCTGGGCGTCCGCCTGCTCGCCAGCGTCGATGATGGTGTGCCGCATGTGGTTGACGATGCGCTGTTGACGGTCACCGAGGACCTACACCGAGAGTACGAGCGCAAGAAGGCCAGAGACGCGGAGAAGAACCTCTAGGCGCTGGACGGTGCTTGACCGTGAACAACACACGAGAAGGGGGCATGACGCGGCTTGCGCGTTAGGCACGGCGCCCTGCGCCCGACGGTAGTTTGCTAGGTACTACTGGTGAGGAGGATGTATGGTCGCCCGGAAAGTCAGCGACAAGGATCTGCGCTCGCTCCGAGACCGGATGAAGATTGCTCTTCGCAAGGCGGGCAAGACGGGTCGTGATGCGGAGGAGGCAGCAGGGCTGTCCAAGGGATCGCTGACGCGAATCTACGGCGGTCGAAAGAAGGTCGAGTTCTCGACGATCGTTGCCTTGGCGGACTTCGTCGGGTCCACGCCGACGGAGCTGCTCACCAAGGGTGCACAGAAGGTCTTCGCGCAGGAGCTCGCGCAGTGGGCCCCCGCGCCCGAGGTCACGCCCGAGCCCTCACCTGCGGCCGAGGTCTCACCTGAGCCAGAGATCATGTCCGAGTCGGTGGTGACGCCTGCGCTCGAGGTCGCTCCTGCGCCCGAGGCCGCTCCTGCGCCCGAGGCCGCTCCTGCGCCCGAGGCCGCTCCTGCGCCCGAGCCGCCGCCTTATCGTCCCGACCCTCCCCCGCGGAAGCGCAAGCGTGACCTGCCGGTCCGTGTCGCGCGACGCCTGTTGAGGCTCGTCAGAGGTGTGGTGGGTCTCTGACGCGCGACAGCTGTTGAGATGCCGCAGCTGGGTTAGCGGGTCGCATGTACATCATCACAACCACACTCCTGCTGGGTGCTTGCGGGGGCGACAGCCCAGGCGAGCTCGGTGCTGCTCCGGATGCTGGCACGAGTCAGACCACGATCACGGTGCTCCATCAGTCCCGTCTCGAGGGTGAGATAGAGCCCTGCGGTTGACCGAAGAACCCTCTGGGCGGTCTGTCCAGGCGTCAAACCATTCTCGAGAAGCAACGTGCGACGGGCCCGGTGGTCGTCATCGACGCGGGTGGGTCGCTCGTTCCCCCTGGGCGCTCGCTTGCCTTGGTCGAGGGTAGCCGCGAGCTCGAGCAGAGACGGATCAAGGCCAGGTTGATCGCTGGCGCGTGGAAGCTCGGCGGGATCGATGCAGTCGCGGTGGGAGCTGACGACTGGGCGCTCGGGCGTGACTTCGTGCTGGAGCTCGCCGCGGAAGAGGAGCTTCCAGTGCTCGCCGCCAATTTGACCTGTGACGGAGAGCGCCCGCTGCCGGGCTCTCGGGTCGTCGAGGTGGGCGGGCGTCGCGTGGGCTTGGTTGGAATAACGACCGGTGAGGTGGACGGCTGCACGGTGGAGCCCCCGGTGGATGCGGTCCGGGCCGCGGTCGCGAGCCTTGGACAAGTCGATGTGGTCATTGGCCTCGCACCCGAGAAGCGCGCCGAGGCGGTGGCAGAGCTCGGTGAGGTCGGGATCGACCTGCTGTTTGATGCGCGTGGCAAGCACACGACTGATCTCCCCGACCAGATGGGCGATGCGTGGGCGTTCGGGTCGGGTACGCGAGGAAAGCACCTGGGGCTGCTTGAGGTCGCGTTCGACCCCGCAGCGGACAGGTTCGCTCCATCCGGAGTCGCGGACGTAGAGCGTGAGCGACTCGAGCGCATCCAGCAGCGGCTCCAGAGCCTTGAGTCCCGAGTGGCCCAGGAGAAGGACCCGCGGCGACGGACCCGGTGGCAGAACCAAGTCTCTGCCTACGAGGACCAACTCGTCGATGCGCGGTCACGTGTCGCCGCCGCAGAGGCCGGCGATGCTGTCGTCAAGCACGGGCTGAGCAACACCGAGGTCGCGTTGTCTCGCGATGTCGAGAACGAGCCTCGGGTGGAGGAGCAGGTTCAGGCGGCACTTGAGGCCATCATCAAGATGGAGGGGGGCAACGCCCAGTTTGCGGTTGAGCCTCATGTGGGGCCACATGAGTCACCGTGGGCAGGGAGTGACAGCTGTGTTGCGTGCCACAAGCAGCAGCACCTCCAGTGGTCGTCCACGTCGCATGCGCATGCATGGCAGACACTCGTCAATGAGAAGCGCCACATGGATCGAGACTGCTTCTCATGCCATGCCACGGGCGTGGGGAAGCCTGGCGGGCCAAAGGAGCCCAAGGATGTTCTGGGGCTTCGAGACGTGCAGTGCGAGGCCTGCCATGGCGCGGCCAAGAGTCACATCGCTCGGCCAGACCTCGTGAAGCCGCTGCGCGATCCTGGGATTGAGGTCTGTCGGGACTGTCATGACGGTGAGCAGGACGGCGGCCGCTTCGACTTCGAGACCTACCGACCCAAGATCGTGCACGGTCGGGCCTCAGAGTGACCAATCGCACGGTGACGGCCGTGCCGGGCGTGTTGGCGGGGCACTGGACGCACGAGTCGCGCACCACGGGGGTGACGGTCCTGCTCTTTCCGGACGGTGCGCGAGGTGCGGTGTTCGTGCCGGGCAGTGCGCCCGGAAGCCGAGAGCTCGGGGTCCTCGCACCGCGGCATCTCGCGCCGCACGTACACGGGGTCTGCCTCGCTGGCGGATCGGCATTTGGGCTCGCTGCTGCCGATGGCGTGCTGGCGGTGCTGGCGGAGCGCGGCATCGGACTCCCCACACCAGGCGGCGTCGTGCCGCTCGTGCCGGCGGCAATCTTGTACGATCTGCACACGGCCAAGGTGAAGCCCGACCGCGATGCTGGTGCGGCAGCAGCGAGAGCTGCCGCGTCCACCCCCCTCGAGGAGGGGCGCTGCGGTGCGGGGGCTGGGGCGCGTGTCGGCTCGGGAACCACGCGGTCCGCGCCTGGTGGCGTCGGGCAGTGGGCACAAGCTCTGGGGGCGTCTACCGTCGCAGCGCTGGTCGCTGTGAACGCGCTCGGCCGAGTCCGTGACCCCTCATCGGGGAGGGTCGTCGCTGGGGGCGAGCTGTCGCGCGAGGCCCCCGCCATCGGCGAACAGACCACGCTCGCGGTGGTGGTAACGGATGTCCCCCTCGACAAGGCAGCCGCGGACGTCGTTGCGAGAATGGCGTCGGCAGGCCTTGCTCGGACGATCGAGCCTGTGTTCTCTCCATTCGACGGCGACACCGTCTTCGTCATGTCGACGGGGGCGGGGACCCCTGCAGCACCAGCGGCTCTCGTGGAGCTTGGCCATGCTGCAGCCGAGTGTGTGGCTGCTGCCACGGTCCGGGCCGTGCAGCCTGCCGTGTGAGCCCCTCGACAAGCGGCATCCCATGCAGTCGAGGGCTCTTCGTTGGCGAGCAGCACTCGGGTCCTGCGCGTGCGGACCGCAGGTGGCGACGGTTAGGCCGGACGCATGAGAGTACTGGGTATCGAGACCAGCTGTGACGAGACGGCCGCCTCCGTCGTGGGTCCCGCTGGGGTTCTGTCCGACGTCGTCCACTCCCAGGCCGTGCATGCGGAGTTTGGAGGCGTCGTTCCGGAGCTGGCTGCAAGGGCTCACGTGGAGAAGATCGGCGTGGTCGTGCGAGCCGCGCTGGAGCGCGCGGGCGGTCAGCGTCCGGATGCTGTCGCGGCGACCGCGGGGCCGGGCCTGATCGGGGCTGTCCTCGTCGGCTTCAGCGCAGCGAAGGCACTTGCTGCGGGTTGGGGAGTCCCCTTCATCGCGGTGAACCACCTCGAAGGGCACCTGCTGTCACCCTTGCTAGACGACCCTGCGCCCTGCTTTCCGTTTCTGTCGCTCGTGGTCAGCGGGGGCCACACTGCGCTCTACGCCGCACACGAGCTGGGGCGGTACGAGCTCCTTGGGGAGACCGTCGACGACGCCGCTGGTGAGGCCTTCGACAAGGTGGCTCGTATGCTCGATCTCGGCTACCCCGGAGGGCCGCTGGTCGACCGCCTGGCCGCGACGGGTAACCCCGATGAGGTGGCCTTCCCGCGTCCTCGGCCCGGCCGGCTCGACTTTAGCTTCTCCGGTCTGAAGACCGCTGTGCGTGCCCATCTGTTGTCCGCACAGCCTGCCTCGGATGCCGACGTCTGTGCGTCCTTCCAGGCCGCAGTCGTCGACTGTCTCTGTCGTCGCGTCTCGGAGGCCGCAGCCCTCACGGGCCTGCGCAGAGTCGCACTCGCCGGTGGAGTAGCGGCCAACGGACTGCTGCGACAGCGGATCCACACCCTCGGCTTGGAGGCCTTCGTGCCGCCGCGATCACGATGTACGGACAATGGGGCAATGATCGCGCATGCCGGCCGACTGCACCTCCTCGCCGGACGCAGCAGCGATCTAGACTGTGGGGTGCGACCAGCCTGGCAGGTGGGCGCATGAGCACCGAGGACCCTCGCGCTCTCCTCAAGTCGCTCGAGCAGAGAGCTCGGCGCCGATTCGGGCAGCACTTCCTGACCTCGAGCCGACACGCGGACAGGATGGTCCGAGGGGCTCGGGTCGGTGAGGGGGACCGGGTGCTGGAGGTCGGACCGGGGCTGGGTATCCTGACATCCGCACTCGAGCGGGCGAGCGCCCAGGTCACGGCCATCGAGCTCGATCGTGACTTAGCGGAGTTTCTCCGTGAGCATCATCCGAGTCTGCGGCTCGTCGAGGGCGATGCTCTCGCTGTGGACTGGGCGGAGGTGGCCCCTGGTTCCGGATGGAAGATGGTGGCCAACCTTCCCTACAATGTGGGGACACACGTGCTGATGCGGGCGCTCCGACAGCCAGAGCGCTTCGCCTCGGTCACCGTGATGCTTCAGCTGGAGGTTGTGCAGCGTCTCATGGCAGAGCCTGGCACCAAGGCCTACAACGCACTGTCTGTCGAGGCTGCGGTGAGAGGGCGACCGGTCTTCTTGATGCGGCTCGCGCCGGGGGCCTTCCACCCGCCGCCGAAGGTGCACTCAGCAGTCGTGCGCTTCGACCTACATCCGGAGCCCGAGGTCGGTCCGGCTGGAGAGGCGGCGTTCGACCGAGTCGTGAGAGCGTCCTTCGCGCAACGTCGTAAGACCATCCAGAACAGCCTTGCCACGCGCTACGGACGCGAGCGCGCTGGTGCGGCGCTGGCGGAGGCCGGCATCGAGCCGAGACTTCGGGCCGAGGTTCTCCCAGTCGATGCATTTCGGCGACTGGCAGTGGCTCTCGAGGGCCCATCGAAGAGTCGATCTGATAGAGTCGAGAAGCGAGGTTGACGTGCGCATCCGCTCATGTGGAATCACAGATGTTGGCCTGAAGCGCGGGCACAACGAAGACAACTATCTGATCAACGAAGAGCTGAACCTGTTCGTCGTGGCTGACGGCATGGGCGGCCACGCCGGTGGTGAGTACGCATCAGCGATCGCGGTGAACACGGTCGAAGAGATCGTGACGTCGATGGAGCTCAATGGCGAGTTCTCGAACATCGAGGATCCCGTAGAGCTCACCAGGCACAAGCTGACGCATGCGATTCGGCTCGCGGGACGGCGAATCTTCGAGAAAGCACGGGAGCAGCCCGAGTACCATGGCATGGGAACCACTGCGGTGGTGCTCCTGATCGACGGGAGCAATGCCTTCATTGCCCATGTTGGCGACAGTCGCCTCTACCTCCTCCGCGAGAGGCGGATCGAGCAGATCACCGAGGATCACTCCCTGATCGCCGAGAAGATCCGTCACGGTCTGATCACTCGGGAGGAGGCGAAGAACCACCGCATGCGGAACGTGATCACCCGGTCCCTCGGGTACCAGGAAGACGTGGAGGTCGACCTTCAGGTTCATGCGGTTCGCCGGGGCGACGTGTTTCTGCTCTGCTCGGACGGTCTCTCGGGTCACGTCGCCGATGAGGAGCTCGAGGATCATCTCGCACGACTGGGGCCACAGGCGGCAGCACGACGCCTCATCGGGCTGGCCTGCGAGCGTGGCGGCGAAGACAACATCACGGTGGTCATCGCGGCGGTGGAGGAGTCTGCGTGAGCTCGGCCGGTGACGGCCGCTCGCTCACCGGCCTGCGAGGGACTCTCGTCGCGCTCCTGTGTCTGGCTCTGGTCGTGGCCCTGCCCCGAGCGCTGACCTTCGGACAAGTCGCGGACGAGAACACTCAGCTGAAGGAGCGCCTCGACGAGATGGACTCCCGCATGGAGGAGGTCGAGCAGGCCTTACTCCGGCTCCGGGCTTACGAGGCTCACCTTCGGTCCCTCACGCCGGATGGCGAACACGGACCACTTCCCCCAGCCCACAGCAGCTCTGCTCGCTCGGAGGGCGTGCCGTCGACGGTGAGGGCGGAGGGGCTGTCGGCCAGAGCGGACACCTTCCTGCGTCTGTTCTCGGAGCTCGAGCCGAGCTTGAATGACAAGCTGGTGATGGCCGAGGAACTCTCTGCACTCGAGAGTGCTCTGCCCTCTGTGTGGCCTGCGAGCGGGGAGCTCACGAGTCCTTTCGGTTGGCGTCGCAGTCCGTTCGGCACGCGCTGGCGGTTCCACTCGGGTGTCGACATTGCGCGACGACGGGGCGTTCCGATCGTCGCGGTGGCCGCAGGAACGGTCGCCAGCGCGGGCTGGGACGGCGGCTTCGGGAAGGCCGTGGTGATCGACCATGGGCTCGGGATCTCGTCCATCTATGCCCACTGCCACCGCCTGGATGTGGCGGTCGGTGACGAAGTCGAGCCAGGACAGCGGCTCGGATCGATGGGAAGCACTGGCCGAACGACCGGGCCACACCTTCACTTCGAGCTGCACTTCGATGGCGTGCCTGTCGATCCTCTCGACTACCTGCCGGCCAGGTGAGCGCAGTGATCTTGGGACAGGACGGGCGACCGGTTAGGGCACCGGGTCCGAGACCCCCGCCACATCTGGGGGGTTGGCGTGAGCGCCGTCGCGATTAAATGCGTCGGCCTTCGCCG
Organism: Pseudomonadota bacterium; assembly: GCA_002862545.1. GTDB lineage: Bacteria > Myxococcota_A > UBA796 > UBA796. Next base: position 24,179 of record PKDJ01000220.1, read on the forward strand.
CAGGAGGGGCTTTCCATGTTCGATGCGATCTCCAGCTTTACCAAGCGCCTGTTCGGGGACGCGAACGATCGGGAGCTGAAGAAGCTGGCGCCTGCAGTTCAGCGCATCAACAGCCTCGAAGAGGCCTTCAAGAAGCTGTCCGATGACGACCTGCGGGGCAAGACGCCGGCGCTCAAGCAGCTCTTGGAGAATGGAGCCAGCCTCGACGACATCATGCCGGAGGCGTTCGCCACGGTCCGGGAAGTCGGCCGGCGCAAGATGGGCATGCGGCACTACGACTGCCAGCTGATCGGAGGCATGGTCCTTCACAGCGGAAAGATCGCGGAGATGAAGACGGGTGAGGGGAAGACCCTCGTGGGAACGCTGCCCGTCTACCTCAACGCGCTGACAGGCAAGGGCGTCCACGTCGTCACGGTCAACGACTACCTCGCGGCGCGTGACGCCGAGTGGATGGAGCCCATCTACAACTTCCTAGGAATGTCGGTTGGTCGTGTCCTGACGACCGAGCGCAGTCAGGCGGCGAAGAAGCTCGCCTACGAGTGTGACATCACCTACGGGACGAACAACGAGTTCGGGTTCGACTACCTGCGCGACAACATGAAGTTCTCCATTGGAGACATGGTCCAGCGGAGCCACTACTTCGCGATCATCGACGAGGTGGACTCCATCCTCGTCGACGAGGCGCGCACGCCGCTGATCATCTCGGGGCCGATGGATGCGTCCATCGATCTGTACGCCATCATCGATGCTGTCGTGCCGCTGCTCCAGAATGAGATCGACTTCGTCGTCGACGAGAAGGGTAAGTCCGTCTCACTCACCGATGACGGCATCTCCAAGGTCGAGGGCAAGCTCGGGGTCGACAACTTGTACGACCCCGAGAACATGCAGGTGCTGCACCACGTGAGTCAGTCGCTCAAAGCGCACTACCTGTTCAAGCGGGACCGCGACTACGTCGTCCGAGACAACAAGGTGGTCATCGTCGATGAGTTCACCGGTCGTCTGATGGATGGCCGCCGCTGGTCCGATGGCCTGCACCAGGCCGTAGAGGCCAAGGAGAAGGTCCGGGTCGAGCAGGAGTCTCAGGTCTACGCCACCATCACGTTCCAGAACCTGTTCCGGATGTACGACAAGCTCGCGGGCATGACGGGTACCGCAGCGACCGAGGCTGCCGAGTTCGCCGAGATCTACGACCTCGAGACCACGGTCATCCCGACGAACCGCCCCATCGCGCGGCTCGACATGGAAGACATCGTCTTCAAGACGCAGATGGAGAAGTTCACTGCGGTCAAGCAGCAGATTCTCGAGTGCAACAAGAAGGGTCAGCCGGTCCTCGTGGGCACTACGTCCGTCGAGAAGAGCGAGATCGTCGCTCGCTTGCTGCGCAAGGAGAACATCCCCCACGAGGTCCTCAACGCCAAGAACCATGGCCGCGAGGCTCACATCGTCGCGCAGGCGGGCCGGCTGGGCGCGGTCACGATCTCGACGAACATGGCGGGACGCGGAACGGACATCAAGCTCGGCGGTAACCCCGAGGAGATGGCGGCAGAGCTTGCGTCTCCAGAGACGCAGCCTGAGGAGTACGCTGCTGCAGTCGAGCGCTTCACGCCCCAGTGCGCAGAAGAGCGCGAGAAGGTTCTCGAAGCTGGCGGACTGTTCATCGTCGGCACCGAGCGGCACGAATCGCGTCGAGTCGACAATCAGCTCCGAGGGCGGTCTGGTCGTCAGGGCGATCCGGGGGGCAGTCGCTTCTTCCTCTCCCTCGAAGACGACCTCATGCGCATCTTCGGGTCAGACAAGATCACGGTCTGGATGGAGCGGATGGGGCTCCAGGACGACGAGCCCATCGAGCACCGGTGGATCACCCGGGCGGTGGAGAACGCACAGCGAAAGGTGGAGGGCTACAACTTCAACATCCGGAAGAACCTCCTCGAGTACGACGACGTGATGAACTACCAGCGGAAGGGTGTCTACGACATTCGCACCCGCGCGCTCGGTAGCGAGGGCATCCGCGAGATGATCGACGAGTCCGTCGAGGGTGTCGTCGAAGACATGATGGACGACTTCATCCAAGAAGGGATGCATCCCGAGCACTGGCAGATCGGCAAGCTCCGGGAGAACCTGACTCGTGTGTTTGGCATCGAGTGGGAAGAGGAGACCGACGAGGAGCTTCGCGACCACTCCCGCGAAGAGCTCCGCGGCCGGATGACCGACGAGGCGAGGACCCGTCTCGAGGCCAAGATTGAGACCATGGGTGGGCCGGACGTGTTCCAGGAGTACGCGCGGATGCTCGTGCTGCAGTTCACGGATCAGCTGTGGAAGGACCACCTCCTCGCGCTCGACCGGCTTCGTCAGGGTGTCGGCCTGCGAGGCTACGGACAGCGGAACCCGCTCCTGGAGTACAAGCGCGAGGCGCTCCAGATGTACATGATGATGTCGGCGATGCGTGACGAGGAGGTGCTGAAGCGCATCTTCCTGGCGCAGCCCGGGCTGCCACAAGCGGCGGCTGCCGCTCCGGGACGAAGCGCCGCACGACGTCTCGCCGGTGAGGGGGCTGCACCGGCGCCGCAGGTCGGGGTGTCACCCGTCGCCGCTGGTGACTTGTTCCGGAAGCCCGAGGGGGCGCCTGCTGCGGCCCAGCCCGAGATTCCGGAGGTCATGTCCGTCACGGCGCCTGCGGCACCGCCCAAGCGGCCCGAGCCCGGTGATGAGGCCCGTGCATTTGCGGCGCAGTTTGGTGTTCGACGGAATGACCCCTGCCCCTGCGGTAGCGGGAAGAAGTTCAAGAAGTGCTGCTACGAGGCAGGGTACGAGGCGCCCACTTCGGCATGAGGTGCGGCGCGGCGTCGTCGGCGACTCCGCGAGCCCGCCACTGCGTTGCCACGACGGTGCCAAGGTGCTACGTCGCGGCGGCCCCCGGCCCGCAGTGGGTTGGTGGCGACACACGTCGGTGAACTGGCGCGTCCCCGGTGCCCGCAGTGCGGGTCGGGCGTGACCTCCGACGGAGGCAAAACCAAACAGGGGTGCCAGAGGCACTCCGCCAGGAGCGAACATGAACATCAGCCTGCGCGACCTCCTCGAGGCCGGCGTCCACTTCGGCCACCAGACGCGTCGGTGGAATCCGAAGATGCGCCCCTACATCTACGGTGCCAAGAACGGCATTCACATCATCGACCTGCAGAAGACCGCTCGCGGTCTGGTCGATGCGACCCGCTACATCACGCAGACAGTCGCCCACGGCGGCTCCGTGCTCTTCGTCGGCACCAAGCGGGCGGCTCGTGAGATCGTCGAGGAAGAGGCCCGCCGAAGCGACATGTACTTCGCGAACAACCGTTGGCTCGGCGGCACGCTGACCAACTGGCAGACGGTCAAGAAGTCCATCGAGCGACTCGTCCAGCTCGAGAAGGCCCGCGATGAGGGCCGCTTCGATCTCCTCTCCAAGAAGGAGGCGCTCACGCTGCAGCGCGAGATCGACAAGATGGACAAGAACCTTGGCGGCATCAAGGGCATGAAGGGCCTCCCGTCCCTCATGTTCGTCATCGATCCCAAGAAGGAGCACATCGCGCTCAAGGAAGCGCGGACGCTCAACATCCCGGTGGTGGCGCTCTGCGACACGAACTGCGATCCCTCGGGAGTGAGCTACGTCGTTCCGGGCAACGATGATGCCATCAAGTCCATTCGTCTCTTCACCGCTGCGATCGCCGATGCCTGCATCGAGGGTCGCCAGGTCGCGACTGGGCGCTCGCAGGGTGACGCCGTCGTCGGCGCCCAGGCCGAAGACAGCGTCGAGGTCATTCAGCGTCGCGCGCTGGATGTGCCCGAGGCCTGAGCCGAGTCGAACGAAATTCTGATCTAACCGAGGAAATCATGTCCGCAGCAGACATCAAGGTCCTTCGCAAGCGCACTGGCGCTGGCATCCTGGATTGCAAGAAGGCGCTCGCCGAGTGCGATGGTGACATCGACCAGGCAATTGACTGGCTTCGTGCCAAGGGTGTGGCCAGTGCGGCCAAGAAGGCGGGCCGTGCGGCAACGGAAGGCCTCGTGGTCTCCTACATCCACGCTGGCGGTAAGATCGGCGTGCTTCTCGAGGTCAACTGCGAGACCGACTTCGTCGCTCTCAACGAGGGCTTCCAGAGCCTCTGCCGCGACATCGCGATGCACATCGCCGCTGCAGCACCCGAGTACGTCGACAAGGACGAGGTTCCGCCGGGGGCCATCGAGCGTGAGGCGGCTGTGCAGAAGCAGCGCGTGATGGAGGAGGGCAAGCCCGCCCACATCGCCGATCGCATCGTCGAGGGTCGCATGAGCAAGTTCTACGAGGAGGTCTGCCTCCTCGAGCAGAAGTTCGTCAAGGACGACAAGAAGACCGTGCGACAGGTCGTCACCGATGCCATTGCCAAGATCGGTGAGAACATCAAGGTGCGCCGCTTCACTCGCTACGTGCTGGGTGAGGGACTCGAAAAGAAGAAGGACGACTTTGCCGCAGAGGTCGCCGCACAGGTCGGCGGCAACTGAATGCAACGCGGGGCGGCAATTGCCGCCCCGTTCTGCGTCAGGGCTCGTCGTTCTTCTCTCAGCGCAGAGGTCGCCCGTGAGCAGCAAGTCACAGTACAGCCGGGTTCTTCTCAAGGTCTCGGGCGAGATGCTCGGCGGCGATGGTCGCTACGGCGTCGATCCTGAGACTCTCGCGAGCTTTGCCGAAGAGATCGACAAGCTCCGTTCGCTGGGCATCCAGACCTCGGTGATCATCGGCGGGGGCAACATCTTC
>PKDJ01000065.1 GCA_002862545.1 Pseudomonadota bacterium
GCCTCGACGACTCCGCGCTCCTGCAGGACCTCGTCGGCGAAGAGCGACTCGTGCGAGGCATGATCTCCTTGATCGCCTACCAAGCCCCCCTGCCCGGCGAGGACCGCTTCGAGTCGCCCGGGCTGGCGTTCTGGTTCCCGCCGCTGGCACCGTCGCCATTCACGGGGTCCCGCGCAGGCACGGTCGTCGCGGCCCTGACGGCCGGCGGGCAGCCGGCGAGGGAGGTCGGCGATCTGGCCCTGCAGGCGGCTCTCGGCAGCGCCACCCTGATGCCGATCCTCCTCGCCCTCGAGGCTGCGAACTGGCAGTGGTCGGTGTTCCGCGAGCGGGCACGGCTACGGCAGGCCATGGCCGGTGTGCACCAGGCGACCACCATCGTGTGCCACGCCCTGGGACGCCGTCCGCCACTCGGCCTGCGGCTCGTCGGGGCCAGCACCCTGCGACCCGTCCTCTGGGTAGCGCCGCGGATCCTCCCTCTCGACATCGAGGTCTACCTCGCCTACCACTTCGTCAAGGTCGGCGATCAGACCCGCGAGCACATCGCGCGCGTCATCGAGCTCGGGCAGCAGGCCGGCCTCCCCACCGACATCCTCGAGCGCCTGCTCGCGGGTGTGCCCGAGACGCCCGGTGACGCCAAGCAGGTCGCGGCCGCGGTGCTGGCCGCCCGTCACGCCTGATCGAACGCTCAGCGGGCCTTCTTCGCGCAGCGCTTGACGGCGGTCTTGATCTTCGACGGGTCCGGACCGTTCTTCACCATGTCCGCGAGGTCGGGGGCCGAGAGCTTGCCGACCACCTCGTCGGCCACACAGTTGCAGACCTTGCCCTCGGCATTCTTCGGCAGCCCGTCGGCCGCTGACTTGCACGCCTGGACCGCCTTGGCTCGCGCTGCCGCCCGCACATCCTCGTCGAGTGACTGGACGGCGCCGGTGCAGGCCAGCCCGGCAGCAACACTGATCGCGAGCACCACTCTGCGCATGCACACCCTCCGATGCGGTCCATCCTGCCACAAGCAACGCTGGATTCCACCGGATTCGATCAGGGCTGGGCACCGCCGGCCACAGTGGTTATGAATGAGTATTCATTCAGTCTGGAGTCACCGTGGCCGAGAACGTCATCCGCAACGCGAGCGCCGAAGAGTCCCGCGAGCTTACCGAGAGCTCCCGTGAAGACTGGAAGGGCCGCAGCTTCCTGCGCGAGCTCTTTCTCGGCAGCCTGCGCGTCGACTGGATCGACCCGTGGCCCCACACGCCCGAGTCCGACACCTTCAAGCGCGTCTACCGCGAGCTGGAGGACTTCCTCGTCAACGAGCACGACGCCGACGCCGTCGACCGCACCGGCGAGTACCCCCCCGCGACCCTCGACCGCCTCCGCGCGCTCGGGCTCTTCGGCGCGAAGATCCCTACCTCCTACGGGGGCCTCGGCCTGACGCAGGCCGAGTACTGCCGCATCTGCGAGCTGCTCGGCGCCCACGACGGCAACCTCACGGCGATGATCAGCGCCCACAACTCCATCGGGTGCCCGCAGCCGCTCAAGCTGTTCGGCAGCAAGGAGCTGAAGCAGAAGTACCTCCCGCGCCTCGCGGCCGGTGCGATCTCCGCCTTCGCCCTCACCGAGCCCGATGTGGGCTCCGATCCGGCCCGCCTCGCCACCACCCTCACTGACGCGGGCGACCACTACGTCCTGACCGGTCGCAAGCTGTGGATCACCAACGGCACCCTCGCCGAGCTGATGGTGGTGATGGCCCGCGACGCCGAGACGGGGAAGATCAGCGCCGTCGTCGTCGAGATGGACTGGGAGGGCGTGTCGGTGCCCTACCGCTGCCGCTTTGTGGGCCTCAAGGCCCTCGCCAACGGCATCATCGAGTTCGACCACGTCAAGGTGCCGAAGGAGAACATCGTCGGCGCCGAGGGCAAGGGCCTGAAGATCGCCCTGGTCACGCTCAACACGGGCCGACTCTCCCTGCCGGCCGCCGGCCTCGGCGGCGTGCGCTACTGCCTCGAGGTGGTGCGCAAGTGGTCCAACGACCGCGTGCAGTGGGGCGTGCCCATCGGCAAGCACGAGGCCATCGCCCACAAGCTCTCCGACATCGCGGCAAAGACCTACGCCATGGAGTCGTGGTGCCACCTGGCGAACGAGCTGTCCATGCGCGACGGCTACGACATCCGCCTGGAGGCCGCGACCGCCAAGGAGTGGGGCTCCACCCGCCAGTGGGACATCCTCGACGAGGCCATCCAGATCCGCGGCGGCCGCGGCTACGAGACCGAAGCGAGCCTCAAGGGCCGCGGCGAAGATCCCGACTGCCTCGACCGCATGATGCGCGATTCCCGCATCAACCGGATCTTCGAGGGGTCCTCCGAGATCATGCACCTGTTCATGGCCCGTGAGCTGGTCGATCAGCACCTCAAGGTCAGCGGCGTGATGCTCGACCCCAAGGCCTCGATTGGGCAGAAGGCCGCCGCTCTGCCCGGCATCACCGCGTTCTACGCCGGCTGGTACCCCAAGCTGTGGCTGGGCTTCACGAGCTGGTTCCGCTACGGCAAGTACGGCCGCCTGGCCAAGCACGTTCGCTACGCCGACCGCGCCGCACGCCGCCTCGCCCGCAACGTCTTCCACCTGATGCTCCGCCACCAAGCCGGCCTCGAGAAGCGCCAGGCCGTGCTCTTCCGCACCGTCGACATCGCGATGGAGCTGGCCGTGATGGTCGCCACCGTGGTGCGCACCCAGAAGCTGCTCGACGACCGCGCCCCGAACGCCGAGCAGGCCGCCGCCCTCGCCGACACCTTCTGCAAGGATGGCCGTCGCCTCGTCGAGTCGAAGTTCCGCGAGCTGTGGGCCCACGACGACGTCGCCCGCTACCGCACCGGCCAGAAGGTGCTCGACGGCTCCCTCGACTGGGTCACCGCGGTCGAGGTCGACGCTCCGAGCGCGCCGACGCCAGCCGGGCAGGCCGCCGCCAAGTAGATGCCGCTCAGAGCCCGTCGCGCGTGGCTCGCCACCGCCGCCCTCGGGGCGCTCGGGCTCGGCTACGTCGGGGGGAACCTTCACCCACCCGACGCGCTCGTCGTCCAGACCCACACCCTCTCCACCCCCTTGTGGAGTGGGCCGCCGGTCCGCGTTGCGCTGCTGGCCGACCTGCACCTGTCGAGCGAGGACGACCTCGAGAGGCTCGCGGTGATCGGTCAGCAGGTCCGAGCGCAGCGCCCCGACCTCGTCTTGCTGGCGGGTGACTATGCGGGTGACCCCGCGTTTCTGCGGAGACAGGGGCACCACGTGCTCGTCGATGCGCTGGCCGAGACGCTCGCCCCGGTCGCGCCCACGCTGGCCGTCCTCGGAAACCACGACAACTGGCACAGCCCGGAGGACTGGCGCCGGGCCTTCGCCGCGTCGCCGATCAAGCTGGTCGAGGGAGCGGTCGTCGAGGTGGACGTACCCGGAGGAGTGGTCTGCGTGCGAGGCCTCGGCGACGCCTTCTCCGGTGCCTGGGCGCCGGTCGCCATCCCCGATCACTGCGCCGGGCACACCCTCACGCTGACCCACGACCCCAGCGGCCTGCTGCACGAGGGCACCCTCGAGACCATTGGCCTGGCCGGCCACACCCACTGTGGAGAGGTCCGCCTGCCCCTGATCGGCGCCCCCTGGACGCCCACCGATGCCCCCTTCGACATGCACTGCGGGCCGTTCGAGCGCATCTACCCCGGGCTCACCTCGGGTGGACTGGGAACCTCCATCGCACCCGTGCGCTTCGGTCTAGGCACCGCACCGCGCTGGGAGCTGCTCACAGTGCGCACCTCGTGAAGAGCGGGGGCCCTCCCGCGACGGAACCTGAAGCCAAGTCAGGCAGCCCGAGAATTTTTCTGCACACTGTGCCGCAGGCCCGTGTGAAGTTGTGAAGGCGAGCATGTGGTGGATGTTGTTGGGTGCACCTCTGGCTGCGGATGTCGATGACGACGGTGTCGACGAGGCGATGGACTGCGACGATCGCAACGCCTCGATCTATCCAGGCGCTCCCGAGCTCTGCGACGGCGTGATCAACGACTGTGACCGACCCGCGCTCCCGCCCGAAGAGATCGACGCCGATGGAGATGGCTTCGTCGACTGCACCCTCGATCCGGGCGGCTGGGACGGCACTCCCATCGTCGGTGGCGACGACTGCGACGACACCGATGCGTCCGTGAACCCTCTCGCAGAGGAGATCTGCGGCGACGAGATCGACAACGACTGCGACAGCGTGGTCGACGAAGACTGCCTCACCACCACACCGGTGGACACCGCGCCTCCCGTCGACACGGGAGCGCCACTCGACACGGACGCACCCGTCGACACGGCGGCCCCCAGCGAGACGACCCCTGGAGGCACGACGACGGACGACGACATCGGCGACACCGGCTCGCCCGCCGGTGCACTCGACGACAAGGATGACTCGTCGGGCTGCCGCAAGGGTGGCTCGGGAAGCACCTCCGCCCTCCTCCTCCTCCTGGGACTGGGATGGCGACAGCGGCGCTGATCGCCGATGCGCTCACGGGTGAGGCCCTCCTGTCGATGCCTGGACGAGTCCGAGCGAGGCGGGATGGCGGCTCGCTGCGACGGGCCCCCGCGCAGGGCTCGGAGTGGTGATGACTCGAGGCCTCACCGTCTAGGCCGGCCCACCGAGCCCACGGCGACCCTGGATCAGGGTGCCGGCGCACGCACCACTCCGGCACTCTGCACGGAAACGGGACTCGGACTCCCACGGTAGAGCTACGCGCCAGCCTCCAGCGCAAGAAGGACCCACACCACACCCACAACGCCAAGAATCTGCTTCAAACTGCAAAACCATCCCCGAACAGGAACACTTCACTCTCTGACTAGTCCATGAGCGCCACCCAATCGTCTGTCGCGCACGGGTCACCCGTTGACTCGAGGCTCACGATCGCGGATGATTCGGGCCCCCATGCTCGGAGTTTCGATATGCGCGTGCTCACCGTCACGATCGCTCTCGCGGTCGCTCCTCTCGCCGCCGCCCAGTCTCTCGAAGTGAGTGGCTCATGCCCCGGCGAAGTCACCTTCGACGCCGCCGGCCTCTCCCCAGGCGCCACCGTGGCGTGGCTCTACGGTCTGGAGAAGGGCGACGACCTCATCTCTCGCGGGTCCTGCGCAGGCGCCGCATCCGGCCTCGGCGGCATCCGTCTCGGCCGCATGGCGGAAGCGACCTTCGGTGGGAACTCCAGCGTCACGCTCTCACTGCCTGACTACGCGTGCGACACGCCCGTTCAGGTGCTCGACACCGCGACGTGCGCGTTCACGAACGTCGGCTTCGGCACCCCCCCCCCGGCGCCCATCTTCGCGGGGCAGGCTCGCGGCTACGGCTCCGCAGTGTACAAGGTCGATGTCGAGGCAGGCACCTACGAGTACGCCTGGGACAACTTCACCCCGTACACAGCCATGGCCGGTTTCGACGGTAGGCTCTTCGCCATTCCCACCAGCTTTGACGGCAACATCTACGAGCTCGATCCCGAGAACGGCGCCGTCATCACGTCGACCTACACGGGCAACTTCCAGCCAAGCATGGGAGCAGGGCCTGACGGAACACTCTACACGAACTGGGGTGGTTCCATGTTCACATACGACGGCAACAACCTCGCCGCCGGCGGTTCCTACGTTGGCAGCATGATGTCGAACAACAACGACATCGCGGTCGATGACGAGGGCAATGCCTACTACATCGACGACGGGAACTGGGGCACTGTCGACTTCGCCACGGGCACCTACACCGACCTCGGCAGCACCTACGGCTGGGAGTCGGGCGGTGGCTGCGCGTACCGTGACCGCGTGAGCGCCTTCACGTTCCACAACGGTCGCTTCTACGCCATCAACACCGGCTGGGATTGCCCGGTGAGCGAGCTACACGAGTTCAACGTCGTCACCGGTGAGGCGACCTTCGTGATGGAGCTGCCCGACGCCATCGACTCGCTCGGCTCGATCCAGTAATCGCCGTCTCGGCGTGAGCGAAGGCCGGCACTCTGTGCCGGCCTTCCGTGCTCTTGGCCCCGTGACCGAGACGATGATGAGGCCGAGGCCCCGTCGCGCTGTGGCGCCTGCGTTCGGGTCGCGGCGACGCTCATTAACGCCAGTGACGACCCGCGCACCTTCCCTCGTGGGAGGTGGCATGCTGTGGTCGTGGTGCATCATCGGGAAAGCTCTCGGCGGCGCCATCGCCAATGTGCACTGCGCGCACGCCACGGATGATCAGGAACGAGTCGTTCAGATCACCTGTGATCTCGATGGCGATGGACACACTGACGAGACGACCCTGATCGCCTACGCCGCTTCGCCGGATGGCCGGACAGCGACGGCCACGACGGTTCACTCGGGCGGTCCCGCTGGCCCTGTCCTCCGCAGCGTCCTGGCAACCTGGAGCCCCAGCGGCCCGCTCGTCGACGTGGAGGTGAGGCAACACACAGCCCATCAGGCCTCGCGGCGCCGACCCGAGCGCCACTGACGAGCACTCCGGCCGCTGCGGATCCCTTCAGGGGTAGGCGGGCCCCGGACAGCACGGGTCGAGCTTGAGCTCCATCGCCCGCACGACCTTCACGTCGAGCGCCGGATCGCCAGTCGTGTAGAGACTCACCCCAAACGTCGCGATGAACGGCGCGACCTCCAGCAGACACACCAGCATCCGGTCGTCCTCGGGACAGCGCTCGAAGGAGGTTCCTCCGTCGGCCTCGCACTCGACGATGTACTCGTCGATCTGCACCTCGTGCGGGGGCAGGGTGGCCCACATCTCGTCGCACACCATCGAGCCATCGATCTCGGGTCGAAGACACGCTGCGGTCCGCAGAACGTCTGCAGGAGGATCGCACGGTGAGACCGCGTCCGTGTCCGTGTCCGTGTCCGTGTCCGCATCGGCGTCCGTGTCCGAGTCAGCATCTGTGTCCGAGTCAGCGTCCATGTCTGCATCGGCGTCCGTGTCTGCATCGGCGTCCGTGTCTGCATCGGCATCGGCATCCGCGTCTGCATCCGTGTCCGTGTCTGCGTCCGACGTCGTCGGGCTCGCAGAGTCCGCAGGCTTGTCGCCCTTGCAAGCACCCGCAGAGACGACGGCACTCAAGAGCACCAGCTTCAGTAGGGATCGCACGGCTGCTCCTGTGGGCTGTACCGGCCTCGAAGCTCGAGGCTCGTAGGTAAAGCGTACATGACATTCGCCGCTTCTGGGGACAGACCGACCCAGGATCATTCAGTCCGACCGCCGATGAACCCGTCGCTGCGCAAGCGGATTCAGATCGCGGTCAGCGCCGCGGAACACACTTCTTCTGACAATCCCCACGTCGAGCTGTACATCTTCAGCCTTGTCGCTCGGGAGGAAGAGTGTCCCCACGTAGAGTCCTGATCTCCGGTACCAGCTCGGGCTTTGGCGCCCTCATCGCACGCAAGCTGGCGAGCGAGGGCTACGTCGTCTTCGCCGGCATGAGAGACATCACATCGCGCCACGCGGAGACGGCTGCAGCCCTCCGGGCCCATGCGGCCGAGCGAGGACAGCGCCTCGAGGTGGTGGAGCTCGACGTCACGAGCGAGCGCTCGGTCGCCGACTGTGTCGCACACATCGAGCGCTCTGGCGGCCTCGACATCGTGATCCACAACGCCGGCGTTGCCGCGGCCGGGCTCACCGAGACCTTCACGGCTGAAGACGCCGCGCAGATCTTCGGGGTCAACGTCTTCGGCGTCATTCGACTCCAGCGCGCCGTTCTTCCCTTGCTCCGGCAGAGTGTGGATCCACTGGTGGTCTATCTGTCGAGCACTCTCGCCCGCGAGGTGATGCCCTTCCTGAGCCTGTACACGGCATCGAAGCATGCCCTCGACGCCCTCGCGGAGGGCTGGCGATACGAGCTGTCACAGGTGGGCATTCGCACCGCGATCCTCCAGCCAGGAACCTTCCCGACGACCGGAATGATCACCCGACTGCTGCCCCCCAGCGACCCGAAGCGCGCTGAGGCGTATGGCGACTTCGCCACTGCTCCGGCGAGCCTCTTCGGAGGCATCGAGGCCATGGTCGCGGCCGGTGCAGCTCCTGATCCCTCACTCGTCGTTCAAGGCGTCCTCGAGGCGCTGTCGCCCGAGGCACCGACGCGCTCGGTGATCGATCCGAACGGAGCCGGAGGAGCCGCGCGGCTCAATGCCCTGTCGCACTCGACTCAGGCCGCCCTGCTAGGCGGCCTCGGCCTGGGCGTGCCCTAGCAATGAGTGACGCCAGCGAGAGCGCAGTCGCAGAGGGCATGACCGAAGCTCAGACCCGTGAGCTCCTGTCGTCGATCCTGGGCGCCACGCCGCTGGCGATCTACGCCAAGGACACGGACCACCGGTTCGTCTTCTCGAACCGGATGCACCTGCAGCTCCTCGGCCTGCCACCCGACCAAGTCCTTCGGCACACCGACACCGATCTGTTCGGCGACGAAGCAGCTCCCGTCGAGGAGGTCACCCGCAGAGTGCTCGACACGGGCCGACCGATCGCAAAGGAGTTCGAGCTGACCCTCGGCGGTGAGCCGCACACCTTCCTCGAGACGATCTACCCGCTGCAGACGGCCGGCGAGCTGCGCGGCGTGGCGGGCATCGCGACCGACATCACGGCCCGCCGGAGGCTCGAGGACGCCCTTCGCAGCAAGAACACCGAGCTAGAAGAAGCCCTCGACACGCTGGAGAGAACACAGGACATCCTCATCGAGCAGCGGAAGCTCGCCGGCCTCGCCGAGCTCTCCACGGGCGTGGCGCATGAAGTCAACACGCCGCTGCACGTCGGGATCATGGGATCCACCTACATCCTGGACGTCATTCGAGAGCTCGAAGAGGCGTCCCACAGCGACACCCTCACTCCCGCCACACTGGCGCAGCTCACGGAGCAGCTCAAGGAGTCCGCCACCCTGATCTGCGGCAGCCTGCAGCGCGCAGCCGAGCTGATCCAGTCCATCAAGCAGGTGGCGGCCGATCGGCAGGGCCAGACGCTGCGGAGGGTGCAGCTCGGCGACTGGCTCGAGCGCTTCGTGCGCACACTCGAGCCCCTCGCTCGGAGAGCCGGCGCGGAGATCCGTACCGAGGCGCTACACAACCCGGCAGTCATGCTAGCGACCGGGCAGCTCGAGCAGATCATCACCAACTTGGTGATCAACGCCCTCGACCACGCCTTCACGGGCGACTGCGCCGACCCATGCGTCACCATCCAGCTCGACCAAGTGGGTGAAGCGCTCCAAGTCCGCGTCGACGACAACGGCGTCGGAATCTCTGAGGAGGCGCGAACGCGCATCTTCGAGCCGTTCTTCACCACCCGCCGCGGCACGGGAGGGACGGGGCTCGGCCTGCACATCGCGTGGTCGCTGACGACGGGCATCTTCGAGGGAGAGCTGATGCTGCGGGACAAAGAGGGTCCCGGCTCGCGGTTTCAGCTGACGCTGCCGGTCGGCACCGCCAGTCTCGACTGGGCACCCACGTGATCGCAGCACACGCCCCGGCAGCCGTCGGATCCCCTGCGGTCTTCCTCATGGGCTGACAGCCAGAGAGCCACACAGCGGCTCCGGCGTGGTGAGCGCCCACGCCAGGCCAGGGCGCGCGAACTGGAGAGCTGAGAGCCCAAGAACAGCGAGGGCAGGATGATCCCCGCGGGACCACCCTGCCCAAGGCCAGGACGACCTGCCTACTCGGTCAGCTCGATGCGATCCCAGGAGGCCGTGCCGCTGTCGTCATCTGCGCCGATGTACATGTACAGCGGACCCGAGGTGAGCAGCGAGTCGGCGAAGACCACGTCCTCGCAGAACGGCGAGGTGCGGAACGTGGCCGTGTCGCCGCTGATGTCGATGCTGATGTCGTACGTCGCGAGCTCGGAGCACGACGTGCTGGCCGAGGAAGACTGACCGTAGATGTACTTGGTGTCGCAGTTCCAGACGAACGAGATGGCACCGGGGGTGCTGCTCCAGCTCCAGCTGTAGAACGGATCGGAGGACAGCACGACGTGCTGGTCGTCGCAGGACTCTTCCTTCGTCAGGGTGCCGCTGATGTTCGTCGGCACGTACGTATCGACCGTGCGCATAGTCCGGGAATCACCCGACACGAGCAGCTGGCCGTCAACGTAGTCGAAGCCATCCGGGAGGGAATCCCAGATCGAGGCATCGAAGCCCGCGTCGAACTCGTCGGCGAAGCCTCCACCGGTCTCGAACTTCGCCACATCCGACATCGAGCAGTCCGAAGTGTTCAGTGCCTGCAGGTAGTAGCTGCAGGCCCCGCGGGGAAGATCCGGCGTCATCGTGATCACGCCATCGCCGTCCCGGTCGGGGATCGGGCCCAGCTTGTTCAGCACACCGGCCGACTCGACGCCGAGCTCGGTGCCTGCGCAGGAGCCACCGGGGATCACGGTGCTGCCGAGGGACTCACCGGCCACGAGCACGTAGGTGTCGCCGGGGTTGCCCGTGATCTCGATGGTCACCGGGCCAGGACACGACCCCTCGGCCGTGAGGGTCGTCGAGCCGCCGGCATCGCCGCCGCCGCCACCCGTGAGTGCGTTCACCATCAGCTGGACGCCGTCGGTGGATGCGCTCCAGAAGTCGTCGCGTGCATCGCTGGACGGCGGGTAGAAGTTGAGCGCAACCACCGTGCCTGCGCCGGATGGCTCATGGGTCGCGACGAGCGCCTCACCACTTCCCCAGCTGGCGACGAGGTCGGCACCAGGCGTCGCGGTAGCAGCACTCCCGCAGTAGCCCGACGAGCCGCCGTCGAAGCTCTCGACACCCGCCAGCAACGGGTGGTCGGCAAGCTCTGGCACGAGTCCGGCGGAGCAGGAGGACTGCGAGCCCGTCTCCATGGCGCGGTAGCCATCGTCGAGCAGGCGACCCTGGACCTTGATGTTGTCGGCTACGCTGAACACGGCCTCGACGGCCGTTCCGCCAGCATCGACGTAGTCGGCCAGCACGTTGCCCAAGCCAACCGTGTCGGAGAAAGAGCCATCACTGTAGAACAGCACCGCATCGTGTGCGAGCAGCTCGTCGAGCGAGGGCGTGCCCGAGCCACAGTTGAAGTCGGTGACAGAGGTGATGTCAGGATGGGCTGCGAGCTTGTCGGTGACATCAGGCGCGTAGCTCGACGCGTAGCAGTGCATGACGTCAGCAGCCTGAGCCTGCTGGGTGAATCCGAGCGCGAGAATAACGGTCATCATGTTCATGTGGGCTCCCTGGGGGGAGTGAACCGTACCAAACCAGGACTCCTCCGAACACCCCTTGATGACACTTCCGTGTCAGGCCAGGCTCCCAGGGACGACGGAGCGCCTCCCGCACCGGGCGTGCTGTCGGGTGCCGTCGACGCTCAGGGGACGCACCTGGCCTGACCACGGCTGTGTCACCCGTCGATAGGAAACCTAAAAACCAACGCCTGACCAATACAATCACATGACACAGCCTGACACACGACCCGCACACGGGGGCACGGAATGTTGTGGGTGTCACCCAACAGGAGTGCCCCATGACCCGCATCACGCTGCTGCCGCTCGCCGCTCTCGTCGTCTCCTCGCTGACCCTCAGCGCATGGCCCTCGGCCGTCGAGGCTGCGGACCTCCGCGACGCCGGGTTCGAGGCCTACGACGACGCCTGCTGTGACGAGTACTACGCCTGCATCGACACCTGCGCCGAGGAGTACGCCGGCGACAGCGACTTCTGCTGGGACACCTACCCGCGCGATGAGGCGGCACGGAAGGGCTGCCTCGCCCTGGCCGACAAGTCGCACGAGGAGTGCCTGGACGAGTGCCCGGAGCGGCCTCCCGGCTGCTGAGTTCTCGCCGGGGCGGGCGGACGTGCGATGATGGTACATGCCCGAGCGTCCCCCCGAACCCACGTCCAAGGCAGCACTTGACCGTCAGCAGCCGAGCGCCACGGCGCTCGCACGCCGGATGTGCTCCCGATGGTGGTGGGCAACCACCTTCCTCTGGGCGGCATGCGCCGTCCCCCTCGCCGCACTGGGCTACGCGCTCTTCGGCTCGTGGCCGCCCGTGGTCCTCGGTGCGGTCCTCCTCCAGGCCACACTCGAGTGGTGGCGACGGCAGCCGTCACGAGAGCTCAGAGATCTGATGGCGACACCGCTCGAGCCCATCAACGGCACGGTGATCGCGGTCTCCGCGTCGGCGAGCCTGTGGATCCACCTCGCCCCTGATGTGCTGGTGGTCCAGCTCCCCGCCGGGGAGCTCGGCATCCTTCGCTGGCGAGCGAGCTGGCTGGACCGCCCACGAATCGCAGCAGGCCAACCCTGCACAGTCTGGAGAGCGTCCGACGGCCACCGGTTCGTGCTCGACGCGCCCCCCAGAGGCGCGGGGATCGGCCGCATGCTCGGAGCCCGCGCGCCCTCTCCGCTCGACAGCCACACCCGGGCCGCGAGCAAGCGGGCTCGCGAGGCGCAGGTGCTGATGCAGAAGGCCAGGCACTCTGGAGCCTCGGAGAAGACCGAGCCCAGCCTTCCCCCGCGGCAGCGACGCCTGATCGAGAGCATGCTCCGCATCCTCGGTGAGAGCTTCATCGTGGCGCTGCTCCCGTCGGCCCCCCTGAGCCTCCTGCCCCTGGATGGCACCACGAGCCTCGGACCGAGCCACTACTTCATCGTGCTCATGATCGTGCCCTGCCTCGGTCTGGCAGTCTGGTGGCTCCAGCGTCTCGTCCGACACCTCAGGTGGTTCACCTCGTCGGGTTCGGGCGGGCGGGCTCTCGACGGCACGACCGTCGACATCCTGACCCACGAAGGCGGGACCTCCCTCCACGTCCTGGTCTTCGACGAAGACGTGCCGCGCTTCTTGTGGTTCGACTTGAAGAGAGCGGACTCTGACAGCTGGAGCATCGGCCAGCGCATTCGCGTCTGGATGTTTCCCAGCGGCGTCGCGTACAGCCCAGAGTTCGATCGACCAGGCTGGGCCTGACGGACGCCCGCGGTGCTCCAGGCGCTGTCCTGATGCACCGCCCGCAGACGGGCCTCTGTGCAGCCGGCGTCGGAGTCTGGTCCGCCGCCAAGTTCACTTGATTCAGGTTGTTGCAGCGCTACCTCGGCGCCGACGAGCTGCCGGCCGGGGACTGGGAGGTACGCTTGTTCGCCAACAACGATCACGGTGCTCTTCAGACGCGGGTGGCGTTCACGGTGCGCTAAAGGGGCACGGGCGGAGGCAGCAGCAGAGAGCAGCGCTCTACCACCCATCGAAGGAACCACTCGCGGTAGACTGGCCCTCTCGGAGAGGGCGTGGCGACTGTCGGCGACATCATGGAGGAGCTGCTCCGACGCGGTTTCGAACTGAAGGAGAACAAGGGCCACGTCGCCTTTTCTTGGCGCGGGGTCAATCTGCAGTTGGGGAGTTCGCAACGACTCGGCAAGCTCATGCGCGGTCGGCGTCCACGCCTCCTGTTCACCTTCGTCGGCGGCGACTACTGGCAAGCCCGCGGCACGCTGCCCCGGGTCGCTGAGATCCTGCGCGGATGCGGACTCGACGCGCTGGAAGAGCCCACCACCAATGGTCGGGACCCGGACAGAATGTTCGTCGGAGCCCACATCCGTGACGACCAGCGCGTCGACCAATGGCGTCGCACGCTCGATGCCGTGATGGCACTCGTCATCGCAGACGGCACGACCAGCCCTTCCTCTGCGCGGGAGCCGAAGACGCCGACGGACCGGCCAAGCCCGAGCACGCTGTCGAGCGTGGTGCGTCACGGCTGGCCTCATCCCGTCGCCCAGCTCTTCCACCTGACCCGCACCGACGGAAAGCCGCGGGCGCGCCTCGATGCGACTCGCGTGTTTATCGAGGGCGTCACCCGCTTCCTCTTCTGGGTCTCTCTCGCAGACGCGGTCAGCCAGAAGCCGACGGCTGACACCCTACGCGGCTGGCTCGAGCGCGCAGCCAGGCCAGGGCTCGGCAGCAACACGGAGCTGATCGGCACTCTCACCAAGTGGTCTGCCGCCCACGAGGGGTTGTTTGTACAGGAACTCCCTGCACTCGTACGTTCGGAGGGCTGGGCCTGGCTTCGGAAGTACACCCAGGAGCGCAACGACCGAGCCCACCACACGGGCTTCAACGACGCTCAGGCCTCGCACTGGCTCGACCAAACGAAACCCCTGCTGAGTGCCCTGCTGGATTCGCTTCGCTGGCTGCAGCACTACCACCTCGGAACCATCGAGGATCAACGACGACGCAGAGGGCGCTTCTTCAGCACCTGGTCGCCGCGACGTGGGCTCGCACAGGTTGGAGAGGAGCTGAAGCTCTGGAGCCCCAGCCACGTGGACTGGCCCGAGAAAGTGCCGCTCCTGCTCGATGTACGGCGCCAGCGCTTCCTGCGACTCGACCCCTGGTTCCAGCTCGACCGCACCTCTGAGCCGTCGGAGCTGCTCTGGCTCGCCGGAATCACCAAGGGAGGTCTGGGGACCGGCAAATACCGCCACCCGTATCGACGCCGGCTGAGCGCCGGCAGGACGAACCATGCTCATGAGGGAGGACCCGTCCAAAACAGCACCGGCGATGTCGAGGTGCACAAGGGTGTCGAGCTGGACGAACAGGAGCTGTCGTTCGGCGACTGGGCAGCCGCCGAGTCGTGGCCAGACGCTCAGGGGGTCTACGCAGTGGATACGTCGAGCGTGGAGAAGCTCCGCGATGGACAACGCTGGCTGGAGACCGAGCGCTACCAGGAGCCGCGACTCCTCGGGTCGGGCGGAAGCAGTCACGTCTATGCGGCTTGGGACACCCGCATCGAGCGCTGGGTGGTCCTCAAGCGACTGAAGCGCGTGCACGTCCCCGATGTGCGCACCCGGCGTCGATTCGAGGAGGAGGCCCGGGCGCTGGCGCGGCTCCATCACCCGGGGCTCGTGCAGTTCCACCATCTGCTCGACGATGAGGACGATGTCGTCATCGAGCTGGAGTACATCGAGGGAGAGACCATCCGAGAGCGCGTGGAGCGCGAGGGCCCCCTGGAGGCCGGCCAGGCTGCGCAGCTGGCTGTGCAGGTGCTCGAGGTGTTGGACTACCTCCATGGCGAGCGCACGCTCCATCGTGACATCAAGCCGAGCAACGTCATCCTGCAGCCCGACGGCCGGGCACGCCTGATCGACCTGGGAATCCACAAGTGCCTGGACGGGCCGTCGACGATGACCCGCACAGGCACCATCGGGCAGCTGGGCTCGTGGCACTACATGGCGCCCGAGCAGAGAGACATGAGGCCCCACACCGAGCAGACGGATCTCTACGGGGTGGGTCGCTTGCTGCAGTTCATGCTGACGGGCGAAGACCCCATGCCGGGAGCCCGAGCGACGGTGCCTCCGCAGACGCCGCTCGCCAGGGTCATCGCACAGGCAACCGAGATTCGCCCCGAAGACCGCTACTCAAGCGCCGAGGCCATGCGGCGGGCCATCGAGAATGCCCCGCCACCCGAACCGCCCGAGGCGACACTCGCCACGTACCGCACCGCCCTGACGCAGCACGATCCACAGGCCGTGCACGTGCTGACGCGACTCCTCCAGTCCACGCTCGCGGGCGTGGGCTTCACCCTCTCCGCGACGAACGAGATCCGAGATGCCTGAGCCCAGAGACTCCGACGACGGGGTGACCATCCGCCTGCCGTCCGCAGAGGCGGTCGACGAGCTGCTCACACTGCTCCGCACCACGCTCACCGACCTGCAGGAGGCCCGAGCTGAGCTGCGGGCGAAGTCGGCGGAGCTCGATGCACTGCGCGTGCGACTGGAGCGGAGTGAGAAGGCTGAAGAGGTGAATGTGCGCATCTTGGATGCACAACAAGAGGCCAACTACTTGGCACGCGAGCAACTCAAGTTGGAGACAAAGCGCCAACACGAAGAGGACCAGCGCGCCAGAGAACGATTCGCAAGAGAAGAGGCTCTCCTTCAGCGTCGAGAGCAGCTCGCAACGCAGCAGTCGGGCCCGGTAGATGAGTATGAGGCTCACCAGCTTCACGAGACACTGTCGGAGTTCGCGACACGGATTGAAGCTCTCGAGAACACCCCGGATGAGGCAGAGGCTCACCAGCTTCACGAGACACTGTCGGAGTTCGCGACACGGATTGAAGCTCTCGAGAACACCCCGGATGAGGCAGAGGCTCACCAGCTCCACGAGACACTGTCGGAGTTCGCGACACGGATTGAAGCTCTCGAGAACACCCCGGATGAGTATGAATCCTACAATCTGGATGAGACCCTGACGGAGCACGCACGACGGCTTGAGGTTCTTGAATCGAAGGTGCAGTTATTCAACGCCGACACAGCGACATCGGCTCAGCCCCTCTCTGTATCGAAACACCCCAGACCACTGGCAGATCGAATCCGGGAGTACGTTCTTCGCCGCTACATAGAGCCCGCTCGCGAGGCGCAGGCCTCACTCGTCGAGGTGAATGCTGGAGACGTTCACCGGGCGCTAGGACTGGCAAATCGGGTTCCCGCAGTCTGTAGTGCAATTGGTTCCTCGAAGTTTCTCCGCTACGCAGACGTCGAGTTGGAGGAACGCTCAGGGCCTCAGAACAGCACCACGACGACGTTCACGTTTGAAGTTCTCTGACCGCGCTTGGTGTGACGAACGAACTCGCAGCACGGGAGGTGTGCTTGTTCGCCAACAACGATCTCGGTGCTCTGCAGGCGCGGGTGGCGTTCACGGTGCGCTGAGAGGGCCGCAGCATCACGCCTAGAACGGAATCCCCGCATCCCACTCCACCACCTCCAGCCGCGGCCGCTTCACCACGAAGCCCGCCACGGCATGCCGCAGTGGCTTCGGATGCGCCAGCGCGAGGGACCGCAGTCGCGGGAGCGAGGCGAGGACCTCCAGCTCGGCGGGAGTCCCGATCTCGACGCTCAGGTCCTCGAGCTGTGGGTGGTCACGCAGCGGGGACAGGTCGAGCGGCTCCAAGATGGCCGGCAGGACCAGCCGCCGCAGCTGCTCCAGCCCGCGCAGCGGCTCCAGGCAGCGCACCCGGGTGTAGGACAGGTCGAGGTCCTCCAGCTGCGTCAGGGCGGCCACCGGCGTCAGGTCGCCGAGCCTCCCGCAGAGGGACAGGTCGAGCCGCCGCACCGACGGCAGCCCGCGGAGCGCCGAGACATCGGTGAGCGACCAGCAGCGTGACAGGTCGACCCAGGTCACGGCGCCGCCGAGGGCCACGGACGGCATCACGGTCATCGAATCGTTCGCGAGGTCCACCCCCACCTTCGGAACGGCGGCGAGGCGGTGGAGCTGCTCCGCCACCCACTCCCGGTGGGCGGCCAGCACGGTGCGGTGCAGGGAGGTGCCCCGGGCGATCCGAGGCCGGCAGACCACGTCCAGACGCAGCCCCGCGCCCAGCTCCGCCGCCAGGCTGGGGTCGCCGAGGCTCTCGAGCAGGGCGATCCCCTGCTGGACATTCGCGGCGGATGCGCTGCCGAGCAGCCGGCGGATGGCGGCGCGCTGCTTTCGTCGGGACAGGATCACGAAGGCTCCAGGGCAGAGGGGTGCACAGCCGCACAGCAGAGCACGGGGGCCGGGAGGGGCCAAGCCCAGATCCGCACCTCGTTCCCGAGTCGGCTCACCATGCGCCCCGCCACGCCGAGGTCCCTCGGTCTGACCTGTGCCACACTCCGTCCACCACGGAGCAGGCGATGCACCCGCCCCCCACCGACGCCTTCCTCGCCACGACCTACCACGTCGATGCAAGCGGGCCTGGAGAGCCGGTCGGCATCCGCATCGGCCACCCCACGCCGGTCCTCGACGCCTGGCTCGCCACCCTAGACGGGGTCCACCCCGCCTGGGTGCACATCACCGCCTACAACCCGCTCTCCCAGGCCCGCACGCCGGAGGTCAACGCGGCCCGCGATGCTCACCTGCAGGCCCACCTCGCCGCCCTGGGCCGAGCCCTGGCCGAGCATGACCGGCGCCTGCAGATCGTCCCGGGACGAGGCACCAGCGCGGACGGCCAGTGGTCGGAGGAGGGCTGGCTCGTGGCCGGGCTGACCCGCGACGAGGCCCTCGCCCTCGGAGCGCTGCACGGACAGTGGGCCGTGGTGACAGGCTCGCCGGGCGCCCCGGCCGCCCTCACCTGGGTGGTCCAGCCACCGGTCACGGGAGCACAGCGGGTCCTCGCGCCCGCGGCGGACTTCTGCGGCTCCGGCGAGGACGTGGTCGCGGCACTGCGGGAGGTGGCAGAGTCCGGCGACGCGGGGCCCATCCGGCGGGCTGCAGCGGGCCCGTGGGTGCAGTGCCTGGAGGAGGCGGACTGCACGCCGACCTACACGCCTTCGTGCTGGCTCCCCGTTCGCCTCCACGCCACGGAAGACGACCCGGACACCGTCGCGGCGGACCTGCTGACCGGCGCGGCGTCCCTCGACGACGAGGCGCCCCCCTCGGAGCTGCGTGCCTTCGTCGTCCATTGGCCCGATGGCATCAGCCTCGCGGTGGGCATGCTCCTCGACAGCGACGCTGCACGCCCACTGGCCGTCGCCCTCGGACCCGACCCACTGACGACGCAGGCCGCGCTGCTCGCCGGCAGCGCCCACCTGCTCGGCGAGACGGACGACCCAGGCCACGCCGTCATCGCAGCAGAGGCGCTCGCTGCGATGATCAACGCGCGCTGATTCTCAGGCCTCGGCGGCCACCGCGATCTGAGCCGCGAGGGCGTCGAGGCGGGGCGTGGACTCCCAGGTGAAGGCCGCGCCGGACCGCCCGAAGTGCCCGAGGTGGGCCGTCTGCTGGTAGCGGGGCTGCTTCAGCTCCAGGGCCTCGATGATGCCGCCGGGCGACAGATCGAAGGCCTTGGAGACCGCCTGGGCAAGGACGGTGTCGGGCACCGTGCCCGTGCCGAGGGTGTCGACCCGGATGCTCACGGGCTCCAGGGAGCCGATGGCGTAGGCCAGCTGCACCTGCGCCCGGCGGGCCCAGCCGCCCGCGACCACGTGGTTCGCGACCCAGCGCGCCGCGTAGGCGGCCGAGCGGTCCACCTTGGACGGGTCCTTGCCCGAGAAGGCGCCGCCGCCGTGGGGGCAGCTGCCGCCGTAGGTGTCGACGATGATCTTGCGCCCGGTGAGCCCGGTGTCGGCCGCCGGTCCGCCGTGGACGAAGGAGCCGGCGTGGTTCACGAGGATGCGAACCCCCTCGGGGCCGTACCCGTGAGCTGCGAGCACGGGCACCACCACGCGCTCCTCGAGGGTCGCCCGCAGGGTGTCGAGGCTGACGCTGTCGCGGTGCTGGGAGGCGAGCACCACGGTGTCGACGCCGACCGGCTCGATGCCCTCGTAGCGCACCGTCACCTGGCTCTTCGCGTCGGGCAGCAGCCAGGGCAGCTCACCGCTCTTGCGCAGGGCCGTCAGGCGCTCGAGCAGCGCGTGGGAGAGCGCGCTCGGCAGGGGCATCCGGGTGGCCGTCTCGTCGGAGGCGTAGCCGAACATCAGGCCCTGGTCGCCGGCCCCGATGGCGCCATCGGTGCGGTCGACCTGGGCGTTGATCTCGGCGGACTGGGCACCGATGCGGAAGAAGACCTGCGCATCGCGGGCGTCGAAGCCCGTCTCGGGCGAGTCGTAGCCGATCTGCGCCAGGGTGCGTCGGGCGACCTCGGGCAGGTCGGCCTGCAGCGCCTCGAGCGTGGTGGCGGGTGTGCCGATCTCACCGGCGAGGACGATGTAGCCGGGGCCGATCAGCGTCTCGCAGGCCACCCGCGCGTTCGGGTCGAGGGCGAGGACGTGGTCGAGCACCGCGTCGCTGACCTGGTCGGCGACCTTGTCGGGGTGACCCTCGGAGACGGACTCCGAGGTGAGGAGGGTGACGTGGCGATCCATGAAGCTCTCCGTGGGGGCCAGACGTGGCCGGTTGCGCGCCATGAATCGTTGGGCTCGAGAGTCGCCGTCGGATTGCCCGCTGAAGCGGACCGCATGCTCGGCCGGGATGGCCGGGATGGCACCTTGGTCGGCGGACCAGGTTGCCGGGTTGCCAGGGGAGCTCCCTCGCACCACTCTTCATGCCGCGTGCTTTGCTATTAATGCCTCGCTGGCGCCGCTGCAAAGCGCCACCCGGAGTCTGCCTTTCTGTTTCTCGTCACCGCCCTCGTCGCCAGCGCACAGACCGTCGAGACCAGCGGGTCCTGCCCCGGCACCGTCTCGATCGATGTCTCCGGGATCAGCCCCGGCGGCCGCTTCGGCATCCTCCAGAGCGATCACTCGGGCACAGTCGAGATCCCCTTCGACCTGTGTGAGGACGTCGAGACCCGGCTCCTCGATCTGAGCGCCTTCGGACCCTTCGACACCACCCTCTTCGGCACCGCGAGCCTGTCGCCGACGATCGGCAGCGACGACGCCGGGATCATTCAGGTGATCGACCTCGCCACCTGCGGTCTCTCGGCGCGCGCAGCCGTGTGCCCGGGCGACGGACCGCCCGCCGTGCTCGACCTCGATGTCGGACCCACGCACGGCTGAGTGCTGCTCGACGGCGGCGAGCTCCAGTGCTGGGGCAGCGACCGCGACGGCAACGTCAGCGACGCACCCGCGGGCACCTTCACCCAGCTCGATGCCGGCTGGTGGCACACCTGCGCCCTCAACACGCGAGGCGCGTGTGCAGTGCTGGGGGCGCGACACCCGCGGTCAGGTCAGCGGCGCGCCTCTCTTCGGTACCTTCGTCGACATCGCCACCGACGGCGAGCTCTCCTGCGCCCTCGACGTCAGCGGTGCGGTGCGCTGCTGGGGCATCAACGACTCCGCCCTTCTTTTACTAGACGACTCGTCAGCGACCCAAGCCGTCGTCACCCATGACATCGCATCGGGCTCTGGTCCGCAGCTAGCCGACAGCGTCCGCTGTGCGGCTGACCGGCATGGGTGTGGTACACAACGACCCCCAAGCTGTACAAGGTGCGCCATGAGCAGAGCGAGAATCGTGTTCTCGGTATTCGCCGTTCTCTTCGACCTACTCTACACACTCATGATCCTGATGTTCTGGGAAGAGCTTCAGACCGAGGAGGTGCTCCTGGCGCAGGCACTCGACGTCGGCATCCTCACTCTCGGTGTTCTGTTCATGGTGATGCAGCTCGCCATGCTCCGGATGATCTGGCGCGACCCCATCCCGCCTGTGCTGCGCTCGGTCTTCTACACCGGACTCGGCGTGTGGTTCCTCCTCGAGGTGGTGCTCTCCTACCTGTGGTGCTTCGTCACCGGCGCCGACCCCCTCCTGGAGCACACCCCCTTCGTCCTGATCTTCCTCGTCTTCAACGCCGCGCAGCTCTGGGCCCTCCGCTCCCTCGGTGTGCTCCAGCCCGCGTCCGACGGCTAGGGCCTCCGCCGAGCGAGACCTCACGCGCGACGCTCGCCGCCCCGACAGCATGCGGGGCACCGGGTCGCCCGTGGGCGCGGCACGAGATCACGTGTGCGCCAAGAGCTCGCGAAGTCACTCCTGACCCGCGGTGGCATACAGGGCGCCGTGAGCGTCACAGTGCCAGGACCGGGGAGGCCATGACGGAGCGGAAGACCGTGCGCGACGGGAGCGTCTGGAGCCCGAAGGCGCGAGCGGCCGTCGACCGCTTCGATCCGCGTCCGACCCGCCTCCGGCGTGCCGCTGCGGGGGGAGTCGCGGCGCTCTCGCGCTTCCTGATGCTCCGGCTGAACCGGGTCGAGGTGATGGGTCGGGAGCGCCTCGACGAGGCGCGTGCCCTCCAGCGACCGGGGCGCGGCCTGCTGACCTTCAGCAACCACGTCAGCCTCTTCGATGACCCATGGCTGCTGGCCTGCTTCTCCGGTCCCGAGTGGTCGAGCCTGCGCTGGATCGCCGCAGACGCCCTCAACTTCTTCGGCACGCCGCTGAAGGCCCTGGTCTTCAACGCCGGCAAGGCGGTCCCGGTCGTCCGCGGCGCGGGCCTCGACCAGCCCGGCATGCGCTTCCTCGCAGAGCGTCTCGAGGCCGGAGACTGGGTGCACATCTTTCCGGAGGGAGGTCGAAGTCGCGATCCAGAGGGCCGCCTGCGCCGTCCGCTCAAGTCCGGTCTCGCCCACCTCGTCCGCCACTCCAGCCCGATGCTGCTCGGCTTCCACCACCGCGGGATGGAGCGCATCGCCCCCATCGGCTCACGCCTCCCCCGCATAGGCAAGCGTGTCGACGTGCGCTTTGGAGAGCTCCGCACCCGCGAGTCCCTCGGCACAGAGCCCGACGCGCTGATGCAGTGGGTCGAGGATGAGCTGCTCCGCCTTGAGGCCCTCGCCTTCGACGTGCAGGCCGCCTCGTAGGTCGCGACCGGCTCAGGCGTCGTGCAGGCCCGCGACGATCTCCTCGACACAGTCCACGACGCTGCGGCTCCCCGTGATCACCGTGCGCTTCGCGACCTGACGGAAGCACGCCGAGCGCACATAGCGGTCGTGCCACTCTGCGCGGCTCGCATCCCAGTCGTAGCCAGCACGCCTCCAGCGCTCCTGGTCTCGCTGCACGCAGATCCGGACCGCGGCGTCCGGATCGGCCGCCGGCAGCACCCGGATCACGTTCGGCAGAGGTGCGAGCAGCGCCGCCAGCTCCTCCCGCTCCACCTCCTCGTCGAAGTGCGCATGGCCCGCACCAAAGTCGAGGATGTACTCACCAAAGTCCCGCAGGACGGCTCGAACGGCGGGCAGCAGGTGGGGGAGGCGGAGGGCGTGCTTGTCGGCCCAGGTCTCGGCCTCTTCGTAGACCCGAACGTCGAAGCCATCGAGCACCATCGGGCTGAAAGCCACCCAGTCCAGGGGGGCGTAGGGCAGGCCCAGCCGCACCGAGAGCGCCCGCGCGAGGGTGGTCTTGCCCGCCGCCATGGGGCCGATCAGGACGATGGGGAGGGAGGGCGCCACGGTCAGCTCCATGGGCTCATGCGCTGGACCCAGCTACGCGCAGAGACCGTTCCCAAACCAGCGGGACAGCGCCTCGCAGCCGCCTCGTCGGCCGCTGCGGGGCCACCGATCACTCGAAGAAGCCGACGTAGAAGTTGCAGATGTTGTCGGAGTTGCAGGTACCGCCACCGTTGAACTCCGCACCGGCATGGCACTGGTGCGTCGGGATGGTGAACGCGAGGGTGCCGACGCGGCCGACCGAGTTGGGGTTGATGATCCGACCACCCACGTCGCTGGCCCATGCCATGGCCTGAGCATGGGTCTGGGCAGCAAAGCTCCAGAAGTGCCAGGTACGGCCTTCGCCGTCCACGTACAGCTCCTCCTCGGGGAACTCGCTGGGGTCGGAGCGCCGGTCGTAGATCCCGAGCACACACTGGTGCAGGTCATCGCGCGACACGACGATCTCGTCCGTCCAGTAGCCATCCGAGCCGATCACGGCCGTGTCGGGGCCGTCCTCGCCGATCCAGAAGGGCCCGGCGATGGGACTGGACACACCGCCGTACCAGTTTGTGCCCGTCCTGTTGGCGATGTCCTGGCACTCATCGAAGGTCAGGAATCCGTAGTTGGTGTAGGAGATGCCGGTGCCGCCGCACCACCACGTGCTGTCGGACTCAGCCACGAAGGGCTCGCTCAAGTGCGGCGCATCGGAGCCGCCGCCGCCACCACCATCCGCCGCGGTGGCCACGTTCGAGACCGTACAGGTCGAGATGTCGAGCACCTGGATCGGTCGGTCACAGCCGTCGGCACGGACGCCTGGACGAGCACGCACCCGGCCATCGCCATCTGCGACGAGGCGGCTCATGAAGCGAATGCCCGCAAGGCCCGTGACGGTGCCCGTGCATCGGCCGAAGCCGATGACATCGTCCCCCTCCCCGGCACCTCCCGACAGGAAGACGGCGATGCCTTCCGGGGTGAGTCCCTCGACAGTCACGTCGATCGCACCCGGACAACCACCCGCCATGGTGAGGGTCTGGGCGCTCGCGGAGGCCGAGAGGCCCACGGCAGCGCCAACCAAGAGAGTCTTCTGCATGCAACACCCCTTCACGCAACGCCCGAGAGTACCACACGCCGCCCCTCGAGCCACCCTGGAGCCCAGCGCCTCGAGAGCGGCACCGAGAGGCGACACGCAGGCCCCCTCCGGTCTCTCAGGCCTGCTCCGCTAGCCGACGTCGGACATGGTAGGTTTGCGGCGAACAGGACTGGGGGCCCCCATGTGGCTGCTGTGCATGCTCGCCTGCAGCGCGGACGACGAAAGGACGCGGACTCAGCCGGGCGACGATGCTCCATCCGTCACCAGCAGCATCTCAAGCTCTGACGGAGACTCGACCGGCTCCACATCGGTGCAGTCCCAGACGGGAGACACCGGCACAGCGACGGAGCCTACGGTCGTGGAGACGGGCGACACCGGCACCACGCACACGGGGGACACCGGCAGTCCCACCCCCGCTCGAATCGAGCTGGTGGGAGAGCCCGTCACCTGCGCAGACCCGTCCAAGCGGGACGAGTCTCCCTTCGAGACCGTCCTTCTTCCTGGGCCAGGAGCCCTGCAGGGCTTTGCCATGCAGGGGGGGGGCCTGGTGGTTGCCGAGCTGGACGGGGATCCAGAGCTGGAGATCGTCCGTCTGACGGAATCGTCCGTGCACCTCTTCGACCTGTCACCTGACGGCAGCTGGGAGGAGCACTCCGAGCGGCTGCCTGTGCTCCCCGCTCAAGGCTGGATGGGAGCCAGCGCAGCAGACATCGACGGCGACGACGACCTCGACCTCATCCTCGGTGGCTTCGATGCGCCCAAGGCGCTGCTGCGGAACCAGGGAGACGGCACCTTCGTCGACATCAGCGCAGGCAGCGGCCTGCAGCTCGTCAGCCTGCGCAACAGCGCGATGGCCTGGGCCGACTGGAACCTCGACGGGGTCCTCGATCTCGCAGTTGCGAACTACGGCCTCGGGCCAGTTGGCCCCGAGAACGCACAGCGCTGCGAGCTGTACATCGGCAACGGAGACGGCACCTTCACGGACGTGTCCGAGGATCTGCCCGAGACCGTCCACGCAGGGTACACCTTCCACTTCGGCTTCTTCGATCTGGACGAAGACCAGCGCCCCGACCTCCTCGCCGTGCAGGACTACCCCTGGCTGCAGCAGTCGGTGCTGGTGAACAACACCACCGAGGGCTGGGTTGCGGTCGAGGGCAGCGGCTTCGCGGCAGGCATCGACGCCATGGGCATAGCTGCGGCAGATCAAAACGGCGACGGCATGCCTGACTTCGCCATCTCGAGCATCGGCGAGTTCGGCTACTACGAGTCCCTCCGGACCCCCTCCGAGCCGATGGGTCTCGTGTACCTGGAGCGCGCGCTGGAGCTGGGACTCGATCCCCTGGAGCGCCAGTTCGGCTGGGGCACTGACTTCGGCGACGTCGACAACGACGGCGATGAAGATCTGTACATGGCGTTCGGAGACTGGGTCCCCATCACCATTCCTTCCGCGATCCTCGACTACTACCCCGACGCGCTCTGGATCAACGACGGCGAGGACGTCTGGACGGACCGCGGCGTCGAGCTCGGCGTGGGGCTCACGCTCACAGCGCGAGGCTCCGCGATGACCGACATCAATGGCGATGGCTGGCTCGACATCGTCGTGGCCAACATGGAGGGTCCCACGGCCGTGCACCGCAGCCGCTGCGGCGAAGCCGCCTGGCTCACCCTGGAGCTCCACGACGAAGCCACTCCCAACACCCACGGTGTCGGCGCCATCGTCGATGTCTACGTCGGCGAGACCCAGCACCGCAGGTGGCTCCACGCCGGCTCGACGTCACTATTCACCGGACAGCAGCCGCGCGTTCACGTTGGCCTCGGCGACGCCGACCTCGTCGACCGCATCGAGGTGACGTGGCCCGATGGAGAGCTCACGTCGCTCAGCGACGTCGCCTCGCGTCAGCGCTACACGCTGCATCGGCGGTGAATCCGCGCTCCCGCTGCACCCGACTCGGCCCAGACAGCACGATCCCCTGAGGTGCACAGGTGCAGGCCGCTCCCGCGTGTGGAGCGACCGCCCTGGCACGGCCTACTCGAGCAGGTCGCCGAAGTTGAACGTGGCCGGCCCCTGCCAGCCCGGACCCCAGCAGCTGATGTCGTCACTGGCCGCCAGGACACAGGCGAACTCTCCGAAGCTCCCGTAGGAGGACAGGTCGACGAAGGCGCCGGCGGGCACGTCGTCGACCAGCCCGGTCTCTCCCTCCGAATCGATGACTCGGCAGGACGGCGACCCGCCAGGCTGAAGCGTGCACAGCGCGTTCTCGACCAGCTCGACGGCATAGGCGTCGCTGGGAGGCTCGCTGAAGCAGTCCTCCTTCACAGTCGGAAAGCCGTGCTTCCATCCGACGATGGAGCCATCCTCCAGCAGGACTGCAACCCCGACGCCCGTGGCGATGTCGACCACGCCGCTGGCGGGGAGCGGGCACGTCTCGATGGCCCGCTCGTAGGCGACGCCGCCCCCGATGCACGACGCCCCGCCCGTCGCGTCGACGCCACAGACGATGGAGAAGCTGCTCGCGCCGTAGGCGTACAGGGTGTCGAAGGGACCGACCGGCGGGCTGTCGAGCTGGTCGTCGAGGTTATCACCCCAGGACTCGAAGCAAGTGATCGCACCGGCGGCATCCAGTCCGCAGACATCCGCATCGCTGGTGCCACCGACCTGGACGAAGTCCCCGGCGTAGGTGTCGGGGGTCGCCTGCAAGCGTGCGTCATTGAGCCGGCTGCAGAGCAGGTCTCCCGCGCCGTCGCCATCTGGATCGTCGATCAAGCAGAGGCCGGTCTGGCCGGCCGAGCCTGCGATGAAGCTGTGGTCGCCTGACAGCCAGCCGTCGCCCATGTCGAGCAGCTCGCCGCTCTCCGCCAGCAGGCAGTGCACGTCACCGAGACCGTCGATGATGCAGGCCTCCCAGCCCGTGGTCAGGAGCAGCTGGACGTTCCGTCCGGCGGCGCCGTCCACCGCGCCCGAATCCTCTCCCCCGCCGCCCGGTTCGTCGCTGCAGCCCATGAGCAAGGCCAGGCAGGCCACGCTGGTCAGTCTCCGTCTCATGTCTTCACTCCCCTGCCGTGCTGGCTGCCACCGACGCGGACCCCTGGTTGGGCATTCAAGGCCGGCCGGCATTTTCCGCGCGTGGCCGTCCGACAGGTGTCGGACGTCCGTCGCCCTCGCAAGCGCGGTGGCCCGGATTGTGGGCGTCTCGTCGTGCCCGATGATCGGCACGAGGACTGCAGACGGGGGCCGGGGGGAGGTGCCATGCCACTGCTTCGCGACGTCCGCGACGAGGCGCTGAGGAAGGGCTTCAGCCGACGCACTGCGTCCGCCTACGCGAGCTGGGTCCGGCGCTTCGTGGTCTTCCACGACACGGTGCATCCCCGAGAGCTCGGCACGGACGAGGTGCGGTCCTTCCTGGTGGCGCTGGCGGTCCAGCGTCGCTCGTCCTCCTCGACCCGAAACCAGGCCTTGTCGGCGCTGAGGTTCCTGTACCGCGAGGTCCTCCAGGAGGTTCCGGACGGACTCGACGAGCTCGCGCGCGCTCGGCGAGACCAGGTCCTTCCGGTGGTGCTCAGCCGCGACGAGGTGGGCCGGGTGCTTGACCAGGTACCCACCGCCAGGCAGCTTCCCGTCCGCCTGCTCTACGGCTCGGGGCTGCGGCTGGGCGAGTGCCTGGCCCTGCGGCTGAAGGATGTCGACCTCGCTGGAGGCCGCATCCACGTCCGCGCTGGCAAGGGCAAGAAGGACCGCATCACCGTCCTGCCGTCCTCCCTGCGAGCCGCACTCCAGGGTCAGCTTCAGGCCGTGCTCGCGCTGCACGACCAGGACCTCGCCCGAGGCGGCGGTACCGTGGCACTGCCAGGAGCGATGCGGCACAAGGCCCCCTCGCGCGCCCGTGACCCGGGCTGGCAGTGGCTGTTTCCGGCGACGCGTCGCTACACCGATGCCGCGACCGGCGAGCGCCGACGCCACCACCTGCACCCGTCGGTGCTGCAGCGCGTCGTGCGCCGTGCCGTGCAGCGCGCGGGAGTTCTCAAGGCCGCCACCTGCCACACCTTCCGGCACAGCTTCGCCACCCACCTCGTCGAGGAGGGCGTCGACATTCGGACCATCCAGTCGCTGCTCGGGCACGCAGACCTTCGAACCACGATGATCTATACCCACGTGGCCACAGACCGCCTCGCGAGCATCCGAAGCCCGGTGGATAGGCTGACCAGCATCGCTCCCCTCCAGCCCTTGGCGAGCAGCGCCCTGCTGGACAAGCCATAAGAGCGCATCGACGCTGATTCAGAGGCGTGCGGGCGGTGTGGATATGCAGGTCTGTATCGGACGCG
>PKDJ01000167.1 GCA_002862545.1 Pseudomonadota bacterium
GCTGATCATGCGCCATGTGCCCGGTTCTCGTGGGCTCCAGGATCTGTACGGGGCAGGAGCACCTCTACGGGCTGGGCTCGCGCAGTCCATTGGACGGCAGCTACTCGATGCGGTCTCTGCCGCGCACGACCTCGGCATCCACCATCGTGACTTGAAGCCCGAGAACATTCTCGTGGAGCGCACAGCGCTCGGTCCGCACATCTGGGTGTGCGACTTCGGGCTCGCCTCTGATCCGGCCGCCACGGTCCGAACACAGGCACACCTGGTCGTCGGCAGTCCGCCCTACATGGCCCCGGAGCAGTACGACGGCCTGCGCGCGACCGACGCGCTCTCCGACGTGTTCTCGGTCTCCGCGATCCTGTATGAGCTCGTCACGGGAGTGCGCGCCTTCGATGGCGCCAGTGTTCCTGCCGTGCGTCAGAAAATTCGTGCGGGCCACTACGTCGATCCGCTCGAGGTTCGGCCGGATCTCCCGTTGGCCATGGTTCGGGCGATTCGATGGGGACTTCAGCCCTCGCGTGCGCGTCGAGCTCCGACGGTGCACGCGCTCATGCAGCACTGGACTCGGGCTCACACGCCACGCCCGGCTCTCAGACGAACGAGCATCGATGACATGCTCGGGCGCCAGTCAGAGCTCTCGAGCGCACTCGACCTGCTCGCGTCAGGGGCACGGATCCTCAACATTCGTGGGCTGCCGGGCATCGGCAAGACGCTGTTTGCGCGCCGTTTGGCTCGGTCCCATCGGCCCGGGGGGGCGATTGTCGAGGTCGACCTCAGGCAGGTGGCGGATGCGGAGTGGCTGCGCAGGGCGATTGCGCACAAGGCGGGGATCAGCCCAGCGGCCAGACTTCAGACCATCATGGCAGACATCGATGTCCTCGTGCTCGATGGCTATGCCTGGTCCAACGACGCGACGATTGCACGGGTTCTCGAGCTCGTCAGTCAGTTCGAGTCGTTGACGGTACTCGTCGTCGGGGCCTCGCTGAACTTCGCTGGTGTCTCGTCGGTCATGTCGCTGCAGCCGCTGTCTCGCTCGAAGAGCATCCGGCTCCTTCGTGCCCGCTCTCTGGCGCTCCAGGCGGCATCCGATGAAGACGTCGGAGCGGTCGCAGCACCCTGCAGAGGGCATCCGCTTGCTCTGAATCTCGCGGCGCAGCAGGCTGCGCGTCTGCCGGCGCGTCACCTTGCCCGTCTCCTCGAGGGGCGGGCGATGGACCTCGGGTACCAAGACAGTTCCTCGGAGCGGCAGGTCTCTGTGAGAGACCTGTTCGAAAAGCACTGGGAGGACCTCCAACCACCCGACCGAACGGTGCTCTCCGTGCTGGCGCACTTCGAGGCTCCCTTCACGCGAGCGATGGCCATCCGGGCTCTGATGGAGGGCGCTCCGCGCTCGGTCAGTCCGCTGCGGGGGCTGCGGGTGGCCTCCATAGGGGAGTGGGAGGGGCGTGAAGCGGCGCTCGCCCAGCTTGTCGAGGCAGGCGCCCGGCTCGTTGGGCCGACCGAGGCACACGATGTCATGGTGTTGGGTCCCGAGGTCGAGGTTGCCGACTCGGCGCGTACCCACCGGGTCGCGGAGGGGGCCTCCCCGAGCGAGCGGGCCCTCGGGCTGCGTGCTGCGGTCGCCGAGTTGATGGGACGACTGCCGCAGGCCGACATCGACCGCCTCGTCGGTGCCTCGTTTCTCACGCCCGTCGTTCGACGGCCGCTCGAGTGGCTGCAGGTGTTCCCTCTATTCGGACCTCTTGCCCGGCTACACCTTCCGAGCAACGTCACGAAGGCCGTTGAGCAGTCGGTGGCGAACCTCGTCTCGACGGCCATCATCACCGTGATCTACGAGCGCCTCATCGATGACGAAGAGAGCTTCGCGTCGATCGTGGACGACATCCTCCGCGGGGCCGCGTCGGCCGCGATCAGCCTCGTGGAGGCAGGTGAGTCCGAGCGCTCTGCACACACCCTCGGCTCTGCTGCAGAGCTGGCACGACGGTACCTACGCCTAGGACTCCTCAAGAGCGCGGTCGAGCAGTGCCTTGCCGTCACCGAGCCCCGCTCGCTGGCCATGAGTCAGTGTGCCGCCCTCCAGTGTGCGCTCGAGGAGCGGGGAGTGCTCAGTGAGCCTCGGCTCACCCACCTCCGACGCTGGCGCTCCGATGCCCCAAGTGGGGTCGAGGCGCTCACGGCAGCGGACGTGATGGTCACGGCCGCGGAGCAGGAGGAGAGCCCCGAGCTACAGCTTCAGCTCTGCCGAGAAGCCGTCGCCCTCGTCATCGAGAGCGTGGAGGGGCCGCGGCAGGCGGACCTGCTCCTGCGGGCTGGTCAGCTGGCGCTCTCCCTCGAGGAGAAGATGGAGGGGCGTGCCTTCGTCAATCGGGCCACGCGCCTGGCTCTTCAGCAGGGGCGGCGTGTTCTCGTCACCTACATCCAGCGGGCTGTGCGATGAGCGAGCAGGGCCCCACGGTCAGCGCCAGTGCAGCCGTGCTGGAGGACCAGTACGCCGTGCTGACGAGCGAGTGGCCTCTGGTCGTCCGCCATCGGGTCACGGGTTCCGTGCGGGTTGCGCAGCCACAGCTCCGCCAGCTCCCACCGCTGACGGCTGTCCCACCTGCGCTGCAGTGCCTATACGACCAGGTGACGCTGGGCGACGACGTGCTGTGTGTCGTCGCGGACCACCGACAGCTTCAGAGCGTGGACGAGCTACCTCCTCTGACACACGACGAGGCGCTTCACATCGGACGGGGGGTGGCTGCGGTCGTGCTGGCCCTGGAGGCGGATGGGCTGGAGCACGGCGCGCTGTGGCCAGCCGGTGTCCGCGTTCGTCGCGGGGTCGTGCCTCACGTCGTGGTCCGTCGTCCCGAGCTCTGCCAGTACGAGATGCCAGACTGCGATGGGCTCAAGGCGGTCCTCAGTCGCCTGGCCCACGGTATCGTGCCTGCGAGCAACCTCTCTGCGGCGTGGGAGGACGAAGACGACCCGAGGGGCATCTACGAGAGCTGGCGGTCCTGTGTCGATCCCGTGGGAGAGGTGCAGAGCGCATCGCAGCCGATCTATCTACCCACGGAGACGGTGGACGACCTCTCGGACTTCGAGGTCGATCAGAGTACTGTCGTGGGTGAGGTCGTCGGTCGGGTCGAGGACATCGCGCGCATCCAGCAGGTCCTGGATGAGCCCTCGGTGTTGGTCGGTCTTCATGCTCCAAAGGGGACAGGGGTCTCGACCATCCTGGCCACCATCGCGCAGCAGCGTGGCTGGGCGATGGTCAAGCCGACACCGGACAGTGCCAGGGCGTGGCGAACCCGTCTCGACGCGCTGGTGGTCGATCTTGGGGAGCTGAGTGCCTCGGAGGCGACCAGCTTCGTTCGCGAGCTGCGAGAGCGGTACCCGAGCGCGACCCTCCTCACGGGCCACCACGAGCCACTCGACCTGCCAGGGGGCAGGAGTGTTTCGATCCTTCCGCTCAGTCCAGCGAGCGCGAGACGGCTCTTCTTCAGCACCGCGCTGTCGCTCAGTCCCAGTGTAGACCTGGTGCGCGATCAGGCCTCGGTGGATCAGATCTGCGAGCTCGTCGGCTGGCTCCCGGGGGCCGTACGCCAGGCAGCCATCCAGACCCGAGAGCGCTCATGCGCTGCGATTGCCGACATGCTTCGACTGCAGCAGCCCTCGGTCTCCGGGGCGCCGCCGCCGGTCGAGGAGGCAGAGCCTCCCGGGAACGACCAGCGAATGAGTGATGTTCGGGCTGAGCTGCGCGTGGCCTGTGCTCGGATTCTCGACTCGCCGGTGCCACTGCACCTCGATGAGCTCGGCGAGCACCTGGAGCCGGGTGTCACGATGTTCGAGGTACTCGACGTGCTGCTCGGTCGCGGGCTCGCGTCGATCGATCCAGTCACGGGATGCCTTGCTCGGAATGCTGCGGTGACTGAGCAATGAGCGCCCTCCGCAGCCTCTTCGACATGCTCTCTGGTCTTGGTGCATCGCCCAACGAAGCCGAGATCGAGAGCCTGCGGCGTCGATTCTTGATCTACATGGCCGTGCTGATGAGCTTCGGCGGTCTACTCTGGGGCACGCTCTGTGTGGTCAGCGGGCTGTACTGGCCCAGCCTGATTCCCTTCGGCTACGTCGTCTTGAGCATCGGCAACCTCGCCGCGCTTCATCTGCTGCGCAGTCGTGAGCGATCGACGACTCTGCAGATCTTCATCAGCATGCTGCTGCCGTTCATGCTGCAGTGGGGCCTTGGTGGCTTCGTGGCCAGCGGCGCGGTCATGCTGTGGGCCCTCATTGCGCTGTTTGGGGTGATGCTCGCTCTAGGGGGCGGGAGCGGTCCGTTCTGGCTGTCGGTCTTCCTGGTGCTCACCTGTGTCAGCGCGGCGCTCGACGAGCAGCTCCAGCAGCTCGCATCTCCGGTGATGTTGGACGCGAGCCTTGAGGCGCTGGTGCTCAACATCGTCTTGGTGACGACGGTGACCTTCGGGCTCACCATCACCATGGGCCGTCGGCAGTCACTGCTTGCTCTGCGTCTCGAGGAGTCGAACTCCATCGTCGTTGCTCTGAACTCGGCGCTGTCGGACCAGGTGGAGTCGGCCCGCCGCTCCATCGCGAAGCAGGCTGTCCTCGAGGAAGAACTACGGACTCAGGCAGCAAACCTGGAGGAGTCGCTCGCCGCTCTGCGCCACGCACAGTCGGAGCTGATCCTCACGGAGAAGCTGGCAGGTCTGGGGCGACTGGTGGCTGGGCTCGCGCACGAGATCAACACGCCCCTCGGCGTGAGCGTCACCTCCGCTTCGCTCGTTGCGGAGCAGCTGGACGCACTGGAGCAGAGTGAGCTTGCCAGAGGCCCGGAGCAAGCCGAGCTGGGTCTGGCGCTCGAGGCGCTGCAGATCCTACAGGTCAACCTAGAGCGCTCCGTCGGGTTGATCCGCAAGCTGAAGACGGTGTCTGTCGACCAGAGCTCCGACCCGACTCGTCGCATTCAGATGGCTCCCTACCTCACGGACTTGATCGACAGCTTGAGCCCGCTGGCGCGTCGTTCAAGCTTGAAGATCGAGCTACAGTGCGCACCGGACATCGAGGTGACGACGCGCCCGGGAGCCTTGGTCCAGATTCTGACGAACCTGGTGGTCAATGCGGCGACTCATGCCTACCCGCACCAGGAGGGCGGCGTGGCTCGGATCTCCTGCGAGCCCGAGCATGGACTGGTGCTGCTGCGCTTCGAGGACGACGGTGTAGGCATGACGGCCGAGGTGGCCGACAAGGTCTTCGAGCCCTTCTTCACGACCGCAGGGGGCTCGGGGGGCTCGGGCCTCGGGATGTTCATTGTGCACAACCTCGTCCGCGATGGCCTCAAGGGACACCTGACTCTCGTGACGGCACCAGGCGAGGGATGTTGCTTCGAGATCCGCTTTGCGGACCGCATCGAGGAGCAGCCGGTCGAGACTGGGCTTCAGCTGGCTGGCCCGCAGGACAACATCGACCGCTGAGTCTTCCGCTCAGGCCGACTCGTCGCGCTCGGCTCGAGGGTGTCTCCCGAGCCACGCTGCCACGGTGTCGGGCGACTCCGGTGCGTAGCACTCCTGGAAGAGTGTGGTCGCCTGGTCCCAGTCACCATGCTCACGCGCCTTGACCGCACTTCGAAAGCTCTCGGCTGACGCATGCTTCTGTGCCCGCAGTGGCTCTGGATCAATGCTGAAGTGCTCCACGACCGGGACGAGACCTCGTCGACCGCGGAGCGCGAGGTGTCCCAAGTACCGGTCCGAGCCACCCTCGTGCGACGCGGGCTGACCCGCGGAGAGCCACTGTGCTTGCAGCTGCTGACAGCGCTCGACGAGCGCCCAGGCGATGTTGACGGTGTCGGAGATGAGCACGATGTCCAAGCTCTCCTGGTAGCCGAGCGTGCCGATCAGTACGTCGCCGTGGGCAAGGCCACAGTGCAAGGTGAGTGGCTTGGGCGATGCTTCCTCGTGTCCAGCGATCCAGCGATTCGCTGTGGGGATGACCTGCTCGATGGCCGCCGTGGCGTCTTCGGGAGAGCCCGTGAAGAGCAGCACCAGACGATCGCCGGCGTACTTCAGTGCGGGGTCGCCGTGCCCCTCGAGTATCGGCTCGATCAGGCGGTAGAAAGCTTGTAGGGCGTCGAGGGTGTGCTGGGGCGACTCGGCCTCGACCCACGCGGACAGACCGTCGAGGCTGAGCACGGCGACGGTCGCGCGGCAGGTGGCTTGACTGTCTGCGGAGAGGCCGTGGGCGGAGCTCTCCCCGAGCAGCTGGACGAGCTGCCGTGGAGCGAATCGCTGTGACGAGGCGACAAGCTCCTCCCACGCCGCACCCGGGGCGTGATGCTTGAGGGCTACAGCTGCGTTGGCACAGAAGAGCGAGAGGGCATGGCGCTCCCAGTCGGGCAGGCGGCTCGCGTCTTCGAGGAAGAGGGTGGGCAGGTAGTCTGTGCCCAGGTCGAATCCGTACACGGCATTCGACTCGGTATCCACCCACTCGCCAGGGCGAACCGTCGCCTCGATCTGGGCCAGGTGCTCGGCAGAGAGGACATCAGCGACCTCGAGGTTGACGAGGTCCTCGAATCGCCCCGAGCCGGCGAGGATGATGGGAGAGCCTCTGTCTTTGGTGAAAATGTCGCGTGGCGCCATGAAGAACAGCGCATTGTTGCGGGGATAGAGCAGAGAGCCCAGCTGGCCGAAGATGCCGCGCAGGAGCTCTCGCAGCGACTGCGGCTGCATCAGGTTCCCAGAAGCCTGGATCACCCGCTCGAGCGCGCGGCGCTGCAGAGACAGGGACTGCAGGTCGCGCCAAGCACGGATACCGCCTGTCACGGACGTTCGCAGTCGCTGAGCGCTGACCTCCGTCTTCGGATGGTAGTCGTGGATGTCGTAGCTGGCCATGACCGAGGCTTCGGGCGCGCGGCCCGGCTGACCGGTCCGCAGGATGATGCGAATCTGATCATTGCCCAGTGAGCTGCGTATCCAGCGCGTGAGCTCGAGACCCTCCTGCTCCGTCTCCATGACGACGTCGAGCAGGATCAGTGCACAGGAGGGCTCCTGGGCCAGGATGTCTCTGGCCTCGGCACCCGAGTGTGCGTGGAGGAGCCGCAGTCGGCCTCCCTCGACCTTCAGCCTCGCCAGGGCGAGCTTGGTCACTGCATGCACGGCGCGCTCGTCGTCGACGACCAGCACGGTCCAGCTGACGCTGCCCGGATCGATGGCTCCCGGAGGCTGGGGCTTCTTGGGGGCAGGCGCGGAGGACGACACGGGTGGCAAGACGAGTGTGTCGTCGTCGTCATCGATGAACACGACGAGGTCGTCTTCAGGAGCGTCTTCGGGCTGCCTCGATGGACTCATGGTTCAGATAGCCGCGGTCAGAGCGTCGGTGTTGCAGGGAAGGCGGATGGTGTAACGTGTGCCGTGCCCCTCATGGGTCGTCAGATCGATGCTACCACCGAAGTGCTCGACGACGATGTTGTGCGTGATGTGCATGCCGAGGCCGCTGCCGCCGTCACCGCGCCGAGTGGTGAAGAAGGGCTCCCAGATCCGCTTGGCCACCTCCTCGGACATCCCGCAGCCATTGTCGCTGACGGTCAGCTCGACGCGCTCCTCCGTGACGTCGCCCGAGACCGTGATGACGTGTGGCCCCTCGGCGCTCATGAAGGCGTGCGAGCAGGCGTTCTGAATCAGGTTGGTGAGGACCTGGCCGATGGCCCCCGCGTCGACATCCAGGAGACCATCGCTGGACACGTGGAGAGTGATGGATGCACCTGGCTCGCGGAGCATAGGTGTGAGGCTCTGGACGATGTCCTCCAGGAGAGCCTTGAGCATGGTCGATCGCCGCGCCTCCTGGGAACGGTCGACGGCCACCTTCTTGAAGCTCCGTACCAAGACGGCGGCCCGGCGCATGTTGGTCTCGGCAAGCCCGATGCTGTCCTGCATCCCGGCAAGCAGGCGGAGCGCTCCGGAGCGACTGATCCGGCCGCTCTCGAACATCGCCACGAGCTCGCGGACATGCTCGGCGGTGATGCTCACTGCCGTCATGCCCACTCCGAGGGGGGTGTTGATCTCGTGAGCAACCCCCGCCACGAGCCCGCCGAGGGCCGCCAGCTTCCCCTGCCGAACGAGCGCGTCTTGAGCCGACTTCAGGCTCTCCATCGATGCGGCGAGGTCCTCGGCTCGCGCGGAGAGATCCTGGTTGATGGAGTAGATCTCTCTCGTCTTTTCGTGGAGGAGGTACTCGGCCTCTCTTCGGGCGGCGCGCTCGCGCTCGAAGCGCATCCGCCAGCGGTCCTCGGTGCTCACGCCGGGACCAGGTTGAAGCGTACTTTCGTGCCCGCTCCTTCGCTCTGGTCCTCGATCGACGCGAGGGTGAGGGCCTGGCCGTAGTGCTTCAGGCAGGCCTCAAGAAGGCCCTGCGCGAACTGCCACAGGCCACGATTCGACTGGTAGGTCAGCGCATAGGTTCCATCCGGATTTGCGTCGAACGTGAAGATCGGTGGATGAGCGTTCGCGTAGAGCTTTCGTACCTCAGTGTGGACGTGTGACTCGAGGCCCTCCAGGAACGACGGCGCAGACTCGTGCGGGTCGAAGAACGTGGGGTATAGCGTCACGAACCTGGAGAACAGGTGCGTCCCGAAGAGGTGCAGCAGGTCGGGTACCGCGATGTTCGACTCTTCCGAGAGCGCGACCACAATCCCGACGAGGTCTGCGTCTTCGTAGTAGCCGACGCTGGTGTAGCTTCCCGAGACGCCAGCCTTGGCTAGAACGTCATCGACGAGGTCGAGCGAGTAGCGCTCCTCGACCATGTCGAGCAGCTCCGTGAAGACCATTCCCATCATGTCATCTGCTCCTGGGATGTGCGGCGAGGCGCTGTGCTCACATTGTATGCAAGGCGCGCGCTTCATTGACCGTGCGAAAGCTGACAGTCAGACCGAGCTGTCGTCGGGGGCGCCGAGGGCTGTCAGCAAGGACGAAGGCTCGACATCCCTCACCAGCAACGGATGTCCGTCGACAGCATCGGTACCCTCTGGTGCGCTGTCAGCGAGGAGCACGATCCGAGGCAGCAGGGGCTCGCCATCGGTGAGCTCTCGGAGGGCTGCGCCAGCCTCTCCGGCGTCACTGACTGCAAGCAGCACAGCGTCGGCTTGAGGCAGCAAGGCTCGGCAGGCAGCCAGTGTGGCCGTCGCTGTCACTCGAAGACCGCTGTGGTGCTCCAGCAGATGTTCGAGCAGTGCGCGACGGTCGCCAGTGGGGTCGCAGAGGACCACGTGCTGATCCGGCTTCCGATCCTCGAAGGCTGCGCCGATGAGGTTGGCCAGCGCTGCTGCGGGTAGAGGCAGCGTGAGGACGTGGTCGAGTCGCTCGGCATCTCGCGGCTCGAGAGCGATGCTCTTGAGGCCGATCAGTGCTCGGGCCCGGTTGGGTGAGCCGTCGAGTCGAGCGACCGTGGCGCTGCTCTCCAGGGCCTCGAGGTCGACGAGCACGACATCGGCGGACGGTGTGGAGGCCATGTCGTGAGCGGATGCGGACAGCCCTTGCCCCGCCAGCGTGTCGGCGAGAGTGGAGGCCATCTTTGCACTGCGGTGAACCACAGCCACATGCCGGGGCTGACTCGCTGACGAGCGGGAAAGCTGTTCCAGGATCACGCTCGGGCGCAGGGGGCGCTCCACGAAGACACCCTGCTGACGTCGGTCGTCCGTCACGGCGACGCCGACCGGACCGAGCGTGCAGCCCCACCGTCGCAAGAGCTCGGCGACGGCACGACGGAGCGTCGGGTCGCGCACGAGAAGCTGCACGGGCTTGTCCGAGAGGGGAGGGGGGCTCTGACCGAGTCGCGTGATCTCGTGGAAGGGAAGCTGAATGCCCAGGAGGGTCTGGTTGTCCTGGACGCGAACCTCGGTCCAGTACCCTCCCAGCTCTCGCACCAGCGCACCACAGAGGATCAGCGCGTACCACCACGGGGCGGGCTCGACCTCTGCGGTTCCGGGGTGCAGCAGCCCGTGGAGGGTGGCCTCGTCGATCGCAGTCGCTCCAATAGCGGCCAGGATCTGGAGCTTGGGTTGCTCAGTTCCCAGCTCGTGGGCGGACACTTCGACGGTGGCGTTCGAGCCTCTCGCCAAGACGAGACACGAGATGAGTGCCGCCCTGAAGAAGCGTCCGAAGCTCTGCTCGGGGATGAGCACCCGCTCGGGCAGGCTACGGTCGAAGGTGCAGGTCAGGGTCGTGCCTGCTGAGGCGGCCCGCTCACCGACCTGTGCCGCGATGACCTCGAGGAGGTCTAGGAGCGGGACCTCACTGGGCGTCACCGCGGAGGGCTCGTCGATCCCGGCAAGGTCGGTGACTTCGTAGATGCGTGCCACGTGCTCGACCGCTACCTCGACGAGGGCATCGGCTCGGGCAGCGAACTCGGAGTTGGAGGCCTGCAACGACAGGACCTCGGTTGCCGACAGGACCTGCTGTGCGGTTCCGAGCAGCTCGGAGTGAACGCTGCGGAGGAGCAGTGACTTCAAGCTGCTCGCAATGGCAGCGGTGTCGCGAGCGGCCTCGGTGGTCGCGATGGCGGCGCGGACGGCCTGGTTGCGCCGGTCGAGCTCGAGAAGA
Organism: Pseudomonadota bacterium; assembly: GCA_002862545.1. Classification (GTDB taxonomy): domain Bacteria; phylum Myxococcota_A; class UBA796; order UBA796. The sequence continues at coordinate 10,584 of PKDJ01000167.1, forward strand.
TCGCGGTAGGAGCGCAGGAGTCCGGCCAGGCTTGCGCGCATCCGGCGGACCGTGAGGTCGGTCTTGTGCCAGTAGTCGTTGATGTCGTAGTCGATGACCACTTTGAGCTCGGGCGCCTGGCCGGGCTGGCCGGTGCGGATGACGATGCGCGTCTCGAAGTGCTCCGCTCTGGAGCGCATCCAGCGAACGAGGTCGAGACCGGCCCGCGGTGTCTCCATCATCACGTCGATGACGGCGACGGCGAAGACCTGCTTCTCCAGGAGCTCTCGGGCGGCAGAGCCAGAGTCGGCCATCCAGCACCGCACCGGGCGTCCGTGAAGCCTCAGCCCACGCCAGGCGAGCTCGGTGATGGACAACACGGACGTCTCGTCATCGACAACGAGAACATCCCACGCGGGCTCTTCCATCGACTCTCCACTCGGCCACCCTATGGGAGTAGGGGGTGGTGGGCAATTCAGGACAGCCCCGGTATCGTGCTTTGTTGGAATCAACGTCAGACAGACACGGTCGCGCCAGACAGCACCGCATCTCGTCGACGCTGAGGCACCCGCCGTCTCGGAGTCAGGCGATGCGTCGCAGCCCATCCGTGTCGAGCGGGAGTCGGATTCTCCAGGTCGTCCCTTGGCCGGGTGACGTGTCGAGCTGGATGGTGCCGTCGAAGACGGCGGTGATGATCTGGTGCACGATGTGCATGCCGAGTCCGGTTCGTTCCTGTCCTCGTCTCGTGGTGAAGAAAGGCTCGAAGACCCGCTGCGCGGTCTCGGCATCCATGCCGTCGCCGTTGTCACGCACCGTGAGGACGAGGGCGGTGGCCTCGGCGACGATCTCGACCTGCACCTTGCAGACCGTCATGGCGTCAGTGCGCTGATCGGGCGGCGGAAAGGCATGGGCGACAGCATTCATCACCAGATTGGTGAGGACCTGCTCGAGCTGGCCCGCCGACAGCTCGACCCTCACGTCGCCGGGAGCAGAGAACGAGGTCTGGATGCTGTGCCGACGGACACTGGGCGACAAGCTCTTCATGATGTCGCGCCCCCAGGTCTCGAGCGCCACAGGGCGCACGTCGAGCTGGCTCCGGTCCACAGCCACCTGCTTGAAGGAGTGAACCAGCTGGGCGGCACGGGCGAGGTTCGTCGAGAGCAGCGTGAAGGCCTCGCTAGCCACCTCGACGTGGGAGTGAATGGCCGTGGGCGAGTTCTCTTCATCGCCAAGGACGCTGTCGATCTCGCGGAGCTGCTCCTCCGCGAACGAGGCCGCGGTGATGGCGACACCGAGCGGTGTGTTCACCTCGTGAGCGATGCCGGCGACGAGGTTTCCGAGTGCGGCCATCTTCTGCTGCTCGACCAGCTGGTCTTGCGTTCGACCGAGGGTCTCGATGGTCGCCTCGAGGCGCTGTGCTCGGTCCTCGAGCTGTGCGCGTGCGAGGACGATGGCGGTGGCCATCTCGTTCATCTGGTCTGACACGCGGTCGAGGTCGGGAACGCCAGACTTGCGGGTGACGTGGGACAGATCACCAGTCTTGTAGGCGGTGGTCGCGTCGATGAGGCTCCGGATCCCCCGCTCGATCGAGATCAGCATGGCGATGAGCAGGAGGGTGCCGAGGATGGTCAAGGCAGCGACGACGCCGAGCAGGCCGTCACCAGCCCGTGCCGCTCGGAGGAAGGCGCGCCGGGACAGGTCGACCTCGTGCTCGTATCGCTCCTCGACGGTCGGCAGGCGCGTCTCGAGTACCTTCAGCGACAGGGGGTCGGCCTCGAGGGCCAGGTGCTGGGCAGCTCGGGTCGCGTCTCCCTGGTCCAGCGCCGCGATGACGATCCGGTAGTCATCGAGGAGGGCCCTGGCCTCCGAGGCGGTCTCGTGCTCCAAGCCGGTGAGCCCGAGGGCGTCGAAGTGGTCCACTGCGCGCCCGCAGCTGTCGAGCTTCTCGAGAAACCCGTCGAGCGTGCTGGAGTCGAGCCCGCCCGAGGACGACTCCGCCATCATAAAGGGCGCCATCAGCGTCAGCTGGCGGTGGAGCTCGACGATGCAGAGATCGACATCGGCACGGAGTCGGTCGGCGTCGAGTGCGGTCGTGAGCTGAAGGAAGTTCTCCGTCCGCTGCTGCGTCGAGATCAAGAGGCTGCCGCCGAGCCCAGTGATCCCCAGGGCGGCGACGATGATGACCGCAATCAGACGAAAGCGAAGGCTCAACGCACTATCGAGTGGAGTGGGGACGAGGGGTCCGGAGAGACGGTGAGCTGCTTCAGGGCTTCCTCTGCGGCCTCGGCGGGGACGATTCCGATGGCGCCAGGCAGCGCAGCGACGAGCTGGACTGCAGAGCGGCTGCCTTGCACCGCCCGAGGCCCGGTGACGGCGCGTCCCTGGAAGGTGGCGCCAATCCAGTAGTGGACGAACTGGACGGGCGACATCCTTGCGATTGACTCGACCCAGATCGCTCGGGTTGCGGACCCCTGAACCTCGAGAACCAGCTGGATCGGCGCGCCGGACTTCCAGTAGCGCTGGCGACCCAGCGCGATGGCTCGAAGCTCGTCGACCGTGATCTGCTCGCGCTCGACGGTCGGGTGGACGATGACGACATAGGCGGGTGTCTCGGCGTCGGGTGCCTCGGCGCCGCTGGCGTCGCGTGTTGGGTCGGCATCTCCATCGGCCCACGCCGCTCCGCTGCTCGCGCAGCAGAGCAGTGCAGCGAGGGCCCAGCCGTGGCGAACCAACCTCACCATGCGGCGCTCAGCTGCATGTTGAGGACGTTGGTGTCGGTGTCGGTGTAGCGCACGCCCTCGGTCTTCAGCGCGATTCGGTTCGTGAGGTCGACACGCAGGCCGGCCATCACGATGTGCCAGACCTCAGGATCCTTGCTTCCATGGTCGGGGTGCTGCAGCGTCGTGTACTCGTAGCGAGCATAGGGCTTGAAGCGCTCCTTACCCCTCGCGATGCGCCACGCGACCTGAGCGTACAGGGCGCCGCTCTGGTAGCTGCCGGCGGGCACGGCGCGCTGCATCGTGCTGGTGCTCATCCCGGTCGAGGTGGTCTCGTGTCCGCCCGACATGTGCGTGCCCGACATGTCGGTAGGCAGACTGCTCGTGGTCTGTTCGTTCGAAAGCGGTGACCGCTTCGACTCGGCGACGTGGTCGGTCGTCATGACACCCTCTACGATCAGCTCGGGACGATCGGAGGTGTAGGCGATGTGAGCGCCGGTCTCGAGCGTTCGCGCGCCCTTCTTCTGGTTGGGCAAGGGGTAGTCGACGACGTAGTTTCCGGTGATGCCGACACGAAGGAACGGCACGTCGGGTGGCTCGAGTGCGAGGTTCGCGAACGTCATGAATGCGTAGGGGACGGTCACGCCGTCGCGGACGCCGCTGTCGTCACCCCCTGATGCGACGCCCGCGAGGTAGCGGAGGCCGGCTCGGTCTAGGAAGGGCAGCAGCCCCGAGATGCGTGCACCCTTGAAGTGGCTCTCGAGCAGGGCCGCACCAGGGCTGTGGCCGGTTCCTCCTCGATTGAAGCTGATCATCTGTGGTCGTGTCGCGGTCGTCTGCAGCCAGACACCGTGATGGAAGTTCTGATTCCACCACGTGACAGGGGAGTGCATGCGGCCGACGGAGAGCTTGAACGCGTCGCTGGGCTCCCAGTCGAAGATGAGCCGCTCGACCCGAACATCCCAGGAGGGGCTGTTCAGCGTGAACTCCCCGAACGTCGAGAAGCCCGACCCGAGGTGGGCCCGTGCGTGCACGACCACCTGTCCGATCCCCACGTTGACACCCTCGAGGTCTGTAGGGACGTTGAGGTTGATGTCGGTGAAGGCACCGAGGTCGAGGCGCGAGCTCGGTGTGAGCAGCGGGGTCGCAGGGCTCTCGATAGGAAAGTCGGGCAGGGCAGGGCGAGCGGCCTCGGAGGTGCTCGCTGCAGGGGCCTCGTCCTGCGCCAGCGCTGGGTGGGCCAGCGTCAGCAGTGTGGCGCACAGCGGCATCAGAGGGACGACGGGGCGCCACAAGAGAGGGGGATTGGCGTGTGGTCGGAGTTGCATTGTGCGAAGCCTATGGCCCCCTGACTGCTCTGGAGCTAACGCTCACCTTACCAGGCGGCAGCTTCTTCACGTCAGGGTGTGGAGCTCGCGAGGGCGTCCCAGCCCGCGGAGGGGATAGCGATGCCGGTGTCCGTCGCCTCGAGCGTGACGAGGTCGACGGTGTAGAGCAGAGAGGTCGGGGAGATCCAGCCAGTCGCTGCGAGGTAGAGCTGGCCCTCGTGAAAGGTGCAGCCGGTTCCGGTGCTGTAGAGGTCGGTGATGATGCCCGTGACGTTCCCGACGAAGTCTTCGGTGCCCGAGAGTGGGTCGACCGTGTACAGCGACATGCCGGCCAGCCGATAGATCCGACCGGTGGCGTCGGCGGCCATGCAGGCCCCGTAGGACGCTCCGCCGGCGTAGACCCACCGGTCTTCACCGGTGTCGGGGTCGAAGGCGTAGACATTGTCGAGGCCGCGGTCGCCGTCTTCCGCCCAGTGGTACAGCACACCGTCGGACCAGGTCATCCCCGACCAGCAGCGTGAGGAGTCCACCGTGTGCTCCAGCACCGCTGCTCCCGTCGTCGGGTCGATGGTGTACAGCCGTGCACCGTCGCAGCCGTTGGCCTCCACCCCCCAGAGCACGCCATCGGGGGCGTAGGTCAGTGCGGTGAGCGGAAGTCCGGTGGCGTGGGGCTCGACAGCTCCTGTGTCGAGATCGAGCGTGTAGAAGGATGAGCCGTACTCGCCACGGCGCCCGTCAGCGGCCACGAGCTGCGGCAGTGTTGGGCGAAGGGGACGGGGCTCGGACAGCTCGCAGGTCTCGAGGTCCACCACCTGTAGGAGCGAGTCGCACGCGAGGGCAGGGACACGCGGCGTGAGGCGAACCTGGCCGTCGCCGTCGCTGTCTCGCGCCGTGGTCACGAACCGCGCAGGCTCCAGCCCGAGATCCACGTCACGGCACGGGCCGCCCAGGATGGGCGCGCTACCGACCGATGGACCCCGGAAGAGGGCGACGCTCGGCCCCGTCATGTCGACGATGTCGATGCGCATCGGGCCAGGGCAGTCGCCCGACACGCTTGCGTCGATGGCGCTCGCTGCGGGTGGGTAGAGCAGCGCGGTCAGGACCAGGGCTCTCAAGGGACCTCCGTGGGTCGAGCCTACGACATCCCGTCCAGGGAATGGACAGTCGGGGTGCAAGGACTTGCTCAGTCTCTGCTCGGGGAGGGGGTGCATGTTGAGAGCGTACAGGAGGACTCCCATGGCAGAGGTCTGGTTGCTGGCTGGAGACGCGGCTGTGTCGCAGACATCCATCGTGCGTGCGCTGCGCGCCGTCGAGGCCAAGGTCACCATCGTCCCACTCGGCCGTGGCGTCGACTTCTGGGATGCTGAGCTGCCGGATCTGATTGTCTTCGGCTCGGCCTCCGTGGGGCCGCCCCACCCGCTGCTGGTCCGGGCTGCCGCCAATGGTGTCCCCTCGCTCCACGTCGCGACGAGCCCGGTGCGCAAGCGTCCGTTCGCCGAGGTGTTGGTGCTGCCGGCGTCTGTGAAGGACGTTGTGGAGCAGCTCCTCGCTATTCTTCAGCAGTCCGAAGAGCCACCCGTGCGCCTCGCGAGCTGAGACTGCTGCATCCGAGTCGAGCGGGCGTGGGCAGAATAGAATCAGATCTTCGAGCTCATCGGCGACAACGGCTGGACATTAATCTACTGACGAGTAGATATGGGGTGTCCGAGAGGTTGTGCCATGCGCCGTGTTCTTCCACTCCTCCTCATGGCGGCCTGCTCCGCAGAGTCCCAGCTGGCTCCTCTGGCAGAGGATTCCTCCCGCCAGGCCGTCGAGACGCCCTCCTGCGAGGGTGACCGGATCGACGGCAAGTCGGAGCAGGCCCTCTTGGGCTTCATCGGTGACAATCCTCTCGAGACCATCTACGATGTCGAGCACGTCCTCGACCAGATCGCGACGGCCTTCGAGAGCTGTCAGGACTCGCGCGGTCTGTTCGCGACGGTCTACCGACCCATCACGCAGGGGGCGGTCGATGCGATCGACGAGGGCGCCTTCAGCGACGAGCTGTGGGCGCGGGCGCTCGTGGTCGACTTCGCCCAGCGCTATGTCGATGCCCTGGTCGACGAGCTCGAGGGGACGACGCCGTCGTGGGCGTGGGACCGGTACTACGGCCTCGCCGCCGACCCAGGAGTCTCCCGGACGCGGATCGCGGTCACGGGCATGTTCGCCCATCTGATCCTCGACCTGCCCCACTGCCTCAGCGACATCGGAACCAAGGAATCACACCGCGACGACTACTTCGTGTTCGGTGATCTCCTGGTCGCGGACTCGGATATCGTCGCGGAGGCTCTGCTCCAGCATCATGGCGTCGACGCCGCCGACCTGCTGGGCGGATTCTTCTGGGGCGACTGGATCGACGACCGCTTCGGCAGCCAGGCGACCACGTCGTTCAGCTTTCAGACTCTGCGCCTCAAGGCCTGGAACAACGCCTGGTTCCTGAATGACTGGTGGGGCGCTTGGGTCGCCGACTTCGAGATCACGATGTCCTTTTGGACGCTCGATGGAATCCTCGGAACGCTGGACGCGACGGGCGTGATCTAGGGTTGCTGGGGCTGGCCCTACTTCCCCTGCAGCGGGTCCCGGTTCGTCACCGTGCTCTCGGTCGGCAGGGGCGAGGGCCCTGTGCGACGCGTCGAGGGCATCGGGCTCTCGGGAGCCCGGTGACTGCCCTGTCCACCCCAGGCCGAGAGGCGGCCGTGGTCGGTGTCTCGGAACTCGATAGCGCGTCGCAGCAAGAACATGGGGGCTCTCCGTCTGCCGCGTAGTACGAAGTCGGGACGCGCTGGTGTCTCGACGAACCCTTACGCCCGCGTAATCACGGACCGACAGTGAGATGCCACAGGCTCGCCTCTGCCCCTCGAACGTCCACGCCGGTCGGTGGTCCCGAGGGCAGGATGAGGTCGGTGAGAGTGAGGCTGCCGTCTGCAGCAAAGACCTCGATGGACTGGGCGTCGACCAGGATTCTGAGGGAGCCGGGAGAGCCGCCGTGTGCGGCGCGGTGCACCGCGGCGAAGCCCTGGAGCCCTCGGCCGCCACAGCGGGTGCGGTCGACGGTGACGTGGGTGTCGTCCCAGGTGACGCGAGCACGCTCCTCCTCGGTGAAGTGAATGTTCACCTCTCCCGCGTCGGTGGGTCGTACGTCGATGTCGAGGGTGTCTCCGAGGCCCGGCTCGCGCCGGTCTGCGAGAGCCGACAGGGGTGTCTGACGCAGGCCGTCGGCCCATCTGAGCTGACGGGGTACCGTGAGCATGCCGTTCCAGGGAGTCGTCGGGACCTCATTGGCGTAGCGCCAGTTGTTGAGCCACGCGATCTGCAGCTGGGTGCCGGTGAACGACTGCGGCGCGTAGTAGTCGCTCCCGTGATCCAGGAAGGTGGGGTCGCCCTCGGCGCGGAAGTGAGTTCCGTCGAAGTCTCCGGCCCACCAGACGACGCCAGACCCCTCCTGGGGGCCTCCGGTGTCGATGCTCACGACCATCACCCACTGCCCGTCGATGTTCAGGAGCTCCGGGCACTCCCACAAGGTGTCGAGAGGATGGGTGAACTCCGACAGCGGCGTCCAGCGGCGCATGTCGTCCGAGGCGTAGAGCAAGACGCGGTCCCCGCCCGTCAGGGTCATGACCCATCGATCGCCGTGACGTAGGACCTTGGGGTCACGGAAGTGGCGGCGGCCGGGGTTCGGTAGGACGACCCCCTCGAGCTCGCCGCGGTCACCCCGAAGCCACGCCAGGCTCTGCTGCTCGTGGGTGTCGCGGTGGTGCGTGAACAGCAGGGCCAGTCCGTCGTCGGTGGAGACCGCGCAGCCCGAGTAGCAGTTTCCGAGGGTGGGATCGGGAGCCAGTGCCGTGGGCTGCTGCGTCCAACGAAGGCCATCGGGGCTCGTCGCATGTCCCCAGTGCATTGGGCCCCAGCGGGTTGCTGCGGGGTTGAACTGGAAGAAGCAGTGCCACGTGCCGTCGACGATCACGCAGCCGTTCGGATCGTTGAGCCAGCCCCGCTGCGGGGTGAGGTGCACGTTCGGGCGGCGCCACATCGAGCCTCCAGCCCCGTCCTCCTAACAGGGCGCCGAAGTGGGCCTTCGGCTCAGTCGAGGAGCTCGGACAGCCGCTCGGCCACAGCCTCACCGAGGCGAGCGCTTCCCTTGGGCGAGGGGTGGTAACCGTCGGGCTCGTACAGCTCGCGCTCGCTGCCCGTGCCGAGCTCGGCACCGTCGACGAAGACCATCTCGGGGACGCGCTCCTCTAGCGTGCGGAGTCGCTCACGCAGCGTGTCGAGCTCCGCATCACACCCCCGGAACTCCTCGGCGTCAGGCAGGGGGCGCATGTAGCCGACCCAGGCCACGGTCTTGCCGTCGTACGCCGCCCGGTCGACCAGCTCCACGATGGCGCCGGACTCGGCCTCTTCGGTCACGAGGCGGTCGATGACATCGTCGCAGCGCCCCTCGCAGCCGCAGGTCGCCAGGTCGTTGCCGCCACCGCTGGCGATGAGGACCCCGAACTCCCCACTCACGTAGCTGCCTGGGATGGACTCTCCGGGATCACCCAGCATGGTCGTGCCGCCCACCGAGCCCAGCTCGACGGACATCCCCAAGGTCTCGGCGGCGACCGTCGCGATGTCAGCGTCGGGCGTGTGAAAGGACAGCAGGCTGTCGCCGATGGCGAGGATGTCCTGGTCTCCCTGCAGAGGCTCGGCGCAGCCCAGGGTGACGAGGGCGGCGAGGATGGGGAGCGTGCGCTGCATCAGACCTCCGGTGGCGCGTACCTGTACACAGAGTGTGCCGTGCGGGTAGGAGGTCCAGTCCTCGGACGCACGTTGTGTACGCGCCATCCCGTACGCTGCGACGATGCCCGAGGCGCCGCTACGTGGAGAGCAGGCGCGAGATCGCGGCATCGAGTGGCCCGTCGAGGACGGACACGAGCCGGTGGCCGTCGTCGAGAACCTCCAGGGTGGCCGTCGTGCTGCTGTCTTTCAGAGTCTGGGAGTCCGCCAGGGGGACGATGTCGTCCGCAGAGCCATGGATCAGGTGGCAGCGGACCCCAGGCGGCAGGCTGCGGTGGGGCGTGAGCTTGAGGCCAGCCCCGGCGAGGAAGATGCAGGGGCCCGTCCACCGGGGCTCCTCGTGCAGCAGGCGCAGGAGCACGGCGCCGCCGAAGCTGGAGCCGACGATCAGCTGGGTCTCGTCCGTGATGGCTGCGCGAGCCCGGGCGAGAGGGACTGCGAAGGCGTCTTCGTAGCCGGGGAAGGGGTAGCGGCTGGGACCGGCCCTCAGGTGAGCCTGAGCCCGGCGGGTGTCGAGGGGCACGAGCCCCGCATCGTAGCGGGCTGACAGGTGGCGAGCCTTTCCGCCCTCGGGGACGAGGTCGTCGTCGACGCGGCTCTCGAGGCCGTGCAGGAAGAGAATGCGGGCCATGGTGACCTCCGGTCAGGCAGCGGCGAGCAGCCGAGTAGCGACGGCTCGCGCGAGGGTGGTGGGGAGTGTATCGATGGCGATGTTGGCGCAGTGGTCGGCGTAGTAGGACGCGACGTGCTCTGTCCCCTGCCCGAGTCCGAGACCGACGAGTCCGAGGGGGGAGCCGGGACGCGTCCAGTGGGCCACCGCCTCGTGCAGCCGATCCTTGGCGCCTCGACCGGCCGAGGGCTGGCCATCCGAGAGGACGAGGAGCACCCGACAGTCGACCGGTGCCTGGGCCAGCGCGCCTGCTGCAGCATGCACGGCGGGGCCGTCGTCGTTTGAGCCTGGGCGGTTGTGCCCGCCTCGGGCGGCTCCGGCCGTCTCGGCCTCCATCCGTGCGAGCAGGGGGTGGACGGTGCTCGAGGTGTGCAGTCCCAGTGGCAGCATCGGGAGGTACTGGTCCTGAAAGCCCGCCACGCCGGATGGGATCCGGAGTGCACGCAGCGCCTCCAGGATCACGGCGGCTGCGTTCACGGCAGCGCGGATCTTGGCTCCCCGCATGCTCCCCGAGAGGTCGACCAAGAGCTGGACCGCTGCGGTCGGGGTGCGCGGAGTCGGTGGCGGGAGCCACAGCGCGTCCGGTGCGGTCGGGCTGGCCTCCCGGCGGAACACGGCGGGGAGGTGGGGGCGGCTGCCCGAGCGACGCAGGCGCGTCCGAGCCCGTTCCGTCGCAGCAGGCGCGAACACGGGGGCCAGAGCATGCGCGAGCCGCCGGGCGAGCGCGGGATCGCCGTAGCCTGTCGCGGGAGGGGGGCGAAGCCGTCGTCCGGGGCCACCTCGGCGGCGCGCGAGAGTGGGACGTCGGCGCAGCGCGCGGGCTGTCAGGCGCGGCGTCTTGCCCCGCTCCCCGGTCAGGATGTCGAGCGCAGCACGGCGTGCCTCCTCCGGGGCCTTCGCGGTGCCGGTGCAGTCGCGTCCGGCCTCTAGGGCGTCACGAATCCATGTCTCCTGGTCCTCTTGGTAGTGGGACAGGAGCCAGTCGAGGTCGTGCTGCATCAGCTGCTGTACCGCTGGCAGGACCTCGGTGACGATGCGGTCCCGAACGGAGTCCACCGCGGCGTTGACGGCGTTCTCGTGGCTCTCGGTCTGCACGATCTCGACGCGGCCGTCGACGATTCGTCGCCACGCTGACGAGGTTCCGATGGGTGTCGTCGCGAGGATGGCGCGTCGGGCAGGGAGCGTCTGCAGCAGCAGGTCTGCGACGGGCTCGCAGACCGGACCGGGTGGCAGCCTGCCGGCGATGGCGGCGGCGCGGTGCGTCACGCCGGTCAGGAACTGCTGCACCCAGGTCCGGTGGGTCGTGGAGGGGGTGCGGAGCCGCGCCTCGGACTCGTCCATCCAGGGGAGCGCCCCGGGAAAGAGCTGTCCGACGTAGACCTCGACCCGCGGGTCCTCCAGCGCATTGTGGACGCGCGCCAAGAATCGAGCGGGGAGTGCGGGCTGTGGCGGGAGGCCGCCTCGGGTGATCATCACGTGACCGCACTCATGGGCCACGATGCCAGCGACTGCCTCGAGCCCGAGCGCCTCGAAGGCCTCCACGTGAACCCCGATCACGCGCCGGCCGGGATCCCAGTACCAAGCGTCCTCGGCGGCCTCGATCCGGATGTCGGCCTGTCGGCAGAGGCCCGTGGCGAGACCCTGGAGTGCACGGAGGGGATGGTTGCGCATCAGGCACCTCGGAAGAGCGTGTCGAGGGACATCTGCTCCGGCTCAGCAACGACCTGGGCCGCGCCGTGGCAGGGGCACCAGGTGTTGGGTCCGAGCCCGGTCGCGTCGAGCAGGCGTGCGACGGCCACACGGTCCTCGGTGCGGCCGGCGCGCGCGACCACGTGGGCCAAGAGCTCCTGGCGGAGGATGAGGTCCAGCGGACGGCCCGACTGCAGCCCCCGGGCGAGGCCTCGCGTCAGCGCGATCAGCCCGCGGCGGGTGTAGATCGGTGCGGTGCCCTGACCAAAGACGTCGGGCTGGTCGCCGAGGCGGATCAGGCCACTCCAGAGGCGTGCCAGCTGAACCACCAGGCGATCGGCGAGGGTGAGGTCCAGGCCCAGCGGGTGGCGGGCGGCTCGGGCCTCGACAGCGTACCTCTGCCCCCCGACGGTGATCGGCGTCTCCTTTCCGAGCATCAGGCTCCGCAGCATCGCCTCGAGGTCCTCCTCGGACGGCACGCCCGGCTGGTGGTGGAGGATGAAGCGGTCCCGCAGGGCCGGCGACATCGACCTCCGGCCGCCGTAGGTGGCCGGATTGGCGGTGGCGAAGATCCGGAAGTCCGGGTGAATGGGCGTACCGCCAGGGCCGAAGACCTCGCCGTCGTGCTCGGTGAGTCGGAGGCTGGGGGTGTCCTCCAGCAGCGGGTTGAGGCGCTCCACGACGGCCGGATCTGCCAGGTTCAGTTCGTCGAGGACGAGCCATGCACCGGCTCGAAGAGCGCGCACGACCGAGCCGTCGGACCACCGCCACCCAGCGGGCGTCGGCATGTAGCGGCCAAGGAGCTCGGCGGTGTCGGCGTGGGCGCTGAGGTTGACCCGCACCACGGGGTAGCCGAGCTGGTGCGCCAGCCACACCACGGTGCTGCTCTTGGAGGTCGCGGTGGGGCCCTCGAGGAGCACGGGCACACGGTCGGCGACGGCTCGGGCCACCACCTGGAGGGTCTCGCCGGTGCTCCCGTCGATCACCCAGTCAGGAGACCCGTCTTCGCCGCCAGTGCAGATGGGCCCACGGCGCAGCAGGTGTCGTCCGACGCGCGTGCCCGCCTCTTCGTGCTGGAGGAAGGCGCGGGAGGGAGCAGACAGAGCCCCCCCGCGGATCCAGGTGGCGAAGGGATCGTGAGTCGGGATCGGGCTCGCCTCCTCCTCGTCGGCCTCCGACGCGGGGAGCTGGACGAAGATGTCGTGGTCGCGGCTGGCGAAGCGCCTCTCGCGCTCCCAGCTGCCGACCCTCACGCGCAGCGCCTGCTCGATGCGGTCGAGGACCTGCGGCGGAGCGGCGCCGAAGGTCAGGCAGCCACCGGCCCCGGGGGGCACAGGGCGGTGACGAATCCGCACGCGTCGAAAGCCCTTCGCCCGCAGCAGCTCAGCCGCCTGCCGCAGGTCGCGTCGCCGGGCCTCGGGCGCGTGCAGGACCACATTGAAGCGTGCGCAGGTGCGCTTGACGCGCCGCTTCACCTCGGAGCGAGACAAGTCGATGGGGAGGACGATCTCGACGTCTCGCTCACCGAGCTCAGGGCCCGTGGCGACCTGAAGGCCGTGCCCTGCCGCTCGCAGGGCGGTCGTGAGCTCGCCGAGGGGGCCGACGTCTCGAGCGAGCCGACGCATCGTGAGGGACGGCTCGATGGCCTCGCCGGGGAGGTCCGTCACGCTGACCCGGAAGCCCGAGGCACTCAGGCTCTCGACCAGCGGGGCGCAGCGGGCGGCCTGGTTGGTGCGGAGCGTGATGGCGTAGCTCTCGCAGCTGCCCTCGATGTAGGTCTGCAGTGTCCCCGCGCGATAGCGCGCCAGCGGGAGCTGGATGCGGGTGACGAGGGTGGCGAAGGGCTCGTCGTAGTCTGGCTTCCACGTCTCCAGAGGCGTGCGCGCCGGGTCGACCTTCAGCGTGCCGAGGAAGTCGTTCACGGCCTGGGTCAGGGGAGCGATGCCCTCGAGCGGGCTCGCGGCTGTCAGTGCGCCGGGCCAGATCGTGAAGCGATCCAGCCCCACGCGGAGGGCCACCTCGACGTGGGGGAAGCCTCGCGAGCGCAGGGTCTCGGCGAGCTCGAGCGCCTCGGGGTTGGGTGCGTCGATCTCGATGAGCACGGGCGACTCGGTGACCAGTGACGCACCGAGGGGCTTGGGGATTCCCAGGTCGATGTCACAGTCGCTCGGGCTCCAGGGCTGCTCCACCTGCAGCGAGACGCCGGGCTCCAGCCCCAGCAGGGCCGCCAGGGCCACCCGCTGCTCCGCCGTGGCCGCGCCGTAGCGCAGGCTGCCGTCCGTCTGGGCGTCGAATCGCATGATGGCGGAGCTCGGACTCTTCACCACGGGGGCCAGAGCGTCGAGCACCTGACGGGCGCGTCGGACGCTGCCCAGACCGACCTTCCTCACATTGAGCCTGGGGCCGTCCTTCAGGGCCTGGAGTCGCACTGCGGCTCCCTGCTCGGGAGCGCGGGGATCCGTGAACGTGGCGAGTGCGGGGTAGGCGGCGACGGCGTGACGCCGGACGGTGTCGTCGACACTGGGGTGCAGATAGAGGCCGTCTTGGGTGAAGGGCAGCGGGGTGGGCTGGACATCCCAGCCGTCGCCGACGTGCTCACCGAGCAGCTTCGCGGCGGGCAGGCACCAGGTGTCGATCTGCAGGGTAGGCTGTGGCATTGGGATCTCCGGGCAAAGTTATGCAGTGCACCACTTGGTGTGGCGCCGAGTCGGTGGCGTCGCGCCTCACCGAGTGGAGTCGGGAGCGCAGATTGGGTGACACCTCGTGCGAGCGATCTCAGAGCGATGCCCGCACCTCGGCCTACGTCTTCGCCTCGAGCAGGGCCCGCGCGAGGGCTGCCGCTGCGGTCGGAGGAAGGGGGCGCTCGAGCCAGGCGAGGAGCTGGCCCTCGGGCCCCTCCAGCCAGCCAGAGTGGGCGATGGCGCCATCGGGGGTGATGAGGTGCTCACCGAGCCACTCGCCGGTCCGAGCGGGGGTGATGGACGCCAGCACGCGTCGATTCTTGCGCCAGCGCTCCTCGAACGAGCCGGCCAAGTCGTCTTGGACTGGCTCACCGAGGATGTGGCTGTCTCCGGGACGCCAGTGAGCGAGCAGCGTGCCGTCGGGAGCGTCGATTCGAATGGAGGGTGTGTGGACACCGAGTGTCGCCAGCACGCACTCAGGACCGAGCGGTGTCGAGCCGCAGTGGGCACGGGCGGCGCGGAGTGCGGGCATCCCGGTCGCCGTCCAGCCGCTGCGCGTGAGTCTCACGCGCTCGCCAGCGCGCAGGCCGGTGAGGGCGTGGCGGCCGGACAGTGGGCTTCCACCTGCTGAGAACAGCAGGGCGCCGTCGTGGCGCATCCACCCCTCGGCCCAGCCGCTGACCAGGGCGCCGAGTGTCAGCGCCGCGCAGCCGATGTACGCCACCTGTACCGTCGACTCTGCAACCCGAGCATGTGCCCAAGACGGCTCCCTGGAGATGGCGGCTCGTGCAGCCACGAGCACGTCGACATGGCGCGCGAGGAGCCGCCACTGACGAAGCGCCGCCTCGCGGTCGGCGTGCGCCCGTCGCGTGGCGTCGTCCGCTGCGGAGTGCGCTGCGTGGCGCTCTCGCGAGACGAGGTCGTCGAGGCGGGGGATCGACAAGACCTGGCGGAGGCGGGCCAACTGGCCGGCATCGGGAGTCGACGCTCCCTTCTCCCACTCGGAGAGACGCCAGGCCCCCTTCGAAAGGTTTTTGTAGCCCATGGACTTTGCTACGTCGATTCGTCGCAGGTTTGCCTCCTCCCGTGCAGCACGGATGGCCTCACCCAGCTCACGCCGGGCGAATCGAATCGCATTGTCCCGTTGGTGTCCCACGTCGAACCTCCATTTACAGAATGGAGGCGCGGAGCGGATTCAGGGCCGAAGCCCCGCTCGCTTTAGCGCCTTGTTTAACGTGGCGGCAAGTAGAGGGTAAATCACCACGTGAAGGACAAGTATCCAGTTGGGTGGATATTGTCAATGTTGGACGTCGAGAAGTCCGCTCGGCGGACGGCCGTCTCGTCCTCCGATGGGCAACGGGGAGGGGCTCGGCGTCGTCGCGCGGCGGTCAGACAGTCGACGGAGATGGTCCCGGCGCGTGCTCTGAGGCGCCGGGAGGTCGGGCGGCTGCGCGCCCACCCTCGGACCGCGGCCGTGCCTCGATGGGTTCTCTACGGCTCTTCGGCGGCCAGGGCCTGGTCGACGCGCGACCAGAAGTGGGACTCGTAGGCGTCGACGAGCGCCGGATCCGCGACCCGGAGCAGGTTCTCGTCGTTGCGCTCGGCGGCAGAGCTGGACCAGTTGGAGGAGCCGGTGAAGGCGACGGCCTCCGGGGTGCCGGCATCGACCAGCAGGAGCTTGTGGTGGAGCTTGCCACCCAGGAAGCCGATGTTCTCGTGGTTGCCGTCGATGTGAACCTCGACACCCTGCTCGACGAGCCAGTCGTCCTGGGACCAGCGGCTCGCGGCCTGGCTCGCGTCCACCACGCCCACCACGTCGACGCCCCGGTCGTGTGCTCGGACGAGGGCCTCTGCGATGTCGGCGCGGGTGAAGCTGAAGACGAGGAACTGCACCGAGACCTCGGCGCCGTCGATGGCCGCGATCAGGGCTCCCATCGTGTCGTCGGCCGGTGCCGTCATCAGTGCGACGTGTCGGCTCTCGGCATCGGCCAGTGGCTCCTTCCAGACACCGAACTCGCCGGCGTACATCTGGTCGAGCTCGGTCCCGTAGGCCTGGGCGAGCTCGGGGGAGTGGAGCAACAGAGCGTCGTTGTCGTTCAGGCGAGCGCCGGAGTCGGTGAGGTTCATCGAGCCCGTCCACACCAGGCTCTCGTCGAGGACGATCACCTTGTGGTGCATGATGCCCGAGCTGCCCTCACGGTAGACGACGGGAACCCCGGCGGACTCGAGGTCCACGAAGCCCTCGGCATCCTCGTTGTCGCCCTCGCCGACGATGCGCACGTCGACGCCGCGGTCGAAGGCGTCGGCGAGTGCGCCGCTCACCTCAGGCAGATCGAGGTCGTAGAGGGCGACGGCGATGGAGGACCGCGCATTGTCGATGCCCTGCACCAGGCGATCGATGATGTCCTGGCCGCTGGTCTCGTCTCCGGGGTCGGTGAGGAAGAGCTCGCCGATCTTGGTCGGCTCGTCACCCGCCCCGAGCAGGTCGGGACACCCTGAGAGGGTGGCTCCGAGCAGCAGTGGGGTCGCGAAGCGCATCCTGTCCTCCACGGGCACCAGGCCCTGAGACAGACTGCGCCCGTCTAGGGCTCCGGAGTCTCGTCAGACCCTTTCACTCGTGCCGATCTGCTCCGCGGCGAACACGACACGGCCTCGGCACTCGGGATGAGCGGCTCTGGCGAGGGCATCGCGCCACGCTGCGAGCGGCCAGCGGCTGTCGACGGCAAAGCGCGGGGGGCTGGCACAGAGGGTGTCGAGGGCCTCTCGCTCTCGCTGTGGTCCCCGCGCTTGGTTGAGCGCGTACAGCCAGAAGCCCTCCAGGCGGACACCGCGGAAGATCAGGTCTGCGACTCCGACATGGGGCCCCTGCTTCGACATCGCTCCGTAGTGGAAGATCGTGGCACCCCGTCCGCAGGCGCGCGCCAGCGAGGCCGTGGCGTCGCCTCCGAGACCGTCGAGAGCCCGCACCACGGGGCCGTCGAGATCTCGCAGCTGATGACGCAGCTTCTGCGGGAATCCCTGTTCGTCGGCCGACACGACTCGGTCGGCTCCGAGGCGGGTGAGAGGCTCGACCCAGCGCGCGCCACGGACCACGCTCGCCGTGCGGACTCCTCTCGCTCGGGCGAGCTGGATCACCGCTTGGCCCACTCCGCCGCTGCCGAGGCTCTGCACGATCCACTCGCCCTCGGAGACTCCCTCGACCAGAGCGAGGGCCGTGGCGCCGTTGACGCGCAGCATGCTGGCCTGGACCGGGTCGAGGCCCGGAGGCAGGCGATAGAGACCCTCGGTCTCGCACACCCAGGTCGAGCGCCAGGCGCCGGCACGGATGGGCAGCAGGGCGTGGTCGCCGACGGACCAGGCTCCGCAGTCTGGACCGACCTCGACGATCTCGACACAGCCCTCTGCTCCTGGGACGGCAGGGAGCGGTGGGCGCAGTGGATAGTGCCCTCTCAGGATCAGCTGGTCCATCGGATCGATCGGGCTGGCCAGCAGGCGGACCCGAACCTCGCCCGCTCTGGGCCGATGGACAGGGACCTCGCGCAGAGCG
>PKDJ01000165.1 GCA_002862545.1 Pseudomonadota bacterium
AGGACCTCGAGGGGGCCAGGGCGCTCTGGTCGAGGGCGCTGCGCGAGTTCCCAGGCGGCGACACGGCCGGCGAGGCGACCTGGCGACTGGCGTTCTCGCACTACCTCGAGGGCAGACCGGAGGAGGCGCGACGCATTGCACGCGAGCTCGGCATGCTCCCACTCGGCGGGGACGCAGAGACCGTTGCCGCGGGGCGCTACTGGGCAGCGCGCTGGCGGCTGTACCCGGATGTGGACCAGCCGAGCGTCCCCGATCCTGACCCGAGCGCAAGGGCCGAGGCTGTCGCGGGCTGGCGAGCGCTCTGCGAAGAGCTCCCGCATAGCTTCTACAGCATCCTCGCCTACAGCCGGTTGGTCGAGGAGGACCCGGAGGCGGCCCGCCAGCTCGCCACTCGCCCGGACAAACACGACGTCGGTGACATGACGCGACCGTGGGTCATCCGACTCGAGGTGTCGGAGGACCCGTCGGTGAGAGACGGTGTCGCCCTTGCAAGACTTGGCATGATTCAGGAGGCGAGGGCCGAGTGGGGCGATCTCGACGAGGCGACCCTCGAGCCGGATGAGAAAGCATGGCTGACGGAGCTCAGGATTGCGACGGGCGACTGGCTGTTCGCCCATGACGACATGCGCAGATGGGTGCGCTCTCATCCTCCAGGCACACTGGGGGCGCGGCAGCCCCAGGTGCTGCGTGTGGCCTACCCAGATCGCTACTGGGAAACCGTTCGGTCAGAGGCAGGCAGCTATGACTACGAGCCACGTCTCTTCCATGCCTTGGTCCGCGAAGAGTCCAACTTCAACCGTCGCATCGTGTCATTCGCGGGCGCTAGAGGACTGTCACAGCTGATGCCAGCGACGGCCCGCCAGACTGCCGGGTGGCTGAAGATGTCCATCTCGATGAGCGACCTCGATGACCCTGCGACGAACCTCCGGATTGGTGGGCGCTACCTCTCGGCGATGCACAAGCAACATGCGGGGAGCCCTTACCTTGCGCTGGCTGCCTACAATGCGGGTGCGGGTCGCGTTCGGCAGTGGATCTCCCGCTTCGGAAACGTGCCGATTGACGAGTACGTGGAGCAGATCCCCTTCAGGGAGACTCGAGGGTACGTCAAGCGAGTCATGGGTACGTGGCAGACCATGCGATTCCAGTTCGACGAAGGGGCCGCATTTCCGGACCTGTCGGCGTACAATCACCAAGCACTGCCATGACCAGGTCGGGAGCGAGACCCGGTGCAGAGCGGGGAGGGGACTTGGCGGACTTCGATGCCCTCGGTGGGGCCGACAGGGTGGCGCAAATCATGGGCGATCTCGTCGACCGCATGTCTCGTGACTTCATCATCGGGTACCTCTTCGAGGGACGCGACCTCGACCGAGTCAAGCGGCTCGAGGCGGAGCTTGCCGGAGCTCACCTCGGGGGCCCCGCGCGCTACTCGGGACGACCGGTGGGTACGGTGCATCGACCTCTACGCATCAGCCGCGGGCACTTCCGTCGCAGGGTGGCCTTGCTCGAGGTCGTGCTCCGCGACCATGGGGTGGCCGAGGCCATCCGTGACCGATGGATCCGTCACGACCGAGCGCTCGAGCCGGTCATCACAGATGGGACGGACTGTGTCCTCGCTGAGGGAGTGAGCTGACGTGTCCTTCGTACACCTCCACACCCACAGCCAGTTCTCCCTGTTGGATGGGACGGCAACACCAGGCAAGCTTGCGGCTGCCGCGGCAGCTCTCGAGATGCCTGCGCTAGCGCTCACAGACACGGGAAACCTGTATGGCGGGGTCCAGTTCTACAAGGCCTGTAAGGCGGCTGGGATCCGGCCTGTCCTCGGTGCCGAGCTGCATGTACAGGCTGAGGGCATCGATCATGCCGATCCGATGCGGGAGGAGGGTGGCTACCAGGTTGTCGTCCTGGTCCGTGACCAAGCCGGCTACCGCAATATCTGCCAGCTCATCACCAATGGCATCTTCGATGGGATGCACTACAAGCCCCGGATCGATCTCCAGTCCCTCCAGAGACACCGAGACGGCCTGTTCGTTCTCACTGGCGGGTACAAGGGCCTCTTTGGGCGCAGTCTCCGCGACTCCGATGCTGCAGAGACTCGTGAGCGCCTGGCGCGGCTAGCCGACGCACTTCGACCCGAGCAGCTCTTTCTGGAGCTTGTCGACCAGGGACTGCCCGGACAGAGCGAAGCAAACGCGCTGATCCGTCAGGTATCGCTGGATCTCGGGCTTCCGACTGTCGTCACCAATGCCGTGCACTACCTGCGACCGACAGATGCCCCAGTGCACGAGGTTCTCAACGCCATCGGGGCCGGCTGCTCTCTGTCCGACCCGCAGAGGCTCATCGCCCCGACAGATCAGGCTTGGCTGAAGCCTGAGGCCGAGATGCTGGAGATCTTTCCCCAAGATGCGGACGCGCTCCATCGCACGGGGACGATCGCTGAGGCCTGTGAGTTTCACTACGACTTCAAGACCTACCACTTTCCAGCCACCACACCTCCCGACACGGGGCCGACCAGGGAGGAACAGCCCGACACTGACGCGAACTGGGAGTACTTCTACCGAGCCTTCCCACCGCCGCGGGACTACGGCCTGCCCGACCCGGCCGTGGGCATTCCTCCGCGGCCCGAGGGCGCCGGCAACATCGATGGATTCTTCAGGTGGTACTGCGAGCGGGGTCTCGCGCTCCGCTTGGAGAAGATCCCGAAAGAGAGGCATCCCGAGTACTGGAAGCGGCTTGAGCACGAGGTCGCGATCGTGAAGCGGATGGGCTTTCCGGCCTACCTGCTGATCGTCGCAGAGTTCATCAACTGGTCGAAGGACAATGGCATTCCGGTGGGTCCAGGCAGAGGATCGGCGGCCGGCTCTCTTGCCACATGGGCGATGCGGATCACGGACATCGACCCTCTGAGGTTCGGGCTCCTGTTCGAGCGGTTCTTGAACCCGGAGCGCGTGTCGATGCCGGACATCGACGTCGACTTCTGCCAAGACAGGCGCGAGGAGGCGATCGAGCACGTGCGCGTCAAGTATGGCGCTGAGCTGGTCTCCCAGATCATCACGTACGGGACGCTCAAGGCGAAGGCTGCAGTGCGTGATGTGGCTCGCGTTCTAGACCTCAACTTCAACGAAGCAGACCGGACGGCCAAGCTGATTCCGGACCAGCTGGGGATCAAGCTCAAGGAGGCGCTAGCGCAGGAAGAACGACTGCGGGCTCTCCATCAAGGGGACCCCAAGATTCGGCGGGTGATCGACACGGCACTCGCGATCGAGGGAGCAGTCCGCCAGACGGGGGTCCACGCGGCCGGTGTGGTCATCGCTGATCGTCCCTTGGTGGAGTACGCGCCGCTCTACAGAGACGAGCCAGAGGGGGGGCCGGTCGTTCAATACGACATGAAGTCCGCGGAGAGCATCGGGCTGATCAAGTTCGACTTTCTCGGCCTGAAGACGCTCGATCAGATTCGGGATGCCTGCGGCTTCATCGAGGCGAACCATGGTGAGCGGCCCGACATGGCGGCCATCCCTTGGGATGATGCCAGGACCTATGCTCTGTTGGAGCGCGGTGATGCTCTCGGCGTCTTCCAGCTCGAATCCAGCGGTATGCGAGAGCTGCTGAAGCGCCTGAAGCCCAACACGATGGACGACATGGTCGCGCTCGTTGCGCTCTACCGGCCGGGGCCGCTGCAGTCGGGCATGACCGATGACTTCGTCGAGCGGAAGCACGGCCGAAAGGCCGTCACCTACCCGCTAGAGTCGCTAGAGCCGCTGCTGAAGTCCACCTATGGCACGATCATCTACCAGGAACAGGTGATGCAGATCGCGCAGGTGATGGCCGGGTACAGCCTCGGCGAAGCCGACCTGCTGCGTCGCGCGATGGGCAAGAAGAAAAAGGAGGCGATGGACGAGCAGCGTGCCCGATTCGTGCAGGGCTCCATCGACAACGAGATTCCCGGCGAGATCGCCGAGGGAATCTTCGACATGATGGCAAAGTTTGCCGCGTACGGGTTCAACAAGAGCCACTCGGCAGCCTATGGCTACATCTCGTACCAGACCGCCTACCTCAAGGCGCACTTCCGACCCGAATACATGGCGGCCTTGATGACGATCGAGGCTGCGAACACCGACAAGGTGCTCATGTACATCCGGGACTGTCGAGAGGCAGGCATCGTGGTTCGTCCGGTGTGCCTGAATCACTCGCAGCGGCACTTCTCGGTCCCACCTCCCGGTGCCCGACCGGTCGTGGAGGGGGAGGTCGTCGACGTGATTCACTTTGGCCTCGCTGCCGTAAAGAACGTCGGCTCCGCGGCGGTCGATGCCTGCATCGAGGCACGAGAAGCGGTCGGCGGGGCCTTCGAATCAGCGTTTCAGTTCTTCGAGAAGGTCGACTACAAGAGAGTCAATCGACGTGTGGTCGAGAACCTCATCAAGGCGGGTGCCTTTGACTTCTCCGGCGTCGATCGCGCAGCGCTGCTGGAGGGGCTGGAAGCGGCAATGACGGTGGGGGCTCGACAGCAGGCCGACAAGGCTGCGGGGCAGGCGAGCCTGTTCTCCATGCTCGCTCCTCGGGCTAGACCCACGGACTTTCGGTTCCCGAGCAAGACCTTCACGGTCTCGGAGAAGCTCGCGAAGGAACGTGAGGTTCTAGGGCTCTACCTCTCCGGTCACCCGATGCAGACGCACGAGCGAGACGTGCGGCGCTACGCGACCTGTCCAATCGCCGATGCTCGTGAGCTTCGCGGCGACGAGGACGTGCGCCTGCTCGGACTCCCCGTCGATGTGAGGGTGGTCAAGACCCGCCGTGGCGACAAGATGGCGTTCGTTCAGGTGGAGGACGCGGACAGCAGCCCTGTGGAGTGCATCTTCTTCAGCGATGCATGGACGCGATCGAAGCAAGCTGTGCAGTCAGGTGAGCCCATCCTCGTCAGCGGCCGACTCGAGTCGGATCCCGACACGCTGAAGGTACGGGCCAACACGGCAGAGCCCCTCTCCGAGATCCGAGCTCGCAGCACTCGGGAGGTGCAGTTCCACCTACGAGTCGGCGAGCTGGAGGGCGACCGCCTGGAGGACTTCCGTACCCTCCTTCGTGAGCGTCGTGGAGGATGTGCGACTCGTCTCATCCTGACGACTCCGACCCGCCGAGCCGAGCTTGCGCTCCCTGACCTTCCGGTTGAGCCATCGGCAGACATGGAGGAACACGTGCACGCACTCTTTGGCCGCTCTGACGTGGTTGCGCTCCAATGATCGGTGCGTGGCTGGTCAGCGTTGCTGCGCTCGCATCGCCGCAGGGCGTGCGTGTCGAGGTCAGCGACGATGTCGTCGTGGACTGGACCCGACTCGTCGTCACCGTGGACACCGTGCGGCGTCAACGGGGAACCGAGGGCACCCGAGCAGTGGAGGAGCTGGCGCGTCGAGCCGTCGACGCCGGCATTCGGCTGGGCGCCGAGCGAATCCGGGTCAATCACGCCCTGACCGTCGAGGAGGTGCTCGAGGGGCCACTGGCCGAACCAATCCTCGGGCGGATGGGTGGCTGGAGGGTCACGGAGACGCAGTACTTCTCCTCGGGCAAGGTCGCTGTGCACGCAGAGCTCCCGCTCCAGGACCTTCTGAAGCCGTGGACCGTCGCGCAGTCCGTTGAGGCACCAGAGGGCCCCGCAGAGTCCCAGTGGACGGGCTTGATGGTTGATGCACGGGGGATCGACGTCGCTCCGGCGTGGGCGCCGCGTCTGCTCGACGTAGTGGGTACTGTGCTGTACGGGGGGGCGCTCTGGGAGGATGCGGCCGTCAACCGGTCTCCCGTCGTATACGTGGACGACCCTGCGCATCCTGCGGCAACCGCTGCGGGCGACCGCCCGCTATTTCTGCGAGCGCGCTCCGCCGAAGGCTGTGACCTGACACTTGCCCCAGAGGACGTCGCCCGCTTCTCTTCCGAGGCGAAGGAGACACGGCTCACGGGCAATGGCGGGCTAGTCATCGTGATCGACCCTTGATTGAGCTCTCGTGGTGGGGCCGGGTGCCGTACGCGGTCGCCCTTGGGCGCCAGCGCGCGGCTCGACAGGCGATCATTGAAGGCGAGGGGAGGGAGTACATCGCTCTCCTAGAGCACCCCTCGGTCATTACGGTGGGGCGGCGGCCCGCGCCCGGCACTCCAAGCGCCTCGGACCTTCGGGCGCATGGCATCGACTTTGCCCGGATTGAGCGTGGCGGGCTCGCGACCTGGCATGGGCCCGGGCAGCTCGTCGGATACGTCCTCGTCGACGTGGGTGGTCGAGGTGGCGGGGTGAGGCGGACGGTCGATGCCGTGGAGGAGGGGATCATCGACTGGCTCGCCACGCGCGGTGTCGCAGCAGGGCGTCGTACTGGCTTTCCGGGTGTCTGGGTCGGGACGGACAAGATCTGCGCGATCGGGCTTCACTTCAAGCGGGGCGTCAGCCTGCACGGCTTCGCGTTGAACTTGACCTGCGACCTCGATGGCTTTGGGCGGATTGTGCCTTGTGGAATCACAGCGGGTGGAGTGACAGCTCTCAGCCTCCACTCGGCGCAGGCACCTACTCCGATGGAGGCATCCTGGTCCGTCGGCCGGGCGGTTCGAGCACGACTCGTTGACACGTTCAGGCGTCAGCGATAAGCCTCGCGGGCTAGTGCGAAGGCACTGGTACAGGCACGTAGCTCAGTGGGAGAGCACCGCCCTGACACGGCGGGGGTCCGCGGTTCAAATCCGCGCGTGCCTATCGGGCGGGTCGCTGGGCGGCCCGCCCATCTTGCTCAGGCCCGACCTCTTTGCTGGCGGGCGATGCCACGCTCGTATAGAAGCGTGGGGTTTCGAGGAGTCCGACCATGCCGAAGCAGAAGACCCACCGGGGCGCCGCAAAGCGCTTCTCGCTCACCGGCAAGGGTAAGGTGAAGTTCAAGCGTGCGAATCTGCGCCACTGCCTTGAGCACAAGGGCAAGGATCAGAAGAAGCGCCTCATGAAGCCTGGCTACATGGCCGAGGCGGACGCGAAGCGCGTCAAGCGCATGCTTGGAAAGGGCTGAGCCCTTCCGACAACCACCTCCACCGCCACCGTCACGATGACTGGGAAGCGGTAAGCAAGGGGAGACTGATATGGCTAGAGTGAAGCGTGCGATGATTCGTCGCACCCGTAAGAAGAACCTCTTCCGCCGCGTTCGTGGCTTCTTCCTCGGTCGGCGCCGGCTCCGGCAGGCCATCGAGGCGAGGCTCAAGGCCGAGAAGCAAGAGTTCATCGGCCGTAAGCAGCGCAAGCGGGACTTCCGTGCGCTCTGGACCCGCCGGATCAATGCTGCCGCCCGCCAGCATGGTGTGAGCTACAGCCGCCTGATCCATGGCCTGAAGAAGGCCGACATCGCGATCAACCGTAAGATGCTGGCCGACCTTGCCGTTCGCGAGCCGGCGGTCTTCCAGGCAGTCGTCGAGCAGGCCAAGGCCGCCCTCGGGTGAAGGAGCAGCGGGTGATGCACTCCGAGTCGTCGATGTCGGTGCGGTGGTGTGTCACCTTTGGGCTCTCGATCCTGTGTCTTATCGGATGCAAGGACGATGATGTCGAGTGGGAGCGAGTCAACGGCAACGCTGACTCGCTCTTCGTGCAGGTGACTGATGCAGCAGAGCCTGCAGCCGAGCCCCTGACGATTGACCTCACACCCGTGATTGACCGCGACAACACGCTGGGGACGGCTACGGTCGACCCAAGCGTGGGTCCTGTGGGAACCGAGCACCAGCTCGAGGTCGAGGTGTCCGAGGACTTCGAGGAGCTCGTCCAGCGCGTGACCGTCAAGGTGACGGCCCGAGGGAGAGGCTCGGAGGAGTGGGAGCTGCAGCGCGATCCCGCCTTTATCGGCACTTGGGGCATCACGGTCCAGTCACTGGGTGGGCCCGACGAGCCGACACGCGATGACGAGTTCAATGTCCGCCTCTGGACCCCGATTACTGACCCGGCAGCAGAGGAAGAGTGAGCTCCGGGTGTCAGCACTCGCATGCGCTGAGCGACGACAGAGCGCCGCGAGGTGTCGAACACCCTAGCCGTGCCGGCGCTACATGGCGTACCCTCACCACCCGCCGGGCCCCTAGTCGCAAGAGGGGCCGAGTCGACTGCCTTTGATGGAGTAGCCATGAGCGATGAACAGGACTTCGCGGCTGAGCTTCCCGACAAACTCTTCTTCCGGATCGGTGAGGCGAGTCAGCTCGTGGGAGTGGAGCCCCATGTGCTCCGCTACTGGGAGTCGGAATTCAAGATGCGACCGCAGCGCTCGGCGAGCGGCCAGCGCATGTACCGCCGGAAGGACATTGCTCGGTTCCTTCGCATCAGGCGCCTCCTGCACGACCAAGGCTTCACGATCGCGGGAGCTCGCAAGGTGATCAGTGGCCATGCCCCAGCACCAGAGGCTGCTACGGGCGATCCGGGTGTGCTTCGTGAGGTCATGGAGAAGCTGACGGAGATGCGGGAGCGTCTGTCGGAGTCGCGGAAGCGACTCGAGAGCATTGCCCCGGTAGCGCAGGAGCGTTAGTTCGGCTCCGCCGCTGCGCGGCGCTGCCTGTCGGGGCGTAGCGCAGTCTGGTAGCGCACCAGACTGGGGGTCTGGTGGTCGCTGGTTCGAATCCAGTCGCCCCGATACGCAAGCCCGCTGAACCTAGTTCAGCGGGCTTTTTCGTTCTGTCGTCTGCCGAGGCCCATCGATGACGCGCTCCCTCCGACCGGGGGCTCAGTCGAAGAGCGCATCGACAGGCCAGAACATGAACACCTCACCCGAGTACCAGGCCGAATTCGGGAAGGCCCCGGGTGGCATCGTCAGATCCCGGTCCTGCGGCATGGGTTGGCCAGCCCCATCGAGGAGGACCGTGCCCTTGGCGTCGACCTCGTGTCCAATCGCGTACCCATTCTTGGAGTACGCCGAGAGGGCCGTGGTGCCATCAAGCTGCCCGAGGTGCCATCCGGAGCCGAGGGTCCAGTCACGGATGGCCGGCCACGCAGGGATTGCTGCGGCGAGTTTCTTCTGCTCACTTGGGCTCAAGTCGTGGAGCCCGACACCGAGCGTCGTGCCCTCTAGTATGGTCATGTAGTCCGCAAACTCGGCGTGAATGCGCCCGGAACAGGTGTCGTTAGCGACCGTTGCATCAGGCGGAATCTCATACCCAACAGTGGCGTCACCGTCCGAGACCCATGACCCGATGATCGGTGGAACGTCGGTGGTGCTCGCGAACGTGACCTCGCAGGCGAAGCCGACACCGGGCTCGAAGCCGGATTCGAGGTGCTCGTGATCGGCAAAGAGAATGGAGAGCTGCATAGGATGCAGCGTGCCGTCCTCCCAGCGGCCGGGGCCTGCTGCAGCGGAAGGGGCAACCAAGAACTCGAAGCGTCGCAAGCCCACCCAGTGCACGACGCCCGGACCTTCGAGCGGCTCAGTTGTAGTCGGTAGACCCGTGTCACCCGTCTCTGAGGTTGACGGCGTGGTTGTCGTAGTCCCCGTCGTGGAGCCGCTCGACGACGTCTCGTCGGTCCCGGTTGCCGTCGTCGTGTCGGATCCCGTCCAGAGACATGCTCCGTCGTCAGTTGGTGCGTAGCCGGTAGGGCAGCCCTCCGCTGGACGGATGCACTGCCCACCGTCCGCAGGCACCGTGCCCTCCGGACAGGTTGCGGGGCTGCAGCCAACAGACAGTAGCGCCAACATGCTTGAAAGGCCCATGCGCCCCCCCTGGCTCTTGTCAGGTTGCAAAGTGCCGACCCCTGTGTGGTACCATGCCCGCACCCTTGGAGTCGCCCATGAATCGTCTCATCTTCCTGGCAACACTCTTTGTGGCGTGTGCACCCGCACCGCTCGTCGTAGACGCCGGCGCCGACAGGCCCCTCCTGATCGGCGGGCCGAACGGAGAACAGGCTGAGGCTGGCGTTGAGGCGCCAGGGGCAGAGGAGGACGGAGGAACCTCCGGCTCGACCGCTCCCGCCGACAACGCCTCGGACGACGACACGGTCCCTGTCGAGCCAGGCGTCTTCTTCCCAGACCGCATCGATGTGGAGCCTCCGGTCGAGGAGGAGGAGGAGCCCGCGGTAGTACCCGTCCTCACCATGGACCAGGACCGCATCAGCTACTACAGCATCAACGGGCTAGCCATCGACCGTGACGGCGAGATGGGCTTCTTCGGCATGAGCGGTGGGAACTCCTGTGAGTTCGATCCGCAAGGCGGCGGCCTCATTGCCGACATGGACCTGTTCGGATGTCCTGACGACCCAACGGTCTACGACAACCAGGGCCGCGTGCTGATGGAGTGCGCCTCTGACGAGGTGGCGTTCTACTCCGTCACTTGGGGCACCCAGCGCTACCCTATTCCAGGCCTGATCGAGGCGGACGTGAATGGTGATGGGTTCGTCACCGTTGAAGACGACGGTGGCTGCCGTCTGTCTCGTCGCGGACACGACGGCTCGGTGGAGTCCCAGGACCTTCCCGTCGAGCTGTGCGACGGGGTTCCCGCCCTGGCGATCGACGAGGCCGGGGACCGCATCTACCTTGCGAACGGCGACCTCTACGTTGCCGATGGCGTGGAAGTTCGCCAGATCGGGGTCGAGACGGGTGACCTCGTGGCGTTCGATGCGGCCAACGGCACGGTGGTGACTGCGTTCGAGGGCGACGTGCGAATCACGGGCGTCGACATGCTCGGAGAGCCGCTCTGGCGCGCGGAGGCCAGCGGCGGCGTGGAGTCACTCGCTGCGGTCGGAGATCGGGGTGCGGTGTTCGCTGTTGAGGACAACGACCCGAGCTCTCCCGACTTTGTTGCGTACGACGGCCTGACGGGCGCAGTGTGGGGCTCTGTGGACGCTTGGCCCGGAATGTTCGACTACTCGGTCAGCGCCGACGGCACCACGATGATCGCTGCCGCGGGCGGCACCGTGTACACGTACACAATCAACGTGGACTAGCTCGGGCGTCGCGCCGGCAGGCGCACTCTCGACTGAAGCGTGTGGCCCCATCGGCCACACGCTTCGTGCGTTTTAGCGGATGTCGGCGCAGTACTCGCCAACAAAGCGGCCATCCGAGACTGGCGAGAGCACGGCCCGGTCATCGAGCAACTCCATCGCTACGTCCCAGACACCAGCGTAGGCATTGACCTCCCACTCTGTCGCCCCCCCGTCTTGTGGCAACACAGCTACAGAGGCGATGTCGCGGCTGGTGAGGACGACCTGCCACTCGCGCTCGGGGCCAGCCTGAATGGGGAGCCCATCGTAGAGTACTTGCCCGCCGACGGGGCGTGTCGTGGGAGCGATATCGAGGGCGACATCTCCGAGGACCTCGAGCCCCCGTGCCGCCGCGTAGCGGCCACCCGCGGGGAACAGCACGGCTCCGTCTAGGTCGACGAGCTCGAAGTCGATGTCCCAGGTCCCTGGAAGAACATAGACCGTGTAGTCGCCCTCGCCCCCAGCCGAGGCGCGCTCCACCGTCTGCCGCGTCGCGCGATTCGTGAGCCAGAGCTGGTAGTCCGCCCCTCCGTCGTCGCGTCCGATCAATGCACCGTCGTAGAGGAGCTCCCCAGAGATGGCACTCGGAGTGAGGTCGAGGTCGAGAGTGGTGACGGACGTGAGGTCGAGGGCCTCTGCGACCCGGGCGATGCCCTCGACGGGCCTAGACACAGCACTGCGGTCGAGCAGCTCGAAGTCAACGTCGTAGACGCCGGGAAGCATGTTCAGGGCATAGGTGGGCCTGCCGCCGGTGAAGGTGCGTGTGAACGTGGCGCCAGTGTCGTTGTCGGTGAAGTGCAGGGCCCAGTCGGGGGCTCCATCCACACCGAGGATGAGTGACTCGTCGTAGATGACCTCACCCGTCAGCTGCACAGTGGAGACATCGATCTCGAGAGCACCGGCGGGTGGCGCGACGACAAAGGACTCCGAGTAGAGCCACTCACCGAGCACCGCGTCCTCGACGGCATCAGCCGGATCGAGGAGCTCGACCCAGACATCGTACTCCGCCGGGTAGAGCCGGATCTGGTAGAAGGCCACACCATCAGGAAGCCGGCTCTCCAGGCGCTGTCCCGTTGCTCTGTCCTCGAAGTACAGCGCCATGTTGTCGAGGCCATCAGCGTCGTCACGTAGCGGCGCGCCATTCCAGCGGATGCCCCCCTGCACCTGTACAGTGTCTAGGAGGAGATCGAGCGCCATGTCACCGGTGATCTCGACATCAGCCGCTGCCCGGAAGAGGCCCTCGACGGAGCGCGGCAGCACGGAGCGGTCGAGAATCTCGAAGTAGACATCATAGGTGCCTTCCCAGACGTGGATGTCGTAGACGCCGGTTCCGCCTGCCTTGGGGTGCACGAACCATAGATCGTTGGCTGTGTCGTGCAGTGTCACCGCCCAGACGGAGCCTACGCCGCGTGGAATACCGTCGCCGTCGTAGCTGACTGACCCGGCAAGCTCGAGCGGTGAGGGAAGGATGTCGAGGTTGGCATCTTCGGTGAGGTCGACGGACATCGCCATCGCGACGCGGCCCTGCGCAGGGCGGGGCACCGTGCCAGTCGTGTCGAGTAGCTCGAAGTAGACATCGTAGATGCCGGGGTAGACGACGGCTTCATAGATCCCCGCACCGCCGGGCGAGGAGTAGATGCTCTCATTGCCGGCACTGTCGACGAAGATGATCTGGTAGTCGTCGCCGTCCCCGTCGTTGTTGATTGTGGCCCCGTCGTAAAGGATCTGCCCAAGCACGGTGACGGACTCGGCGAGCAAGTCGACAATGCACTCGCCTGTCGCGCAGACATCGACGGTGGAGCTGCAGGGGCCTCCGACGGGGGTCGTGCTCCCGGTGGTGGTCCCGCCGGTGTCACCGGTTTCGTCAGTGCTCGTGCCGGTCCCCGTTCCTCCAGTTCCCGCCGTGCCCGACCCTCCGGTAGCACTCCCCGTACCACCCGTGGCCGTGCCGGACGCACCGGTCGGCGTCGCCGTTGCGGCTCCAGAGTCCTCATCGCCAGCCTTCGACTTCTTGTCAGAAGCGCCACAGGCCGCGAGGGCTACGAGCGCAAGCGTGAGGAGTGGACGACCCATCAAACGCATCTCAGACCTCCGGGGCGCAAGAGACTACGCCAGGAAAAGGCGGGATGCATCATGCCTCCACATCGGAGAGAAACTGTGCATGGACATCGGGGCCTTGCTGCCCGCTTTCCAGTCGCTCATAGCTTCCGTCGGAACTCATCACTCTGGTGCGCCGCCGGTCTTGGAGGTAGCGCTCCAAGAACACCTCGCGAAGCCATGTGACCAAGGCGGCACTCTGGACCGGCACCAGCGCCTCGACACGACGATTGAGATTTCGGTCCATCAAGTCGGCAGAGCCGATGTAGGCCCTCGGGCTTCCCGCTCCATCGAACCAGTACACTCGACTGTGTTCGAGGAAGCGCCCTACGACGGAGCGAACACGAATGTTCTCCGAGAGCCCCGGCACCCCGGGCACGAGGCAGCAGATACCGCGAACGAGGAGGTCGATCTCTACACCGGCTTGGCTCGCTCGATACAGCGTACGAATCAGCTCTCGGTCGACCACTGCGTTGCACTTGGCGATGATCCGGCCTGCGCCTCCGCTCCTGCAGCTCGCCGCCTCAGCCTCGATCAGCCCGATCAGCTCATCCTTCATGTGCCGCGGAGCAACCAGCAGGTGCTGGAAGGAGGGGGGGCGGGCGAAGCCCGTGAGCATGTTGAAGACCTCAGCAACATCCGCCGCGATGTCTGGCCTCGCGGTCATCAGTCCGAGATCCGTGTAGACCCGTGCTGTCGTGGCGTTGTAGTTGCCGGTGCCGATGTGACAGTAGCGAACCAGCTCGTCGCCCTCCCGCCTGACGACCATGCAGAGCTTCGCATGGGTCTTGAGGTGGGAGATCCCGTAGATCACATGCACCCCGGCAGCCTCGAGCCGCTGTGCCCAGACGATGTTGTTCTCCTCGTCGAAGCGCGCCTTGAGCTCCACGACGGCGGCCACCTGCTTGCCGTTCTCGATGGCGGTCTCGAGGGCCGCGATCATGGGGGAGTCTCCACTCGTCCTGTAGAGCGTCTGCTTGATGGCGACGACGTGGGGGTCTGCGGCCGCTGCGCGGAGGAAGTCGATGACCGGAGTGAACGTCTCGAAGGGATGGTGCAGCAGCACGTCACCGGAGCGAATGGTGGCGAAGATGTCCTCTCCGGACAGCCCGGGCCTGCGCCTCGGAACAAAGGGTGGGTACTTCAGATCAGGGCGGTCTACGCGTAGAAACGCATCGAGCTGAGGCACTCCGAGGGGGCCGTCCACCTCCTGAATGTTGGCTTCGTGCAGCGAGAGCCCGGTGAGGAGCTCGCTCACCAGTCCCGCAGGAGCCCCTCGCTGAATCTCCAGGCGGAGAAACTGTCCAAAGCGACGCCGCCGAAGCTCTTCCTGAATGGACTCCATCAGGTCGTCGGCCTCGTCCTCCTTGATCTCGATGTCTGCATCACGCGTCACTCGAAACGTCCACGGCTTTCCCACCGTCATGCCCGGAAAGAGGGAGCCGAGGTTGGCGGCAATCAGCTCCTCGATGGGCAGGAAGCGAAGCGGGGCCTCCCCGGCACCGGGAGAGTCCAGCCGAACCAACCGCGGCAGCCCGCCGACAGGGACCTTGACGCGGGCGAAGCGCTCTTCACCGTCAGGCGAGGTGACCCAGAGGGCAAGATTGAGAGACAGGTTCGAGATGAAGGGGAAGGGGAGAGTCGGCCCTACGGCGAGCGGGGTGAGGATGGGGTGAACGCGCTTGCTGTACCACGCATCCCAGCGACTCTTCTCATCGGGCGTCAGTGATTCGTAGGAGGCGATCTCGAGTCCCTCTGCCTTCAGAGCGGGCAGCAGCTCGCCGAGGAGGATCCGTGTCGCTCTTCCGTTGAGCTCGTCGACACGAGACCGGATCAGGTTGAGCTGGCTCAGCGGCGAGAGCCCGTCGGCCGACAACACCTCGATCCCGGCTGCGACCTGCTGAATGAGGCCGCTGATCCGGATCATGAAGAACTCGTCCAGATTCGTGTGGAAGATCGTCAGGAATCGGAAGCGCTCTAGCAGGGGATTTGCCGCATCGGCGGCTTCCTCGAGGACCCGCTCGTTGAAGGCGAGCCATGAGAGCTCTCTGTTCAAGAAAACGGCCTCTCGTTCGGAGAGCTTCACGTCCTGTGGCATCTGTCCTCGTGAGGCATTCAGGGTTTGCTGTGCGCCTGCGCTCGCCTCGCGTCCAGCGTGGCCTCATCTTATTGGACGCCGTGCGCAATGGGGAACATGCGGCTGCTCTTGTCCAACGATGACGGTGTCGACGCCCCGGGGCTGCGGGCCCTCGAAGACGCTCTGTCGTCTCTCGGCCGGGTGACCACGGTTGCGCCACTGACCGAGCAGTCTGCGAAGTCGCATGCGCTGACGTTCCACGAGCCCCTCCGGGCACTCCCACGCGGCGAGCGGCGCTTCGGGGTCTCGGGCACCCCCGCCGACTGCGTCTACCTGGCCCTGAACACCCTTCTGGATGCCAGGCCGGACATGGTCGTCTCGGGCATCAACCGGGGTGGGAACCTTGGGAATGACATTCACTACTCGGGCACGGTCGCTGCTGCTCGCGAGGCCTGTCTGGCAGGCATAAGCGCCCTGAGCGTCTCGCTTCATATCGAGCCCACCGACGTCGAGCGGCACTGGGCAACCGCTGCAGCCATCGCAGTGCGGGTGGCGGAGGGGCTGTCGGAGCATCCGCTCCCATCGCGGGTGCACCTCAACCTCAATGTGCCCAATCGCCCACTCGACGACCTCTTGGGTCTACGGGCAGCACCGCTCGGCGAGCGACACTACGCAGCCCGTGTCGTGGAGCGCCGCGACCCTCGCGGACACCCATACTACTGGGTCGGTGGCGAGCATCAGCACTTCGGCAAGGATGCGAACACGGATGGTGTCTGTGTTGAGCAGGGCTGGGCTGTGGTCACGCCGATCTGTGCCTATCCAACGCACTACGCTTCCATGGAGACGCTCCGTGAGTGGACCGACGCCTGAAGAACGAGCCGACGAGGACTCCGCGACCCAACCTGGCCACGCGGATGACGATGATTCCTCGGTGCCGCTGGCGCCCCTCTTCGGGAGGAGCCTTGTCGGCGGACTGCTGATGGGTCTCGCCAACCTGGTGCCTGGAATCAGCGGCGGGACCATGCTGCTCGCAGCGGGTGTGTACCCGCGCTTCATCACGGGCATCGCGGAGGTGACGACGCTTCGCTTCAGGCGGGCGTCGCTCACCGTCCTCGCAGGTGTCGGCATCTCGGCGGTCGTGGCGATTCTCGCCCTCGCAGGCGTGGTCAAGGACCTCGTGCTGGACCACCGCTGGGCGATGTACAGCCTCTTCATCGGGCTCACCCTCGGTGGAGTACCCGTGCTGTGGCGCTTGATCGGAGAGCGCACGCCGCAGATGTACGCGGGCGCCGCCGCCGGCTTCGTGACCATGACAGGACTGGCCATCGCACAAACCGCAGGTACTGGCGCAGCGAGTGGTGAAGAGGCTGGGTTCTTGATGTTTCTGGCGGCGGGTGCGGCAGCCGCCAGCGCGATGATCTTGCCCGGTGTCTCTGGGTCTTACCTGCTCCTGATCATGGGCATGTACGTACCGATTCTAGGGGGCGTCGATGCCCTCAAGAATGCTCTGAAGGCCGGCGACCCTGCCGCTGCGGTCGATCCCGTCGTCGCCGTCGTCGTCCCAGTGGGCCTAGGCGTCGTGCTGGGCGTGGTGGGCGTCAGCAACGTCCTCCGAGTCCTGCTCGCCCGCTACGAGAAGGCGACCCTTGGCGTCCTCTTCGGGCTCCTGCTCGGTGCAGTGGTGGGCCTCTACCCCTTCCAAGAAGCCAGGCAGCCGCGAGCCGGAGACGTGGTCAAGGGGCAGGTCTTGACCGAGGAGACCGTCGGTGAGGTCGACCCCGAAGACTGGCCTGCGGTCTTCGTTACGCCCTCAGCGGCCCAGCTTGGCGGCAGCCTCGGGTTTGGTCTGCTCGGGCTGGGCATCACAGTCGGCGTGTCGGTCCTCGGACGCGGCAAGGACTAAGGGGAGACGTGTGCAGTCGAAGTACGGAGGATGAGATGGCGAAGCTGGCGGCCGAGGTGCGCTCTGCAATCCGGGATGTGCCGGACTTCCCACGCCCCGGGATTCTGTTCAAGGATCTGACGCCCATTCTCTCCAATCCCGTCCTGTTCCAGCGAGTGACAGACTGGCTCGCGGAGGACTGGGGCGACGTGGACTACGTCGTCGGAATGGAGTCGCGAGGCTTCTGGTTTGGCGCCCCGCTCGTCTCGAAGCTTGGTGCTGGCTTCATACCCCTTCGCAAGAGTGGCAAGCTCCCCTACGAGACGCTCTCCGAGAGCTATGCCCTCGAGTACGGTACCGCCGAGCTCGAGGTGCATGTCGATGCGATCCGGCCGGGGGCACGAGTCTTGATCGTGGACGACCTGTTGGCGACTGGTGGCACAGCCGCAGCCGCACTGTCCCTGGTCCAGAGGCTTGGTGGCGAGGTCGTGGGGGCGGCATTCGTCGTCGAGCTCTCGTTCCTCGGCGGCCGCGATGCTCTAGGCTGCCCGGTGCGGAGCCTCGTCACGTACTGAGGCTGCTCTTGATCGAAGCCCACACGTCGCGGGTGATTGAGCGGAGTGTGTCGAGGTCCCCGTCGTTTCGGATCAGGTGAGTGGCGGCCGCCTCCTTGACCGCGAGCGGCAGCTGGCGGGCGATGAGAGCCTGGGCAGCCTCGGCAGTCGTGCTGTCCCTGGACATCACACGCTGGAGCTGGGTCTCGGGCTCGCATGTGACGACCATCAGCGTCGGGTATTGCCGGTAGGAGCCCGTCTCGACGAGCAGGGCCGCCTCGACCACAGCATGCTTGGTTCCGAGTGTTCTGAGGGTAGAGAGGCGCTCCTGGAGTGCTTCGCGAATCGCGGGGTGCATGATCCCGTCGAGGACGCGCTTCGCTCCAACGTCTTGTGAGATCCGCCGCCGCATGGCCGCACGATCGAGGCCACCGGACTCGTCGAGAATGTCAGCGGGTGCGAAGGCCTGCACAAGAGCGTCCAGGACGGGAGACCCAGGCATCACGACCTGCCGAGCGAGCTGATCAGCGTCCACTACCGCGACCCCGAGCTCGCTGAGCAAGCGCGCGACCGTGGACTTGCCCGTGCCGATCCCTCCGGTGAGTCCGATGACGTGCATCACTCCTCCCGGAGCTTCTCGATGTACCGAAAGACGGTGCGCGCATCGATGTCGAGGTCGCGCGCTGTCTGCGCCTTGTTCCAGTTGTTCATGTCGAGAATCTTTCGGATGTACTCGACCTTCCACTCTTCCTGCGCCAGTGCGAGAGGCTTGATCTCTCGTCGAGAGTTGCCCTGGATCCCAAGATCATCGGGATTGATCAAGGCGCGATCGCTCATGATGACCGCCTTCTTGATCTTGTTCTCCAGCTCCCGGACGTTGCCCGGCCAGAAATACCCGGCCAAGGCAGCGAGTGCCTGATTCGTGAAGCCCTTCGCGCTCGTGCTGTACTGCTCGCGGTAGCGACCGAGGAAGTACTGCGAGAGGACCTTGATGTCCTCGCCGCGGTCCCGCAGCGGCGGGAGATCAACGGTGATCTCATTGAGGCGATAGAACAGATCTTCCCGGAAGCTTCCGGCCTTGATCAGCTCTCCGAGGTCCTTGTTCGTCGCGGCGACGACGCGGATGTCGACCGGACGAGGGGTGAGCTCTCCCACACGCTCGATCACCCGCTCTTGCAGGACGCGCAGCAGCTTCACCTGGAGGTTCATCGGCATCTCGCCGATCTCATCGAGGAAGAGGGTGCCCCCGTCTGCCGCCTCGACCTTGCCCACCTTGTCGGTGACTGCACCGGTGAACGCCCCTCGCTTGTGCCCGAAGAGCTCGCTCTCCAGCAAGTTCTCCGGAATGGCCCCACAGTTGATGGCGATGAAGGGCGCACCCTTGCGCAGGGAGAGCTTGTGGACCTCCCGAGCGACCAGCTCCTTACCCGTGCCCGTCTCACCGAGAACGAGCACCGACAGATCGGTGGGGGAGACGCGTCGCAGCACCCGGTAGACGCGCTTCATGGGAGGGCAGGTACCAATCATCTCGCCCTGGGACGACTGCTCCAGACGGCTACGCAGGTTGCGGTTGTCGAGCCGAAGCTGATTGAGCATCAGGGCGTTGTAGACAATGATCGCGGCCTGAGCCGCATAGATTTGGAGCAGCGCGAGGTCCCGGTCCGTGAACAGATCCGTGATCGAATCGTTGCCCAGATAGATCACGCCGAGCAGGTCGTTCCGATGAAGCAGCGGTACACACATCACGCTCGACAGCTTGAGATCGACCACCGACTTGGCCCGACCAAAGCGAGAGTCGCTGATGGCGTCGGAGACGATCAGCGGCTTGAGGTGCTGGACGACTTGGTCGACGATGGAATCCGAGACCTTGGTGATGTCGAGCCGCTCGTTCTCGACGTTGTGCGACGCGGCGAGGTGCCGGCGGCCGTCCTGCATCACGATCACGAAGCCCTTCTCCGCGCGCGTGAGTGCTGCCAGCCCCTTGAGCAGACTGGCGAACAAGCGGTTCGGCGAGGTGTCGCGCATCATCTCGCCCGACAGTGAGACGAGTGCCTCGAGCTCCTGGAGCGTTGCTCCAGCAGGCTGATCATCGGCAGCGGGCGCGTGCTCACCCGCACTCCAGGTCAGCTGCCAGGCC
The DNA here is from genome assembly GCA_002862545.1 of Pseudomonadota bacterium. GTDB lineage: Bacteria > Myxococcota_A > UBA796 > UBA796. The sequence goes on from PKDJ01000165.1 coordinate 19,699, forward strand.
CCCACGAGCACAGAGTCGCCGTCCGTGAGCTCCGCCTTGCGCACCCGATGGCCATTCACGTAGAGCGCGCCACGCCCTGTCGTGGACAGCGTGTAGCGGTCTCCAGCACGAACCAGGCTCGCGTGAGAACTCGACATGGAGGGGTCCTCGAGCACGAGGTCGTTGCCTGCCGAGCGTCCAATCGTCGTGATCGGCTTGCGCACGACAAAGTCGCGCTGAGTCTTCGTCAGGGTGTTCTCACACCGGAACCACGCCATCGGGCTCCCTCCGGCATCCCACAGGTGAAGGTGCGTCGCCGGCGCCATCATGCACCAGCACTAACGCTGCGTCGACCGTTCGAGTCAGAACCGGCCCGAGACAGACAGGGTGAAGCGAGGCGGCGGCTGGCCTGGCTGCCGAGTAGAGACCCGACCCCCAGCATCGATGACCTGTAGCTCCTCGACTCGCCAGGCCCTCCTCGCCTCGGCATGGCTGCCGACCCAGGCGCCATAGAAGCCCACCGTCAATGGCCACTGCAGGAGGAAGCGGCGGTTGCGGACTCGCTCGGCGACCTGTTGATCACTCCAGCCAAGCGGATGCTGTGCGCTGCTGGTGTTGACGTCGTCGAGCTGGGCATAGATTGCCAGCGACGCCAAGCCGAGGCCCGCCTGCAGGGCCCCGAACAGCACACCGGCGACCGGGCGTCCGGTCATGAACTGCGGCAGACCGAAGGGTAGGTAGGCGGTCGGTGGCGGCGGGCGAGGGGAGGGTGGCGGCAGCGGCTCTGTCGGCTCTGGCGCGAGCTCCGCACTACGCTCCGCAAGCACGGCACTGCGAACGTTCTCGAAGTTACCGACCACTTCCACGGGGTGGTGGTAGGGGCTCAGTGGGTACTCCGGATCCCTCTCGAGGACCCAGCGGAACGACAGGTCGGCCGCGTCGCTCTCGCCCGCGGCGAGCAGCAGCTCTCCGTTGAAGATCATCGCCTCCAGCGCGTGCTCCAGGTTTGGCTCTTCACCCTGAAGGAGTCGCACCTCAAGCCCCCTCAGGAGACTCAGTGCAACCTCATTCTGGCCGGAGAAGTACGCTCGCTTCGCGGCCGCGAGCACATCTGGAAACTCACTCTCCTGGGACGGCACTGCGGCTTGTGACGGCTCGACCGAAGCAGGCGCCGAGCCCTCGGTGGGGGGGGGAGACTCAGAAGGTGACGCGGTGGGCCCTGCGGTCGTCGGGGTCTCGAGTCCAGAGAGCTCGGGCACGTCGACCTCTGACGGCTCGACCGGCTCAGGCTCGGCCGCCGTAGCAGACAGCAACCCCAGGAGCAGCAGCGACAGCATCATTCTCCTCGGACATGATGGCAGGTAGCCACCAGGAGGTGACACAGCCAGCCCCGGCGACTCTACTGGATGGCCAGCTGTACCTCGAAGTTGCCGCCGCTGTCCGTCAGAGCGGAGCCATACCGGCGTCCGTCACGATCGGTGAGCTCTACGAACGCGAAGGGCTCCGGAGCGCCGTCCAGAACGACCGAGCCCTGTGCGATGACGCCGCGAGCAAAGGGAAGTCGCCCATCGCTGTTGACGGGATCGAGGTCGAAGCTCGTCAGGGGAAGATCGAGCCGCCCGCCGGGGGGCGTCATGGTGCACCTCACGGGCTGGCGGGAGATGCGCATGTCGAAGAACCCAGAGTCGTCTGCCTGCGTAGACCAGCTGCGCTGGCCGAAGCTCAGCTCGGTGCAGGCCAAGAGCGCTCCGGGCACCCCCTCGCCGAGTATGTCCACGAGACGCCCGGAAAATGGCGTCAGCTTCTCGAGTCGCTGGGTAGGCAGCGTGAGCGTGCCACCACGGACGACCAAGTTGTCGAGACGAATCGGAGTGTGATCGTCTCTCTCCTGCTCGGCCGGGGCTGGGAGGAACTCGGTGGTGTAGGTCCCAGAGAGGATGCGGCGCGTGAACTGACCGTCATTGGATGTGACGACCTCAACGACCGTCTCGTGCTCGAGCTCGTCGTAGCCAGTGAGCTCTGTGGACGTGAAGCGGACGGTCGCGCCACCCAGAGGATTGCCCGCTGCGTCCTCGACGCGTCCGTCAACGAGCACCGCAGACGGCGAGGGATACTCGAAGTCGTGTCGGAGTCCCGTGCCGCCGATCTCTAGAGGCGCCGAGACGAGCAGGGGATCGAGCTCGAAGTCGCGACCACTGCAGATGACGGTGTACGACTGCTCGGGCCGCACGCGAACCTCGTAGTGACCGGTTGCGTCGGTGAAGGCCGCCGCAGAGATCACACCCTCGGAGTTCACGACGGCGACCGCGGCACCTGCGAGTGGCGCGCTCTCGTCACGGACCGTTCCGAAGAGCGCCACACCCGGATCGATCTCCAGCCCTTGCTCAGGTGCACTCGACTCGACCTGCAGCTCCTCGACCACGACGGGTACACGGGGGTCGAGGGGCACGATCTCGAGCCGGTAGCTCTCCTGTGGCACGACGTAGGACTGGAAGACGCCATCGTCTGCTGTCAGGGCCGAGTAGTCCTGAACTGAGTCGTCCTTGGCGATGCGGATGCCCGCCTCGACGAGCGCCACACTGGAGCTCGGCAGCTCGGGTGCTAGCCAGCTCGGGCTGACCTCTCGGCCAAAGATCACACCTGCCACGGGTACAGGCCGCCGCAGCTCGAGGACACCAAGGTCGAGGCTGGTCCCGGCAAAGGCAAATCGGCCGAAGGACTGCGGGAGCGCCCGGTAGTCTCCCCCCGCGGCCTGAAGCTCAGAGGGAAAGACATCCACGCGAAGCTCCACCTCGAGTGGCTCGCCGTCGGAGGCAACGCTGCCCGTGTCGAAGAGTTCGGCATTCGACAAGGCCACCTCGCTGCTGCTGCAGGCCAGGAGGAGGATGGCGATCATGGAGCCTCCAACATGATGGTCCAGTCGATCTCGATGCGGTTGGCGGGCGAGGCCTCGTCCACCACCGTGCATGAGATCATCTGTCCGTCGAGCGAGGGGGACTTGCTCGTCACGCGCAGGAGACTGGCCCAGATGTTCTCGTCCTGTGGCAGGTCGACGACCTCGGCCTGGGCAGCATCCGGAACCCGCCACAGAAACACCACCTGGTCCAGGTCAGGCTCCCGGACCGTCACCAGCACCTGACTGAACTGGTTCAGGTCGAGAATGTGATCCCGATCGGGTGCGGGCGCCAAGAGCTCGGGAGGCAGATTCACTTCAGGACTCCAGGCGGGCTCCACGTAGAGACAGCCCGTCATGAGTGCTGCGATGCACGAGGCGTGCCACCCCGGAAAGAGGGGGAAGTACGGTGACCCGACGCCCGGATGCTGGGCGCTACACCTCCCGGTCTGCGACGTGCATGTCACGGTGTCCACTCCAAGGCTCCATCCCATCGGAGTGCCGCACTACTCGAGCGCGGGGAACACCGTGCGGGTGGGAAGGAACTTATACGCCTTCTCACGCGAGCCTGTCGGGCAGTCCACTCGAATGGTGTGAGGCTTGTTGGGACGAGGCACCTCCAGACTCCCGCCCAGCTCCCGCAGCGTCGCGACGCTGCGTCCGTCAATCGCCACCCGACAAGTGAGCGCGTAGCTGGGGTCAAAGGTCACCGTCGCGGGCGTTGGGTCTAGATGAACCGTCTTCGTGACGGTCTCACCCGGGCCAATGGTCACCTTGATCGTGCGTGGCAGAGTGAAGGGCGACTTGACGGTAAGCTCATGCGTGCCGACGACCACCGCAATTGGCTCTGCGTTGCGGGTGGACCCCAGCTTCCGATCGCCAAGCCAGACGTCGGCGGGCATCTCACCGGAGGTGATCTTTACCCGACCGTACTCCTCGACGGGTGGCGGCATTACCGGCTGTGCTAGCCGGGGGACGGGCCGCTCCAGAACGACCTGTGGGCGAGCCACGGGAGCGCGAGGCGCAGGTAGAGTCGGGACGGGAGCAGGCTGTGCACTGGGCTCCGCGAGAGGGGCTGGCGCCAGCTCGGGCGCCGGCGCCGCAGGAATGGCTGGAGGCGCTGGTGCTGGTGTCGGCTCGACGATTGCCGGCTCTGGCTCGGGGGGCGCCGTTCGGCCGAGCTCATCCCAGTTGGCGAAGATGGTGTACAAGCCACTGCCTATCAGCAGGACGGCGAGTGACGCCGCGACGACAGCGCGGCCACGGCCCGATGTGCTCGACTCGCTCGTGTGCAAGCCCTGAACGATCCCGAGCACTTCCTCGTTGTCTTCGTCGAGGGAGAGCAGTCGGTTGAAGAGCCGCAGTGCCTGTAGATGGTCCCCACGCTCCAAGAGCGCCTTACCTCGCTCCATCAGGACTTCCTGAAGGTAGCCGTCCAGCCGGATCTCGTAGGCGTCGGGATTCTCGATGTAGGTGCTGAGACCGAACGAGGGGTCACCATAGACGCCGACCTCATCGAGGCACTGCTCCAGTGCGCCCGCGACATCCGCTGCCGTGGCGTAGCGATCGTCAGGGGCGCCCGCCATCAAGCGCTCGACGACATCGGCAAAGCCTGCACTCATCGCAGGGGCCAACTCGGCGACGTGGGGCCGGTTGCTCTCGATGACGTTCTTGAGGATCAAGCTCGGATTAGACCCGGTGAACGGGAGGTAGCCGGTCACGAGAAAGAACAGGACGGTGCCGAGGGAGAAGAGATCCGACCGCTGGTCGAGGACCTCCTCCTTCGCCTGCTCGGGACTCATGAAGGCGGGCGAGCCGACGAGCGCTCCGGTCATCGTCACCTGTGACTCGTCCAGAAATCGAGCGATCCCGAAGTCCATCAGCTTCACGGTCCCGTCCGCCCGAATCATGACGTTGTCAGGCTTGAGGTCCCGGTGGAGGATGTTCTCCGAGTGGGCGTAGTCGAGCGCGCGAGCCAGGTGCAGGCCAATCAGCGCCGCGACCTCCGAGGGGAGCTTTCCACGCTCTGCCAGCACGGCCGAGAGGGTCTCCCCCTCGACGAACTCGGTGATGATGTAGCAGTCGGAGGTGTCGAGCCCGGAGTAGTCGAAGATCTGAAGGATGTTGTCATGACGAAGGTGCTCGATCGCCCGCGCCTCGCGCGCGAAGCGCTTCCGATTACGCGTCGACGAGGAGAGGTGGGGGTGCAGCACCTTGATCGCAACATCGCGATTGAGCGTGTTGTGTCGGCCACGGTAGACCGTAGCCATGCCCCCCTCTCCGACCTTCTGGAGGACCTCGTATCGATTATCGAGGAAACTACCGATCAATAAGCCACCGACTCAGCGCTACGGGCGGGCTGGACTATAACGCGTGCCAGCCGGAGGGTCCGAAACAAGCGCTCAGAGTTGGGATGGGTCGCCAGTCGGACCCGTCAGTCCCCGGTCGTCGAGGATGCCGAGAATGGTCGCTGCCGTCTCTTCGACGGCCTTGTTGGTCACGTCGATCACCGGCCACTCGCGGTGTCCACGGTAGAGCTGCTCCGCGTACTCGAGCTCGGCGAGGATGTACGCCATGTCGTCGTAGTTCATCCGCTGCATCCCCATGGCGAGCAGGCGAGAGCGGCGGATGGACTGGAGCGCAGCAGGGTCGATCGTCAGCGCGAAGACCCGTCGTGTATCGACCTCGAAGATGGGCTTGGGCAGGGGGCGATCTAGGACAATAGGCACATTCGCGACCTTGAAGCCCTTGTGTGCCAGAAAGGTCGACAGGGGGGTCTTGCTGGTACGCGACACACCGACCAAGATGATGTCGGCTTGACGGAGCATGCGAGGCTCCTTGCCGTCATCGGCCTTGACGGTGAACTCGACAGCCTCGATCCTGCGAAAGTAGGTGTCGTCCGTCTGGTGCAGCAAGCCAGGAACCTGGACCGGCTCCGCCTCCAGGAACACCCGCAGCTCCCCCAGCAACTTCCCGATGAGGTCGACATAGAGCACCTTGTGTTCTTCAGCCAAGGCCCGAGCACGTGCCCGTGCGTCGTCCGAGACGAGCGTGGACACGACGAAGGCCCCTTGGCGGGCTGCGACCCGAAACACCGCGACGAGCTGGTCATCCCGCTCCACTCCCCGAAAGGTCCGGATGTAGACGAGGTGGGACCTGAACTGCTGCAGCGCAGCGCGGATGACGCGCTCTGCTGTCTCGCCGGTGCCGTCCGAGATCACCAAGATGGGCTGCGGCAGGCGCTGAGTCATGTCGAGCCTCGCACTTTGGTCTGATCGTCCAGGCGGGTCAGGGCGCGCTGAAGTCGGAGAATCAGGCCCACATCACCCTCGACGCTGAGGAGCCCGTCCAGAAAACCCCGGCGAGGCGACATCCGCCCCTCGACGAGCGCCAGCAAGTCCGCGTCTGTGCAGGCAAGCCGACAGTCGAGGGGGCCATGCTCACCACGACGCACCGGCTCATCCGCGCCCGACTCGAGGGTCCACGTGCCACCACCAGGACCACTGACGACGAAGCAGATGCGAACATCGCCAGGGAGCACACTTCCGAGATCGAGACAGCGGATGATCTCTGTCAGGCGTCCTTCGAGGTGCTGTACGGCCGACATGCGCTCCTCACGCTACCCGGTCCGCCGCAAGGTACCACCAGAGCGGCCCGTCCGCGACGGACTCGCTACAACTCTGTGCCTGTTGTGCAGAACGGGAGCACACGAATGGGACCGCTCTCCGGTGTCAGGATCCTCGACCTCTCGCGCCTCTTGCCGGGGCCTGCCTGTACGTGGCTCCTTCAGGGGCTGGGTGCCAGCGTGGACCGTGTCGAGTCGCCCGGACGAGGCGACTTCGCTCGCCACATCCCGCCGTTCGTCGATGGCGTCGGTGCATACTTTGCGGCCGTCTCCCGGGGAAAGCGGAGCATTGCAATCGACCTCCGCGCCGATGGCGGACCACAGCTCGTTCACTCGATGCTCGGGCACTATGATGTGGTCGTCGAGGGCTTCCGTCCGGGGGTGATGGAATCGATCGGACTCTGCCCCGACACCCTCGTCGAGGAGTTTCCCGGGCTGGTCGTCGCGCGCCTCTCGGGCTTTGGCCAGACCGGGCCTTGGCGCGACAGGCCGGGGCACGACGTGAACTTCATCGGCGTCGCGGGTCTGCTGGCAGCGGCGGGCCAAGGCCCGAGTGGCCCGTCGTTGCCACCGGTCCAGGTGGCCGACCTCGGTGGCGCTCAGATCGCCGCTCTGGCAATCGCAGCAGCCCTGTTCGAGCGGGAGCGCGCTCGCTCCGGCGGCGAATCGGGAGGTCGGGTGCTCGATGTCTCGCTCACCGAGGCCGCCTTGGTGCCACTCGCCCCGACCATTCTCTCCTGCACCGTTGATAGCCGGGCGCCGCTGCCCGATGGCGAGATCCTGACGGGGGGGCTCCCGATCTACGGCTGCTACGAGTGCAAGGACGGACGCTGGGTCACGGTGGGTGCGCTGGAGCCAAAGTTTCAGGCTGAGCTCTGTCGTGAGCTCGGTGCGTCACTCGACCGGCCCGCACTCGAGCGGCTCTTCCGGACCCGGGATCGCGACGAGTGGGTGGAGCGGCTGGCCGAGGCCTGCGTGGGGCCTGTCCTCACACCGTCTGAGCTGGGGCAACACCCACACTTGCTTGCGCGTGGAGTCGTCGAGCGAGTGGGCGAGACGACCTGGGTACGTCCTCCGCTCGCAGAGGACCATGCGGCGGCGGGACCTCTGCCGACCATCGGTGAGCACACGGACGAGGTGCTGGCTGAGGTGGGGCTCAGCCACCGAATCGCTGCGCTTCGAGCTGAAGGGGTAGTGGCATGACCGAGGGCTTCATGCACTTGGGCTGGCGGGAGTGGCTCGCCGTGGCGATGGCGACCACGATCATCCTGGACTGGGCGGTGTGGCGCTACACCCGGTTCAGGCCCGGGGCGGCATCACGAGAGGAGGCCTGACACGACCCGTAGCGTCCCTTCGGGATCGTCCACATGCAGCCAGTGCCCAGCATCGGGCAGGGTCACGAGGGTGGCCCGGCTCGGGGGTAGGCGGCGGCGCAAATGCCTCTACCCCTCCATTGCCCCCGGAAATCGGCAACTCCTCCATGTCGGGTTGCTCGAAACCGCCGGGCGACGCGTCTCCCACCCCCGAGCCCGCCGGGAACTGAGGTCCGTTCCGCCGCTCCTCCAAGGGCGTGTCCTCCTTGTCGCCCCAAAGCCGCACGCGCAAAAGCGCCAACAGCTCCTCCTCCTTGGAGCGCGACGGGTCATCCCCGGAGGATG
>PKDJ01000336.1 GCA_002862545.1 Pseudomonadota bacterium
TCGATGTGCAAATGTGTCCATGCTTCGCCATTCGGAGCGTCAACACTTGGCCGACCTCGACCCCATTCGAATCTCAAAGACGATGGCCTTCCTGCTGCGTCATCGGCCGGACGTCGGAGGCCTTGAGCTCGACGCCAAGGGCTGGGTAGACCTAGAAGCCCTCGTGCCCGCACTGTCGCGGCTACTCCGCGCCGAGGTGAGCACCGAGACCGTCATGCTCGTCGTCCAAGGCAGCGACATCCGGCGCTTCGAGATTCACCAGGCGCGCATTCGGGCGGTCCGTCATGGTCCATCGCGTCGCTCACTCCCGCCCGACATCGTCTACCACGCGACCACCCAGGCCCAGGTCGACCAGTACGTCGCGTCTGGGCGCGTCGAGCTTCCGTCCCGACCTCTCTACCTCTCGACTGACGAGCGCCAGGCCTGGCGCGCTGCACATCGGCAGGGGCCTCATCCGCGCGTGCTCTACATCGACTCGTCACGCGCCCGCCGTCACGGAGTGCGCTTTCATCGCAACAGACGCTCGGGCCTCTACCACGCGCAGAGTGTCTCCACGAAGGACGTCCTGAATCTGCTTCCCAAGTACGCAGAGCAGCTCTCTGCCGGTGGAATCCCGGTCACTCGGGGTCCCGATGGACGCCCTCGCCTCGCGTTGATTCGTGTTGCCCGCCGCAGCGGTGTCACCTGGGAAGTCGCGAAGGGGAAGCTCGAGCCTGGTGAGCCACCAGAGCTCGCAGGCGTGCGCGAGGTGAAGGAGGAGATGGGTCTCGATGTCGACCTGCGCATCACCTGCGAGGTGGGCCTCGTTCGGTACGGCTTCATGGCGCCAGGGGGCCTGCCTCGGCTCAAGACCGTGCATCTGTACCTGATGGAGCCGACAGCGGCGATCGAGAGCGAGTTCCGCCCCTCGACACGCGAGGGCATCGGTGACGTGAAGTGGTTCACCCCGGAAGAGGCCTGCCGTGCAGTCACACACAGCAGCCTCGTGCCCGCGATGCGACGCGCTCGGGAGCTGGTCGAGACGCACTGGCCACAGCCCGAGAGACAGCGGGTCTGACGACGACCTCACACGCAGCGTGGGGGACATCTACCGCCTCTGCGGCTACAGTTCCGCCGGACATCACGCGGGGATCCGATGCACGTCACGCTGAAGGGCAGCAGCCCGGGCGCCACTACGGCCGGGATCATGCTCCTGACCCGAGCACGCCAGCTCGGCTTTCGACTGACCGTCTCCGTCGCAGGCGACCCCGACGAAGCCGTGCCCATTCCGGGACCGGCGGTCTGCTACGCGCCCGTGCTCGCGTCCTGTGGCGTGGGACGAGAGATGGGCTCGGGCGCAACGGTCGTCGTTCCCGGCCCACCCGGTGAGCCACTCCTCGTGACCGTCCACCCTCATGGGGTCAGCGGATGGTTCGAGGTGGATCGCAGTGGCGAGGGGGCCCATCCTGCCAGCCGTGCCTTCGTTCGGCTGTCCCGAGACCCACGACCGCGCGCTCGCTCCCTCGGCCGACGCCTGCGCCAAGGGATGGAGGCCCTCGGCCTCTCACGCGATCCAGCTGTGCTCGACGTGCTCTTCGGAGCCGATGTCCCGCCCCTCACCCGCCTCGCCGTGGGCCTCCGCGCGGGTCGCGCCCTGAGCGGAGAGCGAGGACAGCCCATCACGCGCTTCCTCTCTGGATTCGCCGCATCGGACCCCCTGCCGCCGCAGTTCGACGAAGAGATCGCTCGGACGGGAGATCTCGCCTGGATACGCGATGGTCTCTCCACGAGTGTCCAGGATGCGACCGAGCGCATCGTCCGGGACTTCAGGAGTCTCGCGAGCGAGGATGGCGGGGCCGACCTCGTCCTGCTCTATCACGTCGCAGAGCTCACGAGTCAGCTCGTACAGCTGCCCTCACGCTCGATCCTCCCACCTCTCGGAGCGGCCGAAGACAGTGTCGCGACCGGCCTGCGTTCGGCCCTCTCCGCCTTCGGAGATGGGGACGCGAACCGGCAGCTCGTCCAGATGTTCCAGTTCCTGGGTGGCACCTACACCACCGACTCGCGCCACGCGGTCGCGGTCTGCGATGCTCCCGCACCCGAGTCCAAGGTGGGCCGCTGGACGTGGTTCTGCGCACAGGTCCGGCAAGGCCGAAAGGACGCAGACCGCATCTGGCCGGACCTGTTCGACCCGCCCAGCTGATTCGGCTCGTCAGAAGAGCGGCAGCTGGTCGTCGGGCTCTTCCGGCACGACTGGGAAGGCACCGTTCCAGCAGGCCAGGCAGTGCTGGCACGAGTCGTCAGTGTCTCTGCCGAGAACATCGATCATCGCATCGAGCGACAGGCCCGCTATGTCATCCAGCCCGAGCCCAGCAGCCAGCTCGTCTTCGCTGGTGACCCTGGGCGCGGCAAGCTGGTCGTGCGTCGGACCCGTGACGCCATAGATGCAGGCCTGTCGAACCGCCGGCGTCGCGACGCGCAGGTGGACCTCCGCACAGCCGACGTCGCGGAGCAGCCGGGTGGCGTCGCGAATGTCAGCACCCGTGACAACGCCCATGGCGACGAGCGCGACGGCCCGCCCTTCCACGGCCGATGCCCGCACCCTCCACCCCCGCTTCTCCGACCGCAGAGCAGGCGCGTAGGCGCATCCGGCAGCTCCAGCGAACCCGAGCGCACAGGACTCGGCGCCTGTGCCGAGTGGCACCACGACAGCGTCTTCTGGGACGGGGCAGTCTGCGGCCAGTCGCTCACCGAGCTCGCGCCGCAGGGCATAGACCTCTCGGCCCATGATCCGGGCATCCTCTCGGGCGAGCCGCACGCTGTTCTGCGCGCAGCTGCGCATGGGCCTCGCTGCGAAGGGACGCACGCTCCGACAGCGCTTTCCCTTCAAGATGGCCAGCTCGCCACGCGCGAGTTCGCGAACCGAGTGACCACCTGTCGCCCAAAGAGCCGAATCCTCACTGGCCACCGCCCAGGCTACTCCGATGCGCCCGACGACGAGAGTGTGGATTCCGTGCGGGTCACGCACGACGACCATGCGGTCCGGAGTCATCACGACGGCGCTGAAGGCTCCCTCTACTCGCCACAGCGCATCGACGATGCGGTTGACCAGGGTGCCCTGGGACGACTGGGCCAGGAGGTGAGCCAGCACCTCAGCCTCAGAGGAGCTGCGAAACAGGGCGCCCCGCACCTGGAGTTCTCGCCGCAGGCGAGTGCCGTTGGTGAAGCGCCCAGCTACAGCCACAGCCACCGGCCCCTCGCGGTAGCGCGCAACCACGAGCGGATCAGGGGCGGAGCCCTCGAAAACCTGTCCCAGACTCGCCGTTCCGAGCGGCGGGACCTCCTCTCCGGCCGGCACGGCGGTCAACTGTTGGCCGTTCGAGACGACCTGGCTCTTCCCTACTCCTGCACGGTGAACCAGCTCACCCATTCCTGAGCGAACCAGCTTACCGGCGTCCGGACTGCCGAACACTGCGAACAGCGCCGAGCTGTCACGGAACGAGTCCACCTCAGCTCACCGTGCGCCGAGAGAGCCGCTCGTACAGAGCTTGGTAGGTCTCGCCAAGATCCGCGAGATCGCGGCGAAAGACATCCTTGTCGAAGCGACGACGCGTGCCCCGCTCCCAGAGCCTGGACCCGTCGGGCGTGATCTCGTCCGCCAGCAGGATGCGGCCGCCTGCACGACCAAACTCGACCTTAAAGTCGACGAGGTCGATCCCATGCTCTCCCCAGAAGTCGACCAGTGCGGCATTCAGCGCGAGTGCCGCTTCCTCGAGGTACGCAAGCTCCCAGGCCTTCGCCCACCCCATGATGAGAGCGACGTCACGACCGAGCAGGGGATCGTCGAGCTCGTCGGACTTGTAGAAGAACTCCACGAGCGGCCGCGGCAGTGGACTGCCCTCTTCGACTCCGTAGCGCCGAGAGAAGGAGCCCGCGGCGACGTTCCGCACGACCACCTCGACCGGGATGATCTCGACGCACTCGCAGAGAAGATCGGTCTCCGACAGCTGCTTCACCACATGATGAGGCACACCCGCAGCAGCGGACACGTCGAACAGAGACATGGTGAAGGCGCAGTTCAGCCGGCCCTTGTCCGGCACTGACGCTCGCTTGACTCCGTTGAAGGCGGTGGCATCGTCTTTGAAGTGAAGGATCACTCGTGACGGATCATCGGTGGCATAGACCTGCTTGGCCTTACCCTCGTAGAGCAGCTTGCCGCGTTCCATCCAATCGCCCCCGGATTCTCGCGACGACTAACACCGGGGGTTAGCGAGCGGCATGCGTACCCTGCTGCTCGCGGCGCTGTGCGGCTGCGCAGCGGAGGCTCCGACCGGGCCGGTGCCCGTTTTCGATCCCCTCAGCACCTCGTTTTTCGACACTCCTTGGCCGTCTGATGATCGTCTGGATCCGGACGGAACCCTGAGCGTCGAGTCGTTTCCCGACCCGTGGGGCGTGGGGATCCTCGAGACCTATCTGTCCATCGCAGACAGGCTGACCGGCTACGGCACGAACACACCGGTCTACCTCCGCTTTAGCGGCCCGATCGACACAGCGCTGCTCCCCTCCCCGGCCGCGTCACTGACGGCAGAGAGCCCGTTGTTCCTGATTGACATCGATCCCCGGTCCGCATCTCGGGGTGAGCGGGTGCCTGTGCACTGGGCCTGGCGCGACGAGGGGTCGTCCTACACGGCTGACAACCTACTGGCGGTGGCTCCCCTGCCGGGCTTCCCTCTGCGCCCCGAGACGACCTACGCGCTGGTTGTGACCACCTCGCTGGCACGATCGCACCCGGAGGCGACGGCTCCACTGTTTCCCGATCACCCGCAGCATGGGCGCTGGGCGGATCTGGTCCGAGAGCTGTTCTTGATGGGTCTGTCGGCCAGCGATGTCGCCATCGCCACGCGCTTCACCACGCGTGACCCCGTCGACGAGATGGCTCGACTCGCTCGGTTCGTCACCGAGGATGTGGCGCCGCCAGACCTCGACCAGCCTCTCGAGCCGCTGGAGAGCTTCACCCACTACGACGCCTGGCGAACGCACTACCCCAGCCCTGTGTTCACCCACGGTGAGCGCCCCTACCTGGCCGAGGGTGGCGAGTTCCGCTTTCGCGAGGACGGCCAGCCGGTGATTGCGGCCTGGGACGACCTGCGGCTCTCGGTCTGCACCCCGAAGGACCTGAGCACTCCTCCGCCAGACGGCTGGCCCGTCGTCATCTACCAGCACGGCACTGGTGGCGACTACCGCACGTTCTGCGACAGCGACGCCCCGCTGGAGGTGGCCAATCGCATTGGAGAGACCGGCCTCATCGGACTCGGTCTCGACCAACCCCTTCACGGCACTCGCACGGGGGACCAGGGGCAGTCCGACCTGGCCAACTTCAACATCGTCAATCCCGTCTCGGGCGCCACCAACTTCCGGCAAGGCGCGCTCGACGCCATCTACTTGGCACGAGCTCTTCGCGATGCGACCTTCACCCTGCCGGACGGAACCCCCGTTCCGATCGATCCCAGCGCCGTCACGTTCTACGGGCACAGTCAGGGAGGCCTGACGGGCGCTATCGCTGCACCGTGGCTCGGCCGTGACACCGCCGGCGTGGTCCTCAGCGGCACGGGGGGCGTACTCGCGATCACGATCGTCGAGCGCAAGGACATCCTCGACTTCGCGGAGCTCCTCCGCGGCTGGCTCCAGCTGGACGAAGATGATGCGATCACGGTCTTCCATCCCACGGTCGCCCTGATCCAGCTGCTCGTCGAGGAGACCGACCCCATCAACTACGCACCGTACTGGTTCGCCGAGCCGGGTACCTGGGGGGATCATGCTCCCGCCTCGGTTCTGCTCACGAACGGCACGCTCGACGCCAACACGCCGTACCGCACGGCCGTAGCCCTGGCCGCCGCGGGACGACTTCCCGTCCTGCACCCGAGCGCGACCTCACTCGACGCCCACCGTCTGCGCGGGCTCGAGATCGAGGACGGTCCACTGGCTCTGAATGCGCCAACATTTGCCGGTGACAGCACCACGGCCGGCTTTGTACAGTGGCTCGACGGTAGCCACTTCATCGTATTTCGGGAGGGTCAGGTGTCGGATCTCGTGACCACCTACCTCAGGAGCGCCTCGGACGGGGCTCCGACCATTCAGTGGCCCGGGGAGCCGCCGTGAACGTACTCCTTGGAGTCTCCGGAGGTATCGCCGCGTACAAGGCCGCGGACCTCACCTCGCAGCTGGTCAAGACGAGCGCATCCGTGCGCGTCATCATGACACCGAGTGCCACGCAGTTCATCGGACCACTGACTTTCGAGGCCCTCAGTGGTCATCCCGTCATGACCGACACGTTCGCGACCGGAAGCTCGGTGGATGGGGCCAGCGCCATCGAGCACATCTCATGGGCCAAGTGGGCGGACGTCGCCGTCATTGCCCCAGCAACGGCCTCGACACTGGGCAAGCTCGCGCACGGCATCGCCGACAATGCGCTGCTCACCGTGTGGCTCGCCCTGCCGCCCTCGGTCTCACAGCTGCTCTGCCCCGCCATGAACACGATGATGTGGGAGCACCCGGCCATGCAGGCAAACCTACAGACGCTCGCAGGCCACGGTCGCTACCGCATCGTCGAGCCTGTCGCCAAGCGCCTGGCCTGCGGAGATGTCGGCGTGGGTGGACTCGCCGAAGTGAGCGACATCGTCGCGGCCGTGCGCGAGGCGGGCGCAGGACGGTGAGCGGATGGGGCGCGTCCGAGAGATGGGCCCATCCACGTCGCGTTAGCTGGGGCTCATCGGAGGACGCGACGATGCGATGGCTACTCCTCATGGCCTTGGCAACGGCCTGCGCCGCGAGCCCCGAGAGCCGTGAATCAGCACGCAGTGCGCAGCCCGACGTGGTCGACCTCGCACAGGTGATCCCCGGCCCCGGCCTCCCCAGCGAGGTGGTGCCCCAAGACGCCAACAACAACCTCGATGTGGTCTGGCACGACGACAGGCTCTTCATGGCCTTCCGTACTGCCCCTACCCACTTCGCCAGCTCGGAAACTGAGCTCTACGTCATCTCGAGCTCCGACGAGGAGACCTGGCGCTTCGAGGGGCGCTTTCACCGGAACACCGACCTTCGCGAGCCACAGCTCGTGTCGTGGGATGGGCGCCTCTACTTGTACTACGCCGTTCTCGGCGACAACCCTGTCGACTTCGAGCCGCAGGGGACGATGTGGACCGAGTGGCAAGGGCCGGGAAGCTGGTCCGAGCCCGTCTGGACGGACGACCCGACGTTCATCCCGTGGCGTATCAAGCCCCTCGGAGGCTCCTTGAGTCTCGTGGGCTACACCGGAGGCGACGAGGTCTACGAGCCCGGCGGTGATCCGATTCAGGTCAGGTGGCGAGCCTCCGTCGATGCGTTGACCTGGACGCCGAGGGTCCCCGGTCAGGACGTGGTTCTCGAAGGAGGCGGCTCCGAGACCGATCTCGTGCTGCTGGATGACGGAAGCCTCGTCGCCGTCGTGAGAAACGAGGCAGGTGACGACGATGGCTTCGGCTCAAAGGTCTGTACCGCGCCAGCCGATGACCTCGGAGCATGGAGCTGCGCTCACGACCCACGTAAGTACGACTCACCACTACTCTTTCAGCACTCGGGTCGTGTCTGGCTCGTCGCCCGGCGCAACGTCACCGAGGATGGTCACTACGACCTCGGGCGAGACGACCTCGACCGCGCGGATGCCTACCTTCTCTACCAGACCGTCTATTGGCAGCAGCCCAAGCGCTGCGCTCTGTGGGAGGTGGACCCCGCCGACCGCCGGGTCGAGCACGTACTGGATCTCCCCTCAAGAGGCGACACCTGCTTCCCCGAGTTGATCGAGATCGACGGCAGGCTGGTGGTCTACAACTACAGCTCCGACCCCGATGGGCCAGACTGGGCCTGGTTCGAGGGCCAGACTCGACCTACCGGCATCTATCGTCAGGAGCTGGTCTTCGACTGATCAGGCGTGCTCACCTGCGACATCTCGCGTGAGGTAGGCCGCACGCATCGCAGGGTCGTCGAACACGGCCAGCGCGTGCATCAGCTTCGGCACGGCAGCCTCGATTCGCATGGTGCCTCCACTGACCGCACCGATGTCGCGAAGCAAGGCGCTGTTTGCATACGCCTCGAGGTCGGCTCGGCCACCATGCTGGGTCACCACCAGGACATCGAGCCCCGCCGTTCGGAGCCGCTGGACGGCCTCGGTGAGAGCCGGACGTCGGCTGGGCATGGTGCCCACACCGAGCGCTGCAACCACCACGCCCCGCAGCTCGGGAGCTCGCGCGAGTGCATCCACCTCTTCGGCGCGCAGGGCAGGATGGACATAGAGGACGGCAACGCGAGGATCGAAGCGGGGGTCAAACCGATATGTCCCTCGGACCCTACGCACATGGGCGGCAACCTCCACGTCCACACCAAGGCGTGCGAGCGGTGGCAGACCGGGGCTTGCGAATGCACGGTAGGTGAAGGCGTCGAGCTTCACCGCTCTGCAGCCTCTCAACAAGAGACCATCGAAGCAGATGCCGATCTCCGGCACCCCCCGCGTCGCGATCTCGACCGCATCCTGGAGGTTTCGCCTCGCGTCGGTACGAAGCGCCGAGAGAGGCCGCTGGGCCCCTGTAAAGACCACTGGCTTACCCAGATTTTCCAGAGCGAAGGACAGCGCCGCGGCGGTGTAGGCCATCGTGTCGGTGCCATGGACGACCACGAAGCCGTCATAGGCATCCCGCGCCGCGTCGATCCTGCTGGCCAAGGCCGACCACTCCGCCGGAGTCATGTCGCTTGAGTCGACATTGCAGACGATCTGAGTCTCGATCCTCGCAAGCGCGTCAAGCTCTGGAACGCGCGCTCCTAGCGTGCTTGCATAGTCGGATGGCTCCAGGGGAGAGCCCTCCATGCCCAGCGTGCCACCCGTGTGAAGCAGCAAGACCCTGCGTCCCGCTCGTTGGGTCATTCGGCCTCCGCGCCCAACCTGCCGGTCCGATGATATCGTCCCCGCGCTGGGGAGTGGTCGCCGCCACGCCCAGGCATCGGGAGGAGACTGAACATGACGGACTTCGGCGGCGGCTACCGCCCGACTGGACGTGAACTCCGCGATCCAGTCGCTCGGCTCGTCGAGCTCCAGACCGAGGATGGACTGCACCACACCGCCATCGTGTTCGGCGAGACCTTCCGGGAACACGAGGCGCTGACGCTCAGCGTCGACCTCGTCGATAGCTTCCTCGAGTACCCGATGGTGATGGGCCTCGTCGAGCTCGCCAAGCGGGTGCCCGCAGAGGGGGCCTTCATCTACCCGACCGGGCGCGTGTGGACACTCGGCGATGCCCTCCGCGCCTATCGTGACCGCTACAAGCCGATCGGGACTCGCGCTGCGCTCGAGGTCGCGATCCTGACGGCTCAGATTCTCGGTGAGGCTGGGGAGAGTGGCCCGCTGCAGGGCTGCTTCAGTCATGGAAACCTCAACCCCTGGCGAATTGCCCTGAAGACGGACGGCCAGCTTCAGGTCTTCGGCCACGGTCTCGGTCAAGTGGACCTGTACCTGCACTTGTCCGACGACCGGCCGATCAGTGCCGAGTCCTTGCGCTACGCCCCCCCAGAGCGAGTCGAGGGCCAGCCCGAGGACACCGCCGCGGACCTCCACTCCCTCGCCGTGATCGTGTACGAGATCGTGACGGGTAAGCACCTCTACGACACGGCCGACATCAAGGATCTCAAGCGCATGATCACCATGTCGGAGGGCACGTCGATGCTCACCGGCGGAGAGACGGACCTGCCGCCCAAGCTGGCGAAGGCTCTGGCTCGGGCGATGATCTACGACCCCGATATGCGCGTCGGGACCGACGAGTTCGCAGAGGAGATGCGCAGCCTTCTCGATGCAAAGTTCGCCACCGGTCCGACCCTCGCCGAGGTGATGGAGGAGGTCACCAGCGCGGCGCGCTCGACCCGTCCCAAGGCCAAGAAGCTCAAGGAGGTCAAGTCCTCGACCTCGATGTTCACCCCCGGCGAGCTCGCCGAGATGGCGGACGACGAAGACGACGAAGACGCGACTGCACAGCCCACATCGCAGGGACGCTGGGGCAAGGTGAAGCGTGGGAAGGCGGAAGCGGCGGACGGTGACGAGGACGCATCGACGAGCAAGAGCGGCAAGCGGACGCGCCGTAGCTCGCGCGCAGCCGAGGCCGCAGAAGAAGCCAAGCCAAAGCGCCGTACCCGCAGGGGTGCTGCAGCAGAGGACAAGCCAGAGGCCGAGGCCGCAGAGGAAGCCAAGCCAAAGCGCCGTACCCGCAGGGGTGCTGCAGCGGAGGACAAGCCAGAGGCCGACAAGAAAAACGAGGCCAAGCCAAAGCGTCGTACCCGCAGGGGTGCTCCAGCGGAGGACAAGCCAGAGGCCGACAAGGAAGACGAGGCCAAGCCAAAGCGTCGTACCCGCAGGGGTGCTCCAGCGGAGGACAAGCCAGAGGCCGAGGCCGCACCCGCCAGGCGGCGGAGACGACGCACTGCCGAGCCAGAGGCCGACGGGGGTGCAACCACGGAGGAGCCAAGGCGACGGCGACGGCGGTCTGCTGTGGCGGAGACCGCAGCCTCGGACGAATCGCCATCCCCGCGACGCAGGAGACGCCGAACCGCCGAGGCGGAGACCGCATCAGGTGATGAAGCAGCCCCTACCCGTCGTCGGCGCCGGTCCACGGCCGAGACCGCCGAGGCCGCCGAGACCGAGAAGCCACGTCGACGTCGACGTCGGACGGCGACCGAGGCTTCCGATGGCGAGCCTGCCCCTCGACGGCGCAGGCGTCGGACCTCGGAAGACTGACGGTCAGAGCATGGGGGCGAGGCGCTCGATCGCCGTGACGCTCCCGAGCCCTGCCGCGCTCGCACGGGCGATGAGCGTAGTGGCCGTCGGCGCCGAGACGATGCGGCGCTCACCCGAGGAGAACGTCACGAGCCACCCATACCCGCCGACTGCCAGCTCAGCAGTGTAGGATGGGGCCGTGCGCTCGGGCTTAGGCGCGGACGGGGCAGCCTTCGAGGGGGACGGGACACGATCAGCGCGCCTCGACCTGCGAGTGGGTGCAGCAATGCCGTTCTTCTTTCGATAGTTCCGAACCGCCTGTGGCGTGACGCCCGCCATCGCCGCCACCTCCACGTCCGGTGCGTTGCCGACATGCTCAACGAATGGATCGATGCGACTGGGCCGCTTCTGGCTACGGTCGCGATTGGCGTCGGACCAACGCTGGTACCCGGGAATGCCGTGCCGAGCGCGGAAGGTGGCGACCGTGCGGGGGCTCACTCCGGTGATTCGAGCGACCTCTGCGTCAGCCACCGCCCCGAGGAGCTCCCGGTGTTCCTCGAGAATCCTCGACTTCGCCCCGCCCCTCCGAGCCCCGGTCTTCGCCGCACCCTTGGCCGCCCTTGGGCCCGTGCTGCTCTCTTCGGGCTCCGGCGGCAGCTCCTCGCCGCTGGGACTGCGGACGACCCGCTTCCGGCCCGTCCTCTTCACCGCTGCGGCGATCAGACCGGCCGGTACAGCGTACTCCTTGGAAAGAGCCACGATGCTGTGCGTGTCGAGCTTCGGCTCGAGGTCGAGCCACACCGATGTGTTCTCGAGAAATCCATCACTGTTCTCGGCTTCCGACATTGACGAACGACCCCCACGCTGCGCGATAAGCACCGGCACTTTGCAATATCACCTGTTTCGCGGCAGCCCGCATCTAGGCGGGTGCAACAAGATGACTTTCATCCACTTCGTAAACACTCGCGAATCGCCCTAGGCGTGCGCTTCACGCCTCCTACGGCGCGCTGGTCGATGTCAGCGTTACGACATCCTATCGGAGGTCACATGATCCTGGCTCTGTCACTCACGCTCTCGGCATCGGCCGAAGACCTCGATTCAACCGCCCACTCCCGTCGACCGGTGGCCGGACACGCCGTGTTCGATCTCCGTGCAGGTGTGCAGACGAACGATCTTCGCCACGCCTACCTCTGTGCGGAAGGCTCACCCACTCGATGGCTTTCGCTCGAGGCGTGCGGCACAGGCTCGGGTATTCTCCATCAGAGTCCGACACCGGATATCGCACACTTTCGTACCCGCGTGCGAGCGCTCGGGGGCACGGTCGGCCGACTCGACACCGACCTGCTCGTGGGGGTCGGCTTCGCTGAGGTACAATCGACTGCGGATCGGCCCGGATTCAAGTTCGGACAGGCCAAGTCCGCCGACCAAGTGGAGGGCGCCGGCCCCGAGGCCTCACTGTCGCTCAAGGGCCGCTACTGGACCGACGCGGGAGGCCGCACTTACATCTCCGGTGACCTGAATGCCGGTGCGGCTATTGTTCCGTCAGCACCCACAATCATCGGGACAGATGGGCCAGTCGTTCCCTTTGCCGCGGTGACGGTCGGACTCGGATTCTAGCGGCGACAACAATGCAGGCCACCCAGAGGAGGCCACCTCCGCCATCATGGGAGCAGCCGCAGGCTGACCCTGGCGCCTTCGACCGCCCCTTCTCCCTCGACACGCCGGTGTCGCCGCTTCGTTCCTCCGTGTCGGTCTCTGCAGCGCTGTCGGTTGTCGAGCTGGTGCCTGTGCCTGCGGGCTCCGTCGTCCCACCGGAGGCCTGAGTTCCGGTGTCACCTGTCTCACCCGTCGGCTCGGCGAGCGTGCAGTCGAAGGCCTTCTTGAAGTCGAAAGCCAGAGGCCCGAAGCCAAGCTCACCAGCGGCCTCCACGGCACCGGCGGAGGGCGGATCCGACCGCCCTCTCCCGCACCAATCTGCAGCCAGTGATCCATCCGCGGGCATGACTCCCGCGCCGCGGAGGGGTGAGGCGGTGGCCGGAAAGAGATCCAGCTCCTCGACCGCGACCCAGCAGTTGGCCGCAGCAGCGTCGCAGGTGACGTTGCCCAGCTCGATCGGGCCCGGTTCGATCGACACCACACCCTGCAGAGCATTCGTAACGACCTCATCCTCCGACGTTGCTCCTGCGAGGAGCATGGCGGATTCACCAATCATCGTGTTGCCCAGAACCCGCACTCCGTGGGTCTCGGTGAGCGCCACGTCGAGTGCGGTCGCTCCTGCCACGACGATGTTGTTTCGAATCAACGCTGGGCCACCAGCAACACTGATGCCGGCATTTCCTCGAATGAGATTTCCCTCGATGGTCGTCGTGGAGGTGTCGGCGCCCGCGAGCCGCACGCCCTCTTCGACCGCATCGAGAATGTTGTCGCGAATTCCACCTGCCGAGCCAGGGCTCACCACGAAACCTTCGTCGACACCAATCAGGAGATTATCGACGAACTCGAAGCCCTCGACAGCGCAGCCTCCGTCAGCGCAGCCGACGGTAACGGCGGCTCCTCCCCCACTGAAGAACGTGTTGTCGTTGACGAAGACTCGCGCAGCCCCCTTGCCCGCCTCGACGGCCGTGCCATCGGTGTTCAGGAAGGTGCAGAATCGAACGGTCGAGTCAAAGGCCTCCACCGACACGGCGGACACTCCCTCGGGAGTGCCGTCGAAGACGAGCGCGCTCAGCATGACATCCTGACCGGTCAGCTCGAGCACGAAGTCGCCGTCACCCGCGACAAAAACTGGCGGATTATAAAGGTCGAAGGCCTGCACCGTGAGGACTTCGGTCTCGTAGTCCGGTGGGTTGCCGTCGATGGTGCACGGTCCGCGGTACTCGCCTGGCTCGAGCATGATGATGTCGCCCGTCTGGGCATCGTCAATGACCCGGCACCAGTCCTCGGCCGCATTGGTCACAAACAGCTCGGGCACATGTGCGAGCGCTAGCGTCACCCAGGCGAGCCACATCACGACGACACCGCCTCGATCTCACGCCAGGCCTCCTCGAAAGCATCGAGCGCGGCTCTGGCGGACGCTTGGTACGCGCGCAGCTCGTGCATCAACAGGTCGTCACCGAGCGACGCACCAATCCTTGCATGGAGTGCTTCCAGCTCGTGTCCACCACTCGCGAGTCGTGCCGTGAGGGTCTCGATGCGATGGCCCAGCTCACCCGCGAGCCGAGCGCGTGCCTCGAGCGACTCCAGTGAGCGACGATGCTCACGAATCGCAGCTGGCGACGCCCCAATCATCGAGAGCTCTAGATCAGCTCGCTCCCGGGCAAGTGCGTCAGGGCGGTGGCGCTGGATGAACGCGCGTGCTTCTCCAAGCCGCCGCGCAACGGCATCGAGGCTACTCACAACACCGACGACCTGCGCAGCCACCTCGACCACAACCGCCGAGCCCGCCACGCCACGGAGCTCATCCAAGCAGGCCTGGCCCGCTCTGCGCGCTCGGACGAGGGAGGGTAGATCGTCTCGGTGAACGTGAGCACTCTCGAGTGGCGGCAGCCGCGCACACTCTCCCAGCGCAGGCCGCGATGGCGAGAAGACCGCGCGCGGCAGTGCAAAGAGAAGACACCCGGGACGTTCTGTGGCCACGCTGTCCCTTACCACGTCGCGTCAACGTGATCCTGCCGACAGCCAGCACACAGCGCTATGTGTTCTGCCTCGACCGCGGAGAGCCCATTGTTCACTGACGAGCAGCTCGAGCTGGCATTCTCGTACCACATGGTCCAGCGCCTGATCGGGGCCGACGACGCAGTCGACACGGCGGAGATCGCATTCATGGAGACGCTCCTTCCAAGAAGGTCTCTCGTCGACGCAGGCTTCCTCACGGCTGACGGTACCTACACCCCAGCCTGGCGCACGGCACTCGACATGGCGCTGGTCGAGCTGGCGACTCGACTCTGCGAAGAGCGAAAGGTAGGGATCATTCAGACCCTCATCGAGGCCTCTCTCGCGGACGGGAAGTTCGACGCCTCGGAGGGGAGCGTCGTCCTTCAAGCGGCCACCCTCCTCGGCCTAGAGGGTGAGGCACTCGACCGCGCCCTCGGGCATGAGGCCGTCGGCACGGTCGATCTGCCTGCTCCACAGTGAGCCGCTCATCGGGCGATGACTAGGCCCATCCACAGCCGATAGTCGTCAGCCGACTGGCATGGTCGAGTCGCCCACCCCTCACGAGGTTCCTCGATCTGGCAGGCCACCCCACCCTGCGCCGAGAAGCCGGGCGTGCCCTGAAACGGCTCAGCCCCCATCGCCGCTCCGACGTTCAGCCCAACGACGGAGGCCCCTGCCCCGCCGAGGGTGTCACCCATGCGATGCCGACATCCATAGAGTCCCGCAATCGGACTGCCGATACGAACCGAGACCTCATCGCGCAGCGACCCGCTCCAGCTGCCGACTGCGAAGGCCCCGTCCGTGACACGCGACCAGAGCCAAGGCCCAGGGACCACAGAGGTCGGGGTGCCGCCGAGCCGATACTGATCAAGCTCCGAAGCCGCAGTTGTCCACCCGGCCGTATAGGCCCCCTGAAAACCGAGCGTTCGCCCCAGGCGCATGCTGACCCGTCCCTCGGCTCGCCCCCAGTCGTCAGCCCCCGTGCGCCCGACCTGCCCCCGCCCTCGAACACCGAGGCCCCAAGCGCCGTGCCGGGGATCGGTCTGAGTCAGGGAGATCTCCAGGTAGCCGAGCCTCCGCTCTGACTCCAGGTCCTCCGCGAGGGGCGCATCGACCAGGATCCCAAGGTCCACGTCGAGGCGAGACGGGCGGCCGTAGCGCGTCGTAGACATACCCAGCAGTCCACCGGCTCGAGCCTCGCGCCCGAAGGCCATGCGAGCGGCAAAGGCCTCGGCTCTGATCTGCGCGGGAGCCACCCTCCAGACGGACGCTGCGAGGCCTCCACGCGCGGCCCCTTCCGAGCCCCAAGAGCCGATGGCGAGCTGCTCGTGCCTGCCCACGAGATCTCCGACGCGCACGCCAACCTCGAGCTGACCATGGCGACCGGCGAGTGCCCCCCCCATCAGCGGCGTCACCCAAGCCGGGCCCAGCCCGTAGGGCCTTCCCTCGACCTCTCGGAGGACGGGAGCCTCGTCTGGCTCGACGGCAGGTGGCCGAACGATCGGCAGAGTCGAGGTTGGCGGCTCGACAGCCTCCCACGCTCCTCGAGACTGGTGTAGGTCCAGGCCATCATCATCCCACACCAGATGAAAGAGCGTCCCGTCTGGCGCAGGCGCAGGCGACAACGCGAGGCCTCCCGTGCGCGTCAGATCGCGTCCGGGCTTGTCATCCCGCGAGATCTCACGGATCTCCGTGAAGCCACCTCTCCCTACGCTTCCGACCAGCGAGCCACCGGCGATCCAGGCAAGCTGGGTCACCTGATCGCCATCGGGAAGAGCGAGGGTCTCCCGCCTGCCAGTCTCCACCTCACGTACGACGACGGACCACCCCGTCGCGCTCTGCTCCAGCCAGGCCACCGCATCGCCCGTCGGTGACACACGAGGTTCCGCGACGACGCGGCCTGCGTCGGGGCTCTCCCAGACCTCTTCCTCACCGGATTCGAGGTCGACAACGACCAACGAGGCCTCACCCCAGCGGTACCGCACGGCGACAGCACGACGCCCATCAGGAAATGGATCGACCGCATGGAGGTCCGCCCCATGGGTGAGTCGTCGGAGCCTGGCTCCGTCGATGTCCCAGCTGAAGAGGTCCGCTCGGTACCGCCCCGAGGCAAAGGGCACTCGCGCGCTCATCAGGACAGTGTCGTCGTCAAGCCATCGGACTGCGCTGGGGACTGTGCTCGCGAGCGTGAGCGACGCCTTCGAGGCGTGAGGTGGATGCGCCGACGCGATGGCGGGCACGTCCTGCGGGTCAGCCTCGAGCATCTCGGATGTGTCGTCCGCCCGCCTCTCGACCGCCTCCTCGTCGACAGCCGTCGACCAGATCTCCACCCGGCCCGGCTGGTTGCGCTCGAGTCGCAAGACAGCGATGTGCATGCCGTCAGGAGAGACGGCGGGTGAGGCCGTCGTGCCCGAGAAGGACTCAAACAGCGTGTCTGAGTCGCGTGGCTGCTCGACCTGAAGCGCCGCATGCGTGAGCTCCGCGGTGAAGCGTGCGTAGAGCACCTCGGGGCCCTCCCCCCAGACGCCCTCGAAGGCATCTTCGAAGGTGCGATCCCGTCGCGCCGACATCCGAGACCACAGGTCACGCAGCGCGCCTTCTCCGGCTCGCTCCTCGAGCCACTCCAGATACGCCGAGCCCACGAGGTAGGCGAAGCTACCGCCCATGAAGCGGTCGAAGGCGTTCAGCTCCCCGTAGGTCGGCAGACGCCCCTGCTCGGCGAGTCCTCTCAGGACTGCAGCCCGCAGATCGCCGTTCGGTCTCCCGCTGCCAGTCAGTCGCGCCTCGATCACCGTCGCGTACCCCTCGGCGACCCATCGTGGTGACTTCAGTGCGATCGGGCCAAGTCCGATCAAGCGGCCGAGTGCGGCCACTCCGCGGTTCCTGGAGGGTCGCAGCAAGTGCACGAGGTGCGTGTCCTCGTGCGTGACCAGGAGCTCGGTCCACGATCGGTAGTTGCCAATCACCGAGTCTGGAGTCGGGGGGGTCGCCCAAAGCTGCATCCGAGGCCGCCGCAGGAAGGGCCATGCGGAGCCATTTGCGTCCGAGTAGGGATCACGCACGACCACGTGCACACGCCGAGTCGGCGACCAGCCGACCTCCCCTGCCACCCGCCGTCGAGCGTCGTCGAGGCGAGCAGCAACATCGAGTGCCCACGACTCAGCCTGGGCTGGGTAATGGACGACGAAGCCCTCTGTCCTCGCGGTGCGCCACGAAGCAGACGGCGACTGCGCCGATGCCACCGTGACAAGCGCAAGAAGCAAGGCCTGGTGCATCTATCCTCCCCATCGACCCACACAGGGTGTACCCTTACCTGGCTCGCTCCCCCCCCACCCGAGCATGGACGAAGGTTTGCGCCTCTCCACGCCGTTCGACAAGGCCGTGACGTGCTCGCTGGACGGTGCTGCCCCGCCCAGACCCGAGTGGTCCACCCTGCACGGTGATCGTTCGCGGCCTCTCAAGCCCCTGCCCACCCGACCGCGTGCCCCCGAGGCCGACGGGCCGAGGGAGCTGCGCCATCCCAACGGCCGCCTTGCCCGAGCATGGCACATCACCCGGGGCGTGCAGCACGGCCCCTACTCCGAGTGGACCGAGCCCGGGCAGGTCTGCCTCGAGGCGGAGTGGCTGGAGGGCCGCCCCCATGCAGACTTCGAGCGGTGGTGGCCCTGCGGCATCCCTATGGTTCGCGGATGCTTCAGTCATGGCACGCCTGTCGGTACCTGGACCATCACCAATGCAGAGGGCATCGTGCTCTACAGCGGTCCCTGGCGCGGTACGCTTCGCAGCTGGCTACCCGCTCCGTTCGCCGATGCCGTCGTTCCGCCAAAGAGTCCCTTGTCCGGGCGCTGAGACGTGTCCGACACCTGGATCTTCGGCTACGGTTCGCTCTTGTGGCGGCCCGGATTCAGCTTCCTCGAGTGCATGCCCGGCTGGCTGGACGGCTGGGAGCGACGCTTCTGGCAGGGCTCACCCGACCACCGAGGCACTCCTGAGCGACCGGGGCGCGTGGTGACCTTGGCCCCTGGAGAGCGAGTCTGGGGCCTGGCCTTCCGGCTTGATGCCACGACGCAGCGCCAGACGCTGCAGCAGCTCGATGCCCGGGAGGTAGCCGGCTACCAACGTCTCACCGCAGCGATCCGGGGCGCGGACCGCTCTGTGGACGCCGTCGCGTGGGTCGCGACCTCCGACAATCCCGACTGGCTTGGCCCCGCCGCAGTCGACGCTATGGCGCGCCAGGTCATTGGCGCCCGCGGAGCATCCGGTACCAACGTCGACTACGTCCTGTCCCTCGCCGAAGTGCTCGTGGCGAGCAACGTCCGGGACCCCCACGTCGAGGCGCTCGCAGCTCGGGTGCGTGAGCTCACGGCATGACGGCCTGGACGAGCGAGGGCCAACGAGCCGTCCCCCCGTTGACATCGAGGACGGCACCGAAGAGCCTCGGCCTTCGCCCCAGCTGGTCGACTGCCCATGACGCCAGGCGAGGATGGCGTATGCCCCACAGGACGACCTCCGTGAGCCAGAGCTTGTCGCGGACCTCGCGCGACCAGCGCCGCGGATAGCTTGCCAGGCGACTGACCGAGGCCTCTCCCCCCACCATGGCCCGGTCGACGACTCGCGCCGCGAGCCTCGCTCCCGACAAGGCCAGGCTCATGCCCTCGCCTGTGATCCCATCGAGAAAGAAGGCCGCGTCACCGACGAGCACGACCCCATCGGCAACCCAGGAGGATGCCTCCTGCCGCAGTGGGCCTACAGCTCCAGCAGCCCCCTCCACCTCGGCTCCCACGAGAAAGGGCTCCAGCTCGGGCACGGCAGACGCGAGCTGGAGGATCCGTGCCTCGAGGTCACCCCGCAGGGTTCGCGCCTGATCGTGCTCCAGGAGGACGGCGACATTGAGCTCACCGGGAGCCGTGGGGGTCAGGTACACCTCCGCATCGCCTGTCACAGCGACATGCACCAGCTCGGGATCAGGCTGGCTGTGTCGCACGTGGAGCCGAGCGCCGTAGCGCCTCCGGGGTGTGCTGCGCACCGTCAGCCCGAGATCCCGCCGAAGTCGACTGTGCAGCCCATCGGCAGCCACAATCGCGCGACCGCGCACGAGGCCACCGTCCGTCGCAACCACCATAGCGCCCGCGCGGCCAGACAGGCCCCGAGCTCGCACCCCATAGCGCACCGAAATCCGAGGGTGCGCACTCACCGCCTCTGCGAGGACCTCGTCGACCCGCTGGCGACGGACGCCGAGGCCGTAGCCTCCAGGGAACCGCCCCTCCGCAACACTCGCCCCGACCCGGTAGGCAATGCCTCGAAATGGCCGGGCGCCCGTGGCCTCAACCGCGTCGAGCAGACCAAGCGCATGCAGCTGCGACACACCGTGGGGCATCAGCCCCTCGCCACAGACCTTGTCACGCCGCGGCTGGCCCCGCTCCAGGATGCAGACCTCGCGGCCGAGGCTCGCGAGCTCGAGCGCGGCCGCGCTGCCCGCAAACCCTCCACCGACGATGACCACCTCGGCGTCCACGGCGCCCCCTTGGACGTGCTAACCAGCACAGGCCGCCAGGAGAATGCATGCCCGCCAACGTGACGTTCGCGAACAACGTAGACGCCCTCGCGGACTCCCGAAGCCTCGTCTTCGTCGGTCGGGCTTCCCAGCTGCTCTCCGAGACCGTTCGTCGCCTGCTCCCCGCCTCTCTCAGTGGAGAGGTCTGGACGCGGATGGTCCGCACCAACGACCCCGGCGACTTCGGGCGCGTCGTCTCGACCTGGCTCGACGGCGAGCCCCAGCGGGTCGTCGCAGGCATCCTCCCGGAGGTCTGCTCGCGTCACAACAGCCCGAGCCGGGCGTGGGCTATTCCCGGTGTGGTCGCTGGCGCGGGGGCCAAGGGGCCGACGGCCTTCATCCTGGCCGTGTCTGAGCGCGAGCACGCCTTCGCGGCGGCCCTCGGCTTGGCGAGAGCCCATCCCACATTCACGGCCGGCTCCAAGACGATCCGTCGCGAGGTCACGGCGGGTGTGCTCTTGCCCGACGGCAGCTGGTCGCCCCCCGAATCCCTGCAGATTGCGGCCGACGCCGTCCGTCGAGCGGCACACCTGGTCGATCAGCCGCCTAATCAGCTGACGCCTACCGAGTTCATCGCACAGGCACAGGCGCTCGCCGGGCGTCATGATGCCGTCGAGCTGACCGTGTACCAGGGGCGCGAGCTCAGTCGCCTGGGCTTCGGCGGTCTCTGGGGTGTGGGAAAAGCCGCCGCCTCTCCCCCAGCCTTGATCGTGCTCGATCACGCGCCCGTCGCTGACGCCAGGCGGGTGGTCTGGGTCGGCAAGGGAATCACCTACGACACAGGCGGTCTGTCGCTGAAGTCCAAGACCGGCATGCCCGGAATGAAGAACGACATGGGCGGAGCAGCCGCCGTCTTCGCCGCCTTCGAGGGAGCGGTCAAGCTCGGCTGCACCGACCGCCTCACGGCCGTTCTGTGCGTCGCTGAGAATGCCATCGGCCCAGATGCCACGCGCCCCGACGATGTCTTGCGCATGTACAGCGGGCGGACGGTGGAGGTGAACAACACCGATGCCGAGGGGCGACTCGTGCTGGCTGACGGCGTCGCATGGGCGGTGCGGCAGCGCCGACCGGAGCGCCTGATCGATCTGGCTACCCTCACCGGCGCCCAGTCGGTTGCGACCGGGAAGACCTTTGCGGCCCTGTACGCCAATGGTGCCGCCATCGAGCAGGAGGCCATTCGAGCCGGCCGCGCTGCAGGTGAGCCTTGCCACGCTCTTCCCTTCGCTCCGGAGCTCTTCCGTCGCGAGTTCTCGTCGTCGATCGCGGACATGAAGAACTCCGTAAAGGACCGCGCGAATGCCCAGTCTTCCTGCGCCGGCCAGTTCATCGGAAACCACCTGGGTCGCTACGATGGCGAGTGGCTCCACGTCGACATGGCGGGCCCCGTGGTCAGCGGTGGACGGGCCACCGGCTACGGCGTCGGGCTCCTGCTGACCCTCGCTGGGGTGGGCGCCTGACCGCAGTCCGCAAGCCTGACGCCTCAGAGCACGCCGATGAAGTCCTCGGCCTCAACCTCGTCACCGGGCAGCTCCAGCAGCCGCTCCCGCTCCGCTCCCAAGAACAGGTCTCGACGGCGCTCGATGCGACCCGTCCAGGCAGGGATCAGCACTACTCTAGGACTCGATGCGTCGAAGGGCGAGTAGAGGCGAACCACTGGCACGGTCGGTAGCGGGGTTCCCAGGGGGCTCGATTCATGTGCCGCGACCGTGATGCGGATGCGGTCGCCCAAGTAGGTGTAGAGGTCGTGGACTCGGCTCTCGACCTCGGCCGCAGTGCACGCGAGGCTGAGGACGAGCGGACCATCCACGTCGGGCTCGGACTGGGAATCGGCGTGCATCTTCTCCCCGCGCACCCCCGAGCGCGAGATGCGCTCGAGCAAGGCCGCCTGACGACCAAACCCGAGGCGCCATCGTGAAGAGTGACGGTTCGTCTCCCACCCCGGGAAGAGGACCACCCGCGCACGCTCATCGCCCTCGGACGTATACAGACTCAAGATGGGGTAGCGCTCCCCCTTGCTGGGATCGATCACGTGCAGCACTGGAGAGACGAGGTCACGCAGCTTGTGACAGACGCCGCGAACGACGTCCGTCATCTCTTCGGGCGTGGCCGCGATGCCAAGAGGACAACCGTGGGGATGCGGGTCGAGTGTAGGCAGCGTCATCGAATCCTCGTGAGCGCAGCATAATGCGGTCTCCGCCTTGTGTAAGCCTCAACACGCAGCCAGAATCAAACCCTCTGCAGCGGCGGCCACTGCCGCCTCCACGTCGATGGCTTCTTCCTCGAACAGCGTCTGGGCAACGAGCCCGATCACGAGCCCGACGACCACTGCGCTCGTGCTGTCGGCGTCGAGCTCGGCGCGAATCTCTCCGCGAGTCTGGCCCAAGCGGAGAATGTCGGCACACTGCGCACGGAACCGACTGAACAATGCGGCGTTCTTCTCCATGGCGATCACGTCCGCCCCCTGGCCCCCCCAGAACGAGACCAAGACGCGCGTGGCTTCCGGGTGGGCCACGAAGCCTCGCACCATGGCCTGCAGAGCGCCCAACAGACGGTCTGCGGCATGCCCCGTCTCGAGCACCTGCAGCGCTGTCGCGTGGTCGATCTCCGAGACAGCCTCGTCGAGGAGTGCCTGCACGATGGCGCGCTTGTTCGTGAAGTGGTGTGTGATCACGCCTCTCGTGAAGGAGACCCGCCGCTCCAGCGCGCCGAAGGTCAGGGCTCCGAGTCCTCCTTCGATCACCACAGCGCGAGCGACCTCGAGGATCTGGCGCCGTCGGACGGCCCTGATGGTCGGTGTCTCCACGCGCTGCTCTCCCTGCTGCCACATCAGCTCAACTCCCCGCCCCGATCACAGTCGCGCTGAACATCAGCCCGTACGCCGACTAACCATGCTTTCACAACAGACGTTATGGGGCATAACGATCATTATTCAACCATAACAATCATTCCGCCCAGTGGCTCTTCTCGCGGCGCGAGCCCCCTGCGGGCCAAGGCGTCGGCGTCGTCCTCCGAGCGGGCCGAGAGGCCGGTACACTCAGGAGCGGCGCCGACGGAGCAGCGCGAGTGCCGCAAGCAGTCCGAGCCACGGCGCTCCGCCAGAGGAGTCGGCCTGGCAGCCGGAGCACCCTTCATAGACGATCACCTTCGGGTTCGGCTCTCGGCTGTCACAGCCGAGGTCGTCAAGCGAGTCGAAGGCGTCGGGCACCCCATCGCAGTCCGAGTCGCCTAGACCCTCGATGCTGTCGATGATCCCGTCGCCGTCACTGTCCTGGTCGAGGTAGTTCGGGATGCCATCGCCGTCGATGTCGGTGTTCCCCTCATCACTGGTGAGGAGGCCGTCTCCGTCGTCGTCGTCGTCGATGACGTCAGGCAGACCATCTCCGTCTGTGTCGCCGGCACTCTCCTCCCCGTCGGGAATCCCATCTCTGTCCGAGTCTCGGTTGTAGGGATCACTGCCGAGCGTCTCTTCATCGCTGTTCGACAGTCCATCGCCATCCGCGTCACCGAGTGGACCATCCGCGTCGCGTGAGTCCAGCCAGTCGGGGATGCCGTCACCATCACTGTCGTCGTCCAGCCAGTCCCCATTGCCGTTCACGTCCTCCACGGAGGTCGGCTTGCCGTCACCGTCGTCGTCGAGGTCGAGTCGATCGACGACGCCGTCACCGTCGGTGTCTTGCCACACCGGCTCGGGAAGAGGCTCTGCGTCACAGCTCCACAACAGACCCAGAGACAACAGATCGTAGCGAACCTCGATGATTCCCGAGCAGACCAGGCCAGTCTCCTCGAGCGAGGGCAGCCCATCACCATCGTCGTCGTCGTCGAGCGGATCGATCAGGCCGTCGCCGTCGGTGTCGGCGGGCACAGCTGGTGAGCCGAGCTCCTCCCCATCGGGCACACCATCGCCATCGCTGTCCGGATCGGCTGGGAGGAGACCGAGCTCGACCTCCTCGCCGGTGAGGAGCCCATCGCCGTCTGGGTCGCCTGTGATGCCGTCGTCGTCATCGGGATCAAGGAAGTTGGGGACCGTGTCGCGATCGATGTCTCCCGTGCCCTCGACCGCATCGGGCTTGCCGTCGCCGTCGGAGTCGAGATCCCGGTAGTTCGGCGTGCCATCACCATCCGCGTCGTCGAGCACACCGCCCTCTCTGAACGTCGGAATGCCGTCGCCGTCGTCGTCGTCGTCGATGATGTCCGGACCGTCACGGCCGTCCGTGTCGCGGCCGTCGTCGCCCCACTCGTCTCCGTCGAGCACGCCGTCGCCGTCGCTGTCTTCGAGGAGAGGGTCCGCCCCCACGCTCACCTCGTCGCTCGTCGTGATGCCGTCGCCGTCGTCGTCCGGGTCGAGGTAGTCCGGGATCCGGTCGCCATCCGTGTCGTCGTCGGTCGGGTCACCGTCACCATCGCGATCCTCGTCGGGCGTGTCGAAGCCATCGCCGTCATCGTCGAGGTCGCGCATGTCTGGGAGCCCGTCGGCGTCGCTGTCGTCGTTGCTCGGGTCGCCATCGCGTCCGGGATCCTCGAGCTGCGTGAAGACTCCGTCATCGTCGTCATCCGGATCGAGCGCATCGATGGTGCCGTCCCCATCCGTGTCGAGAGGGCGGTCCGGGTCGCCGATCTCGAAGCCATCGGTCGCGCCGTCTGCATCAGAGTCCGCAGACAGCGGGTCCATGAGGAGCTCGAACTCACGGCCGTCCGTGATGCTGTCCGCGTCCGTGTCGGCGTTGCAGGCATCCGTCCCGAGCGACACCTCGGTCAGGTAGTCCAGGCCATCGTCGTCATCGTCGTCCTCGCGGCCGCCGCGAACATCGCAGTCTTGGTCGATCCCGTCACCGCAGATCTCGGGAGCTCCTGGGTACACGTCCGCGGCAGCGTCGTCGCAGTCGCCAGCGATCTCGGACTCCCCGGGGTCATCGCAGTCCCCATCGGGAGCATCGATGACCTCGAGCGTCCCAAAGCCATCGACGTCGGCGTCGAGGTAGCACCCGATCAGGTCGCTGCCGTTGCAGTCCTGGTCGATGCCGTCCTCGCGGATCTCGAGCGCGCCGGGGAAGCGACTCGGATCGTCATCCGCGCAGTCCCCGGCGGCATCGGCCTCACCCGGGTCGTCGCAGGCGCCGTCGGGTGCCAGGACCGGGTCCGTCCCGAAGCCGTCTCCGTCGAGATCGACGTAGCAGGTCACCGTGTCGAAGCCATCGCAGTCTTGATCGATGCCGTCATCTGCGACCTCGGGCGCACCGGGGAAGGCCGCAGCATCATCGTCGTCGCAGTCCGAGACGCTCTCGGACTCCCCAGCGCTGTCGCACCGCAGGTCAGGCGAGTCGACGACGGAATCCCCGCCAAAGCCATCCCGATCCACATCACCCCAGCACAGCTCCCCGCCGTCACAGTCCTGGTCCACGCCGTCCGCGATTCCCTCCTCGGCACCAGGGAAGCGGGCCGGATCGCTGTCAGCGCAGTCTCCCGTGACCTCCGCCACGCCGACCGCATCGCATCCAATCGGTCCCGGGATCGTCGCCTCGGAACCCCAGCCATCACGGTCCACGTCGACGTAGCAGGCATCGAGCCCATCACAGTCCTGGTCGATGCCGTCCGCAGGCTCCTCGTCGGCGCCTGGGTTGATGTCGGCACGGGTGTCGTTGCAGTCGTCTGAGCGAACCGACTCACCGGGCCCATCGCAGGCAATCCGGGGCGACACGATCTCGGAAGCGATGCCGTAGCCGTCGAGATCGAGATCGAGGTAGCACAGCTCCTCTCCGTCGCAGTCTCCGTCGATCTCGTCGCCGGGCAGCTCCTCGGCTGCGGGGTTGACGCTCACGTCGGCGTCGTCGCAGTCGGTCGCCACCGGCGAGCCACCAGCGCTCGTGCAGGTGGGATCGACAAGCTCGATGGTCTCGACGGGATCCCCGTAGCCGTCGAGATCTGCGTCTCTCCAGCAGGTCTCCAGTCCGTTGCAGTCCTGGTCGATCCCGTCCGCGACGCCCTCTTCTGCCGCCGGCGACCGTGCCGGGTCTGCGTCGTCGCAGTCTCCCTCGACGGACGCCTCCCCAGCATCACCGCAGTCGAGATCCTCGCTCACGAGGACCTCGTCGGAGCCGTAGCCATCGCCATCAGCGTCGGTCCAGCACAGCTCACGACCGTCGCAGTCTTGGTCCACGCCGTCCGCGACCCCCTCTTCGACACCCGGACGAATCGCCGGGTCCGCGTCGTCACAGTCGGTGTCGGCCGCCGAGAGTCCAGGCCCGGAGCACGACGCATCCGCGCTCTCCACGGTGTCCTCGGTGCCCCAGCCGTCGCCATCGAGATCCCGGTAGCAGAGCTCGAGCCCGTCACAGTCCTCATCACGACCGTCTGCAGGGATCTCGCTGGCGTCTGGCCGGATGCCTGCGTCCCCGTCGTCGCAGTCCCCGCCGACGCTCGCCTCACCCGGCTCCCCGCAGCTCAAGTTCTCTGACGCGACGACGCCGTCACCGTAGCCATCGCCGTCGAGGTCTTCCCAGCAGAGCTCCCCACCGCTGCAGTCCTGGTCCACACCGTCGCCGACGACCTCGACCGCACCCGGGTTGATGCTCGCATCCTCGTCGTCGCAGTCCCCCTCGATGGGAGCGTAGCCGTCACCATCACCGTCGCGGAGGGACGTGAGGTCTGCATCCGGTCCCCCGTAGGCCCCGATGTCGGACCGGGAGCCGTCCGGGGCCGCATCGAGGATGGTCGGGTCGCCAGCGTCCACCAGCGGGCTGTCACCCAGCAGATACACAGCATCACCGCAGAGACCGTCGAGAACGAGTCCCGCGAGTCGCGGCTCGGCCTCGACCGCTCCGAGACCGAGCGAGCCGACGCCGATGGTGTCAGCATCGTTCAGCCACCAGGCGTCGTACGCGAGCGTCAGGTCACCGCTCGACGACACCCCGCCACCAGCCGACCATCCGATGAGAGTGTTTCGAAGATCGACCTCCGCAGTGTCATCCACCGACACGGCTCCGTCGCCGGAGATGGTGCCCACGATGGTCGCGTTGTGCAGCTCCAGCTCCGAGTCGGAGACCGAGATGGCGCCCCCCTCGAGCGCCGCCGTGTTCTCGACGAAGGCCACGGCCGCGAACCGATGGGTGCCGGATTCGAAGTTGTCGATTCCGACAGCCCCGGCGCCCAGAGAGCTGTGGTTGCTGCAGAAGGTCGTCCGCAGCACCTCGTAGTCGTCGAGCCCCCCGAGACGCAGTGCGCCAGCCGTCGCGGCGCTGTTCTCCTCGAAGACGGAGTCGGAGACGTAGACGCTCCCGTTGATGCTCGCGCTGACAGCCCCCCCGGAGCCGGAGTCGTCGCCATCTGCATCCGCCTGGTTTCCGGAGAAGTGAGCCCCAGCGATGGTGAGTGCGTCCCCGTTGTCACCCGTCCAGCTCAGCCCACCGCCCGCGCTGACGGCCGCATTCCCATCGAAGGTGCTGTCGACGACGTCCGTGGGTGCTCCATCGACCCGAAGTGCACCGCCAGCGA
>PKDJ01000031.1 GCA_002862545.1 Pseudomonadota bacterium
TCTTCTCTCTGGCCCTGCTCGCGCTCGAGCTAATGATGGGGCGACCCGTCTATGATGGATTGGTCGACGACATTCAGCAGCAGGCGGCACGGGGTGAGGGCGTTCGGCGGCTCTATCAGTGGCGAGGGAAGCTGCCGGATACCGTGCGTGAAGTGCTTGGGCGTGCGCTCAAGCCCGATCCGGACACGCGCTACGCCAATCCGGTGGACTTCGTGTACGCGGTGCATGACCTCCTGAACAGCCTCGATGCGGAGGGGCCCAGTCTGCTGGAGATCATGCAGACCGTCAGGGCACACCAGCGGCGTGGGAAGGCCCACTCGGCCGGAGCGACCACCATGTTGACCCCCGAAGACCTGGCGGAGATGACCGCGGATCTCGGAGATGATGATGGCCGCTCTCTGCCACCGCCCCGGCGTCCTCGGCCCGACGAGGAGGAGGACGACGACGGCAAGCCACCCCCCCGCTGGGGCCGGGTCGCTCGACCGGGGCGAGGAGAGGCGGAGCCAGAGGTACCCGCGAGTGAGGGGCGAAAAGATGATCTCCGTAGCCGCTTGAAGCGCTCCAGAGGGCGTGAGCAGGCGGCCTCGAGCAGCAGCGGGAGCGGACCGAGCAAGAAGGAGCTGCTGCGACAGCGTCTGCGTGGTGGTGAGCGGAGCGCCAAGAACGAGCGACCGTCTCGCGGCGAGCGGCCTCGCCGTCTGCGGCGGCGTCGCGATGAAGAAGAGGTAGAGGAGACTCTCGAGCTCGATGCGACCGAGGAACAGCCTGCTCCCGAGCCAGAGCCCGCTCCCGAGCCAGAGCCCGCTCCCGAGCCAGAGCCCGCTCCCGAGCCGGAGCCCGCTCCCGAGCCGGAGCCCGCTCCCGAGCCGGAGCCCGCTCCCGAGCCTGCTCCCGAGCCCGCGCTGGAGGCCAAGAAGAGGAGCTCGGCTGCGGAGCTCCTCGCGAGGCTTCGCGGCACGATGGGAGTGACCTCCACTCCAGGTCCCTCCGCGTCCAGGGTCTCCACGGACAAGTCGGAGCCCCTGTCTCTGGGCTCTCCGACTTCCACGCCACCGGAGCTGGTTGTGGTCGCTCCGGATGAGGACGACAGAGTGACGTTCAGCCTGCGAGGGGATGGGTCTGCACGTGACGTGCGTGTCTCTCCCTCGCTCACGGCGGCCGAGGCTGTCATGCAGCTGGCTGCGCCGCTCGGACCAGGCCGCACCGACCTGTCGGGGCGCCTGCTGGAGTGGCGACGGCTGGAGCAAGCGGGAAGGCGAGTGCGTGGGGCGACGAGGCTCGCCGAGCTCGATTCGAGTCAGCCACTCGACATCGTGCCGATTCAGAACCGCACGGTCGTGCTGACGGTCGAGGTACGCGCTGCAGCGCTGCCGGTTCGGTTCCAGGCACCCGTCGGGACAGCGGTACCGGCAGGGGTCCTCGTCGCACATCTGCGACGATGGCTAGAGCTGCCAGAGGGCGAGTGGCGGCTGATGGTGAACGGCGAGACACTGGGGCCGTGCGAGCTACTTGAGGACCATGACCCAGATTCCGCGATGACAGTGGTGGTGAGTCGGTGACAACGCAAGAGCGCTGGGACATCGCAGTCAAGGTGCTGGGCGGGCCCCTGGCTGCGATGGGAGAGCAGGTGTTGCGCGGCCCCGTGGTCCGCCTCGGAGCCAACCCAGGACCGGGCGGGGTGCAGCTCACGGGCTATCGCGGCCTGGACGCGCGCCAGTGCGTGATCACCGCCTACAAAGGCGGGACGGCGGCGGTCGCGCCAGTCGGCACGAACCAGGTCCGCGTTGCGCCGCACGCGAACGTCAACTGGAAGGAGATCGATCCCATTCCGGGTCCGGTCTACCTGACAGACAACTGCGCCATCCACCTCGGACCTGTCGGCCGGGGAGCCACGATCGAGTTCGTCGAGTGCCGACGCTTTGGCACCTGGGAGCGCGGCCGTCTGGCGTCCGAGGTGGGACAGGTCTCCGGTGCGGGCACTCCCGCGGTCCAGATTGGGCCAGGCGGGGTGCCGAAGTCCTTCGATGCGCGGAAGGTGGGCACCGTTCGCGCGAGCACCGCGCCGATCTGGTTCGTTGGCTGCCTGTTCCTGATCATGGGCACCACCTTCGTGATGCTCCTCGGAATTGGAGGCTACCAGTGGGCTACGCGAAGCGTCGCATCTCTGGGCCCGGTGGAGGAGGGCTACGAGTTCTACGAGTCGGTCGACCTGGCGAGCACCGAGCTCAACCTCGATCTGTACAAGGGTCTCGAGAAGCCCTTCTACGAGTTCGTGATGAGCCACAATGTGGAGACGGCCGGAACAGCTCAGAAGGGACTCGACAAGCCTGAGAACTGGGACAGCCGATTCCTTCAGTACACGACCGCGCAGCTCCAGCAACAGGTGCGGGCGTGGAGTGTGTTTCGCACGCTCGATCAAGTCCGGAAGGAGTACAGCGACGTCACGCTCATGCTGCGTGAGGCCGGCCTCCCCGAGGTCTTTGCCGCAATTCCGTACCAGGAGAGTCGGTACTTCAAGGTTCGGCAGCCGTCCGTGGTCTGCGCCATGGGGTACTGGCAGTTCATGCCCGAGGTCGCGCTGCGAATCGAGCGCACGACCAAGCTCGACTTCCGGGTTCGTGACTGCAGCCTCCAGGGTGTGAGCGACTTCAAGTGGAATCCCACCGATCTCGCGCCGCCCAAGCCGATCTCCAAGGCGGAGTATGTCCTCGACGACAACGGTGATCGCCGGTGTCTGATCGAGCGCTGCGCGGTTGATGATCGGATGGATCTCCGCAAGTCGACCAAGGCCGCAATCCACACGCTCACCGAGGCCTACGAAGATCGGAAGCTGCGTCGGTCGGGCGCTATCGTTCAGATCGCCATTGCGTCACACAACGCGGGCTACGATGACTCGCGATTCGGACGGAAGAGTCGGAGCAACCTCAAGCAGGCGTACGAGAGCTGGATCGGTGAGTACGGTGAGACGGAGGGGCCCTTCTTCTACGGACGGAACATCCTGACCGGCTCGCATGCCGAGAAGGCCTGGAACGGCTCCAAGCTGCCCCCCGAGACCCAACACTACGTGTACTCGGTGGTTGCGCAGCACCTGCTCGCGGTCTGCTACTACGCGTCGAGTTACCCCGAAGACCGAGCGTTCTCGGCCTGGAAGCATCACGTGAGCGATGCGGACGGCTACTGCAGGAAGTTCGACGTACCGAGCTCGACCGATGTTCGGCGGCGCAAGGGAGGCGCGAAGTGACCTGGCGTCCATGGGTGATCGTACTGGCTCTCTTCACCAGCTTCGTGCTCAACCTCGTCTTGGTGGTGCAGGAGATCGTGCCGACGGCGGAGCTCGGTGAAGAGGTGGAGCGCATCGATGAGCCACTGAAGCACGTGAGCTACGTCGCGGGCATGCGTCGAGCGAACTTCGAGGAGTTTGGAATGGACTCCAAGCTCGCCGACACGACCGCCAACCTCATCGCGAACTATGGTCGGGCGCATGGCAAGCGGCTCGAGGCGATGCTCGAGGAGCAAGGACCGGCGGTCAGCCGAGCGTTCTGCTCCATCGGTGGCGACCAGGTGCCGCAGCCGTACGCGGCGATGCAGTTCATCGTGCAGGAGGAGAACGGACGCCGCGACGTGATCCCGGTGGGTGACCTCCTCGAGTTCGAACCGCAGCCCTGGTTCGAGAAGACACCAGTGCGGTCGGTCTACCAGAAGATGGAGGTGCGGCGTGATCGACGTGCGGATGCCACCGTCATGGGCGTTGGGGCCTTGCTGGCTTCGCGGGAGGCGGACGCCATCGGGCAGCGCAGCCCGTTCCAGGTCGGCCTCATGGTCGGTGGCTTCGATGCCGTCACGCGCGACACCCCGCGGGTACGGCAGGTAGCCATCGAGTACTTCGCCCTGATGCACTACCTGACGGAGGTGGCGAACAAGGAGGGAGGCATCTGCAAGTGAGTCGCGCGATCCCTGGGGCGGCACGCGTTCAGGACGGCGGCAGTGTGAATGGCGACTGTTGCCGGGTTGGCCATTCCTTTCCCGAAGACGATCGCAGCGGCGCTGTCTGCCTTGCCCCGTTAGGTGTACGTCCGATGCGCTGAAGCCCCGCTCGCCCTCCAGGGCCCTCCCGAATGGGGTATAGTCGGCGCCGTTTCACCGGAGTCCAAGCATGAGTGTCGCCCGCCGACGCTTTCGGATCATCAAGGAGATCGCCGAGGGCGGGTTTGGCAAGGTCTACTTGGCAGAGCAGATCTCGTCTGACGGGTTCTCGCGAATCGTCGCTGTAAAGCTCCTGCACGCCAAGTGGTCCAGCCATGACGAAGTCGTCATGCGGACCCGTGACGAGGCCCGACTCCTTGGCCTGATTCGTCATCAGCACATCGTCAAGGTCGAGGATCTGACCTCGATTGACGGCAAGTGTGCCATCGTCATGGAGTACCTTGAGGGCTGCGACCTCAAGTGGATGATCCAGTACCTGAAGGAAAAGGGCCAGGAGTTCCCGAGAGCGGCGCTGTTCGAGATCATCCTCGGCGTGGTCTCCGCGCTCGATGCTGCCTACAACGGTCAGCCACTTCAGGGTGGGGACCCGCTTCGGGTCATCCACCGCGACATCAAGCCGTCGAACATCTTCGTGAATGTCGCCGGTGGAGTGAAGGTCCTCGACTTCGGAACCGCACGCGCGAACTTCGCAGAGCGCGAGGCAAAGACGCAGGCGCTCGCCTTCGGTAGCCAAGGCTACATGGCGCCCGAGCGGATGCTCGGCGAAGAGGACACGCCGGCCGCAGATGTGTTCTCCCTCGGCATCTCTCTCTATGAGCTGCTCACGCTCGAGAGCTTCGGGCGGATTCCGCCTCGTCCTGGGAAGTTCAACAAGAAGATCGACCAGCGCGTCGCCGATCTTCCGCTTCGGGGGCGTGAGGAGTGGTGTCAGCTCGTGCGTGACACCGTCCGCGGCATGATGTCCTACGAGCCGTCCGAGCGCCCGACCGCAGCACAGCTGGTCGACACCTTCGAACAGCTCGCTCAGGACGCCGGCGACATGGGCATGAGGCGGTTCTGCCGCACCGTGGTCTCGGAGGCGAAGGAGGCTCTTCCCGAGCTCGACACCGGCGATCCACTCTGTGGGCAGATCGTCGACGAAGACGTCGGCGCGGACAGCGCAGTTCCCGCAACCCCCCCGATGTCGTCGATGCCTGCTGGTCCGGCGGTGCAGCAGGTGTTGGGGCAAGGTGGCAGTGATCCGTCGGCGGCGAGCTCCGGTACGGTCTCGGCTGTGTCGCCGGGCGGCGCGGCCTCGGGGAGTGCTGGCGACGGAGGAGGTAGCGGCGGAGCCATCGGATTGGTGGTGGCAGGCCTCGGCTTGCTCGCGGTGGGAGGCATTGCCGTCGTCGCGCTGCTGATCGGCGCAGCTGTGTTCATGGGTGGTGCCTCCGACACGCCCACTCCCGAGCCCACGACGGTCGAGGCGCCGGCGCCAGAGCCCAAGAAGGCTGGGCCAACGGGCGCGAACATCGTGTCAGAGGACACGCGTGCTGATGCCGCCAAGGCCAAGACGACGCTGAAGTACTCCGACAGTGCCGGTGGCGAGATCACCGTGGCTAATCGCACGGGCTTCAAGGCCACGTGGGATGGCAAGGCCGACTTCGTGATCGAGGCAATGGCGGAGGGACGCTACTCGACCGCAATCGTGAAGGCCGATGGCAAGCGGGTTCGTGGCCAGTCGTTCACGGTTGCGGGAGACAAGCCGTCGTGTACGTTCACCTTCGATGCGGATGCTGGACGCTGGACCGGCGGCTGCGAGTAGGTGTCGATCGAGGATGTTCGCAGGTTGTCGCAGCAGGCGCATGAGCGCGCCACCTGCGGTGACTGGGAACAGGCAGGCAGGAGCTACGCGGCGGCGGGAGCGCACGCTCTCGGCATGGACGCGTCTGGCCCGGCGCGTCGCGCGTTCGAGGCTGCGGGTGAGGCCTTTCGGCGCGCCGATGTCCCTCGGGAGTCCGCGCGATGTCTGCGGGTCGCGCTGACGCTCCCAGCAGAGGACGATGATGCCGTCGCCGTGCTTCGCACGCGTCTCGCTGCGGCGCTCGGTGAGCTGGGCAACGGCAGCGGCGCTCTCGAGCTCTGCCGCCAGGCGCGTCGTCAGGCTCGCTCGGCGCCTACGCGTGAGCTCGTGTCTGACACGACCATAGGCTTGCTTCAGGGCTATGGCAGAAAGGCGATGTGGCGCCGGCGTGTGCGAACACTGGGGACCGTCTCGGGTGCCTTTCGTCGGGGTCAGCTCGCTCGCCTCGACGGTCAGCTCGGTAAGGCGCGACAGCACTTCAGGGCCGTGGCGGGTGTGTTCGACGGGGTGAAGGGTGGCGAGGCGGGGGCTGCTGCTGCGGCCTGTGAGCTCGCGGAGGTCGAGGCTCTGGCAGGGGATGCCGGACCAGCCGTCGAGGCCTACACACGAGCAGAGCAGCTTCATCGCGAAGCGGGCCGACGATCCTTGAGCTGGCGCTGCGAGGCCGGCAGGGTGAGAGCATCGGTCGAGGCTGGGCTGGACGTACTGCCGGGCGTGCTCGATGAGGGTGTGGTGCTCGCCGACGCTCGCGGAATGCTGCTGCTCGCCATCGATCTGCGCATTGCACGAGGCATGGCTTCGGCGCGACGAGATCCTGCAGCGGCCGGTGCCGACCTCGACTGGGCCGTGGCCCACGCGAGCCAGATTGGGCTGCGGCTGCGCGAGGGCCGCGCGCGCTGGCAGCGCGCCATCCTCCTCGACGGTCCAGGGCGCTCGGACGATCTTGAGTCTGCGGCCCACCTCCTGGAAGATCACGTGTTGCTGTGCCAGCGCGTGCAGTCGGTGTGATGGCCGGGTACCGGTGCACAGAACGGGGGGCTCAGTTGGACTTGGGATTCGAGACGCTGAAGGTTTCGACCGAGCGGGATGGCCGTTGCGTCCTCCTCGAGTTCGATCATGGCAAGGCCAACGAGATGGGCAGTGCGCAGCTCCGTGAGCTGGAGAAGCTGTGCTCGCTGCTCTGCGAGAGCGAGGCCGTCGCCCTGATCTCCTTCAGCCGTCGGCGCTCGCGCCGGGGCACGCCAATCTTCGTGGCCGGCGCCAACGTCACGGAGCGAGGAGGCTGGTCGGATCACGACGTGAAGCAGCACGTGCGCTGGCAGCGGCGCGTCCTGGGAGCCCTTCGGCATGCCCCGGTCTTTCATGTCGCCGTTGTCGATGGGGTCGCACTGGGGTGGGGCACCGAGTTCCTTCTGACGGCGGACTACCGAGTCGCGACGCCGAGTGCTGCCTTCGGACTGCCAGAGACCGGACTGGGGATCCTCCCGGGGGCAGGAGGCACCAGCGAGCTCTGGGCCCATGTCGGGGTACCGCACGCCCTCCGGCTCGGCATGACGGGTGAGCGCATCTCGACGGCCGAGGCTCTTCGAATTGGGTTGGTCCAGGAGGAGGCCGCAGAGCTCGAGGCTGGGCTCGCGCGCGCGCGCGTACTCGCGGAGCGCGTGGAGCGATGCTCGCCGACTGCAGTCGCAGCATTCAAGTCGGCTGTGCTCGAGAGCGTCGGACGAGCACCCGCTGAGCGGACGGCTACTGAAGCAGCGGCCTATGAGCACTGTGTCGACTCTGGGCAAGCGGCCATCGGTCGGCACTCGTTCGCTGACGTGCGAGCGGGCAAGCGCCCGGACTGGGGTCCGAGACAGTCCTGAGACGGCTGGGGGGAGTCATGCTGACACGCGCAGAGATGTGGGATGGGCTCGGTGACGAGGTCGACGTTCTGGTGATCGGAGGCGGCATCACTGGCGCCGGTATCGCCAGAGATGCGGCTCGGCGTGGCCTGAAGACCGCGTTGATCGAGATGAACGATCTTGCCTGGGGAACGAGCTCCCGCTCGTCCAAGCTCGTCCACGGCGGACTGAGGTACCTCGAGCAATATGAGTTCAACCTCGTCTTCGAGGCGGTGAGTGAGCGGCGGATCCTCCTCGACATCGCGCCACACCTGGTGAACCCGCTCGGCTTCCTGTTCCCGGTCTACAAGAACAGTCGGCACAAGCTCTGGCTGATCAACGCGGGAATGTGGGTCTACGAAGGCCTGTCGCTCTTCCGCTCCCCTCGGCGCCATCGCAGCCTGAAGCGTGACGACGTGGCACGAGAAGAGCCGGTCTTGGGCCTGGATGGCCTCACTGGAGCCCCGCTCTACTACGACTGCTCAACAGATGATGCCCGCCTCACCCTGGAGAACGCGATCGATGCCGCGCGGCAGGGGGCGGTGATCGCGACGCGCGCGAAGGTGGTGTCCTTCGTGAAGGACGAGTCGAGTCGCGTCATCGGTGTGGTGGTCGAGGATCAGCTCGGTGGAGGCCTGAAGGAGGTGAGGGCCGGAGCTGTCATCAACGCAACCGGACCATGGACGGACCGTACCGTCTCGATGAGCCGTCCGCTGACCTCCGGGCCACTGCTGCGTCCGACGAAGGGCATTCACATTGTCGTGTCGCATGACCGCTTGCCCGTGAACAACGCGGTCGTGTGCTTCCACCCAAAGGACGGGCGCGTCTTGTTCGCCATTCCATGGGGTGACCACACCTACGTCGGGACGACCGACACCGACTACGATGGCGATCCGAAGGATGTGGCTGCGACCGGAGAGGACGTGGACTACCTCCTCGATGCGGCGAATGGCTACTTCCCTGGGCGTGACCTGGGTCGCTCGGACGTGATCAGTACGTGGTCCGGCCTCAGGCCTCTCATGCGTCCGGCTAGCCAGGG
Organism: Pseudomonadota bacterium; assembly: GCA_002862545.1. Classification (GTDB taxonomy): domain Bacteria; phylum Myxococcota_A; class UBA796; order UBA796. The sequence goes on from PKDJ01000031.1 coordinate 8,750, forward strand.
CGATGGCGTCGATGAGTCCGCCGTGTCTCGAGAGCACCAGATCGTGGTGGGCCAAGATGGCCTCATCACCATCGCTGGCGGCAAGCTGACGACCTACCGGCGCATGGCCGCAGAGGTCGTCGACACCGCCACAAAGTTCCTGAGGCTGTCGAACCGGCTCCCCGAGTCGCTGGGTCCGGCTCGGACGGACCAGGAGCCTCTGCCTGGCGCAGTCGGCTGGCCCGAGGACGACGATCACGAGCGGGTCGCCAAGCAGATCGAGGAGGCCGGCTCAGGAAGACTGAGTGCGCGTACGGCGCGCCTGCTGGCGAACACGTACGGCATGCGAGGAATGGACGTCGCTCGCTTGGCGGCGGCTGCTCCAGAGCTGGCGGCTCCGATCGTCGAGGGGCGCCCCGAGATCATGGCGCAGGTCGACTGGGCCGTCAAAGAGGAGCTCGCTGCAGAGGTCGCGGATGTGATGGTCCGTCGGACGCAGCTCTTCTACCGGGCGAGCGATCAGGGTCTGTCCGCCGTCACTGCGGTCGCGGCCCGGATGGCCACGCTCCTAGGCTGGGACGACGACCGGCGAGAGGCGAGCGAGGAGGCGTACCGCGACGAGGTAGCGCTCCACGCGGCGTGGAAGCAGGCCTGAGGCCGCCTCGCTGCTCACTCACGTGGGGGACGCGTCCAGCGCCCCTCGACGCCGAAGATGGGCAGGATGGGGAGGCCGTAGCCATAGCCGTACCGCGACTCTCCGAAGCCGGTGATCACAGGCTCCGGAACACGCCGATTGTAGACGTTCTGCAGGTCGAGGCTGGCATCGATGGTCCATGGTCCACGAAGCCACCGCTTCCGGAAGCGAACGTCGAGTGTGTGGTACGGCGGTAGTCGACCGCTGTTGTCGAGTGGCTCCCTCACCTGTCGGAGTAGATCGAGAGCGGTGGCTGGCTCGCCACTCGGTCCCGGACCCGGGGCTGGAAATCCGCTGCTGAAGCGCCACCGAGCGGCGAGCTGCCATCCTCGTCCCGCGCTCCACCTCGACTGAAGATCGATCCGCAGCGGCTGGTCGAGCAGCCAGAGCTCTGGGGTGTCCTGCGGATCCTCCCAGCGCCTCGACCGGGTGAGCTGAACCATGGCACTTCCGGTGACGGGCCCCTGTGCGGTCTGGAGCTGCGCCTCGAGACCGCGTGCATCACCCAGCTGCCCATCTACCGAGCCATCGAACTCGAAGCCGGCCAGATGCGACATGGAGCGCGCCCAGGCATCAAGCTCCAGGGTCACCTCGGGGCTCGCGTAGCGTCCACCGAGGGACACGGTGTCGGCCTGCTCCAGGGAGAGGTAGCGACCCTCTGGGGTTCCCACGAGCAGCGTCGTTCGGGGGGCACGCAGGACCCGCGCCAGCTCCGTCGCAGCTGTCCAGCGTTGGCTTAGTCGTAGGGCTGCGCCCGCACGTGGCGAGACACCATGCCGCAGCTCGTGGTCGGAGACCTGCAGGAGGGTACCCCGCAGGCCGAGTGAGCTCTGGACGCGGCCTCTCGATTCGAGCTGCACGAAGGGCTCTGCGCGGACGCCCGGTGAGCGTCGCTCGACACCATCTGTCGTCAGCGCCCAGGCATATCCTGCGGCATCCACACCACCTCGGGCCTCCAGGGTGCCGCCGAGCAGGCCATGGAGCTCAGTGCGCGCACCGCCGGTGAGCTCCGTGAGTCGCTCGTCGCTGACCGCGCCGGAGACGGAGCGACCACTCCAGCCGACACGAGGACGCACCTCCACGGGCTCGGCGTCGACCACCCCCACGAGCTGCAGCCCCTGCTGTGCCACCTCGACCGTCTCCTCTACACCTCCGTCCGTCGGGGCATCGAAGCGGTCGTCGAGTCCGACGAGCGTCCAGCGCGTCGGCCCTTGGTCGACCCGAAGCTGTACATCGGTGAAGCGCGGCGCGATCTTTGCGCGCTCGGCGTCGAGCGCTGCCGTGAGGATGCCGTCCAGGTAGGAGCGCCTGGCGGCGACGGCGACTCCTCCATCACCGGCGGGAGCTTCTCCGTATAGATGGGCGAAGACCAGGTTTACGCCGGTGATGGCTCGGAAGTCATCGCCCACGGGGCGGGTGTGAACGTCGACGGTTCCGGCGAGTGCATCGCCGTATCGAGCGGGTGCGACGCCAGGATGGAACTCGACGCGCTCGGTGAGCTCGGGGTGCAGGACTGAGGTGAAGCCACCGAGGTGGAAGAGCAGGGGCACAGGTGCCCCATCGAGGTGCAGAGACGTATGGTCGAAGTCACCGCCGCGAACGAGCACCCAGCCTGCATCGAACGGGGTGCGCAGCAGGCCAGGGCGGGTCTGCAGAGCGCGAATCGGATCGCCGAGTGTACCCGGGGTGTCCTTGATCGTGGCCTGATCGACCACCCGCGCCTTTGGTGGGGTTGGCGTGTAGCTGCCGACCACCTCTCCGCCGCTTGTCGCCGAGGGACTGAGCTCTGTCTGTGGGGTGGTGGCTGGAGGCTCGGGCGATGTGAAGGCCCACGTGAACGGCACCACCACCGGCACGGGGACCCCTTCCTCGCGAGCTGGCGAGAAGGTGCAGGCCTTGACGGACTCCATCGCCAGCGCGGCGAAGGGCTCTGGCCCCACGACATCGGTGATTCGGGCCACGAGGCCCTCGGCCGTCAGGTGCACCAGCAGGGCGACCTCGGGGGGCGTGTCGGTCACCACGCCATCGGGCCAGACGTCAGACGGACACGACACGATCGAGGGAGGCTCCAGCGCCTGGGCACGTGCTGACGCGCCAAGCGTCAGCAGCATCGCGCAGGTCCAGGATCGCCGTCTCACGAGCCCCGGTATCACCTGCGTGACCTCCGGGGCTGCGGTTCATGCGGGTGAAGCGGGAGCGTGACTCTCGGCCGACGTGACGTTGCTCGGGCGGAGCAGTCGGCTGTAGTACTGGAGCGCGTAGTCCCTCACCATGCGATGGCTGCTGAACTTGGGGGCACAGGTGGCGATGCAGCGACGAACGGCGTGCAGCCACTTGGTGGGATGCCCGCGCCGGTTTCGCTTGGACCAGGTGCTCCAGATCTCGCCCTCGAGGATGTCGTAGAGCGAGGTCGAGTCGAAGGCGTCCTGGGCCGGGATGTCGGTCCACTCGCGGGTGTCGCCCAGGGCCCAGCCATTGGTGCCGTCGAAGCCCTCGGGCCACCAGCCGTCGAGGATCGAGAGGTTCAGGCCACCGTTGAAGCAGACCTTCTGCCCGCTGGTGCCCGAGGCCTCCCGTGGACGACGCGGGTTGTTGAGCCACACATCGGAACCTGAGGTGATCAGGCGACCGACGACCATGTCGTAGTCCGGCACGAAGACCACTCGGCCGCGGAAGTCTCGATGGTCGGACCACTCGACGACGCGGCGGACGATCTCTTGGCCGAGACGATCCTTCGGGTGCGCCTTTCCAGAGTAGACGATCTGCGCGCCTCGCTCCAGCAGCGCGAGCAGGCGCTCTGGATCGCTGAAGATCAGGTCACCACGCTTGTATGGGGCGAACCGTCGCGCGAACCCGATCGTGAGTGCAGTCGGGTCGAGCTGAGTTCCCGTGCGCTCGGCAACGGCATCCACGAGGCGCTGCCGGAGCGTGTTGCGAAGCTCCCAGAGGGCCGCATCGGGGATGGACAGCGCAGCCTCCCACACCTCGGGATCCCAGACGGCCTCGCGCCAGCCTGGAACGCGTGCGTCGAAGAGTGCCCGCGCGGGCTCAGCCATCCAGAAGATCGGATGGACGCCGTTGGTGACGTGACCGATGGGGACATCGTCAACGTCGCGAGTTGGCCACATCGCGTGCCACATCTCCCGGGAGACCTCCCCGTGCAGAGAGGAGACGCCATTGGCCAGGGCCGAGGCCCGCAGCGCGAGCACGGTCATGCAGAGTGGCTCGTCCCAGTCGCCGGGGTCGACGCGACCGAGGTCCATGAAGGCGCCAGGTGGGAGGCCCACGTCGTTGCGCCATGGGCCGAGGACGTTGTCGACGAGATCCCAGCTGAAGCGGTCGTGACCGGCCGGGACCGGTGTGTGGGTGGTGAAGACACACTTGCGGCGCACTGCGGCCAGTGCAGTCGTCCAGCTCTCACCGTGAGCCATGCGATCGACGGCCATCTGCAGCGGCGCGAATGCGCAGTGCCCCTCGTTCAGGTGGACCACGTCGGGATGAATTCCCAGGGCGCTGAGGAGACGGACGCCACCGAGGCCGAGGAGGACCTCTTGCTTCACCCGGGTGAAGTGGTCGCCTCCGTAGAGGTGACGCGTGAGGTCCCGATCCTCCTCTCGGTTCTGCGGGAGGTCAGTGTCGAGAAGATAGAGGGGGACGCGACCGACATCGAGGCGCCAGACGCGTGCCACGACCCTTCTCATCTCCATCGGGACAACGATCTCGATGGGCTCACCGTCGCTGCCGACCACCTTCGTGAGTGGCAGCCGCTCGTAGTCGGCCTGGGGGTAGGCAGCGACCTGGTCGGCGCCATCGATCACCTGCCGGAAGTAGCCCTCACGGTAGATCAGTCCGACGGCCACGAGCGGCAGCCCGAGGTCGGATGCACTGCGGAGGTGATCGCCAGCCAGCACTCCGAGTCCACCGCTGTACAGCCGCAGGGACTCGTGCAGGCCGAACTCCATAGAGAGGTAAGCGAGACGTCGTCCCCGAAGGTCGGGACACGAGCGAGTGCACCAGGTATTGGCGGCATCAAGGTAGGAGAGGAATCGCTCATGACAGGCGGCGACGTCGGCGGCAAGCTTCGTGTCGGCCTCCACATCAGAGAGCGTCGCTGGCTCGAGGTCAGCGAGGAAGGCAACCGGGTTGTGACGTGAGCGCTTCCATCGGTAAGCGTCGATCCGGGGCCACAGGGCCGCTGCATCGGCATCCCAGCTCCACCAGAGGTTCGAGGCGAGAGCCTCGAGCCGGGCGAGGGTGGATGTGGACATGGGGACCTCCTACTTGGGTGGGCAAGGATAACAGTGACTCGGTTGCGGGTCACTATGCTCGCTGAACACAGTTCCTGGACGCTGCTCGTGCTCGTGTGTGGAAACGAGCGCTCGGCTGCCTCGGGCCGGCCGAGCTGTGGTCGCGAGAGGGCCAGTCGGCTCCGTCGTCATCTCCGCGACCGCGCGCGGAGTGCGGGTCTGCGAGATGCCGTAGTGATCAGTCGCACCACGTGTTTGGGGGTGTGCTCACCCCGAGGGACGACAGTGGTGCTCTCGGGGCGACAGGGGCCACCCTGCGTCAGTGTGTTGCCCCACGAGGCCTCGGTGGATGCGATCTGGGGGGTGGTGATCGAGCGCCTGCGCTCCACTTAGTTTGCTTCCTGCGGGCGGGGCCGCGGTGGGTGGCCAAAGCGTGTTACAGCGGGGAACCCCTAGACCCCAGGACTTCGTTGTTCGTCCTCGCTCTCTTGATCGGCCTGATCATGCTGATCACCGGCGCCGAGATGATCGTGCGCGGGGGCGGACAGCTGGCGCTTGCACTGCGGATACCGGCGCTGGTCGTGGGCCTCACCATCGTCGCCTTCGGCACGTCGGCACCCGAGCTGCTGGTGAGCGTCACGGCCGCTCTTTCGGCGAGCACCGAGATGGCACTCGCCAACGTCAATGGCTCGAACATCGCAAATGTCCTCTTGGTCCTCGGCATGGCGGCGATCGTCCGGCCGCTGGTCGTCGAGAGAGCACTGCTTCGGCGAGAGATTCCGTCGTGTCTGCTCCTGCAGATCCTGATCCCGGTCACGGCCTGGGATGGCGTGATCACCCGGACCGACGGCATGGTGCTCGCGTTCGTGGGCGTTGCCTACAACGCATGGCTGATGTGGGAGGCGCTTCGTGGGCGAGCGGTGCCTGTTGATGATGACCTCGACACAGATGACGACGGGCCCTGGTGGCGACACGGCCTGATGCTGCTCGGGGGAATCGTGATTCTGGTCGTCGGAGCAAACCTTTTCGTCTATGGAGCCGAAGAGTTCGCCAGGATGCTGGGCTGGAGCGAGCGCTTCATCGGTCTCACGGTCGTCGCCCTGGGCACGAGTGCTCCCGAGGTGGCTACGGCGATGGTGAGCGCTCATCGGGGAGAGGTCGATCTTGCCGTTGGAAACAGCCTTGGGTCAAACATCCTCAACGTCGCCATGGTCTTGGGCATCACGGCCATGCTCACCCCCATCGAGGTGATTGACGACGGAGCATGGACCGACATGGCCGTGGGGGTCTGCGCGACTCTGGTGCTCGTGCCGATGGTCTGGCGAGGCCGTGCCGGGCGAGGCATGGGCACTCTGATGGCCGGTGCATATCTGGCCTTCGTCCTCGTAGGATACCTGCTGACCTGAGGGGTCCAATGCCCAGCTATCCCAGGTTCTCGCCGCCGATCGCTGCGATGGCGGGATCGGTCTATTCGGCTCTCGCCCACCGGCTGGCCTCTCACGAGGGGGAGACGTACCCGTTTCACGTGGGCGACACGTGGCTGCTGCCTGCAGAGGGCTGCCGCATGGAAGACCTGCGGACGTCCGAGGTCCCGCGTCTGCACAACTACGCTTCAGTGCAGGGAAGACGAGAGCTCATCAGCACGATCTCGGAGCGCGCGGCCGCACGAACAGGACTTGCGGTCGAGCCGGACGAGGTCTTGGTCACGGCAGGTGCAACGGGGGGCCTCGCTGCGGTGATCGGCGCTGTCGTCGCGCCGGGGGATGAGGTGATCATCCTCGCTCCTCACTGGCCCCTGATTGCGGGCATCGTCAATGCGCTGCATGGACACGCGGTTCAGGTGCCGTTCTTCGGGCTCGCGGACGGGCCAGAGTCCAGCGTAGAGCTCGTCGAGGCGGCACGATCGCCGCGCACTGTGGCGCTGTATCTGAACACGCCGAACAACCCGACTGGGCGCACGCTGCCTGCTGCCTGGATCGCCGCACTGGTCGAGTGGGCACGCCGGCACGACCTGTGGGTCATCGCCGACGAAGTCTACGAGGACTACGTCTTCTCCGGCGAGCATACCTACGCCCGCCCGATGGCTCCAGAGCGCACCTTTGCCTCGTACTCCTTCTCGAAGGGGTTTGGCATGGCAGGCAATCGGGCCGGCTACGTCATTGGACCGGTCGAGGCCATGGCGCAGGTCCGGAAGATGAGCACGCACACCTACTACAGCGCCCCCACTGCGAGCCAGGTCGCCGCTGCCCGCGTGCTCGCTGGACCGGGGGAGGCATGGGCGCGAGCTGCCTGCCAAGCCTACGCAGAGGTGGGGCGCGCAGCAGCCGCACGTCTGGGGGTAGCGCCTCCCGACGGGAGCACATTCCTGTTCGTCGATGTGGGTGAGCGGCTCGACGAGCGTGGGCTGCCGGGCTTTCTCTCCGACTGTGTCGATCAGGGGGTGCTGGCCGCACCGGGGCCAGCATTCGGACCGTACCCCAACCACATTCGCGTCTGCTTCACGTCCACACCGCCCGACGTGACGCTGCGGGGCATGGATCGGCTGGCTGCTCTGCTCGGCCGCTAGTCGGCGCGGCGATCAGCGAGAAAGGACCACACGACGCTTCCGGTCGCTCCCTCGGGGAAGGCCATGGTCCGGATCGCAGCTCCATAGCAACTCACCAGTCCGGGATGGCCATCGTCACCCGTGAGAATCCCGAGGGCGCTGGCCTTACCCCCAGCGATCGTCCACTGGATGCGGGCAGGCCCCTCGAGTGTCAGGTCGGACGACCACGCATCATCGAAGCACTTCTGGAGTGTCTTGCCACGGCTCTTCACCGCGGCAAACACGACCGACTCGTCGACGCCGTCCACCCGATAGGCCGACTGTCGAAGGCGCGTCGTCCACGCCTTACCGCCGTCGCGGTCTGACGCCACCAGCGCTCCCTCGCTGTCGAACGTGAACGATCCCTCGGTGTAGAGGGAGCCACCTCGGGTGTCACGGCGCTGGTGAAAGGTCGCAGCGACCTTCCAGCCGCTGCCGGTCGAGCTGGCCTTCACGGGCCTGGCGAAGTCGAGCTGGTCGAAGGCGAGCAGCACGTAGCGGGTCCAGTCCTCGAGCGCCTCGGCCGAGACTGCCTCACCCAGGACGGTCTTTGCGGCTTCTTCTGGCGTGCGCCAGGTGTCATCGACCCACATGCCGAGCAGGCGACAGCCAGCGAGGCGCTGAGTGACACCGACTACAGTGACATTCGTCTCTACCCCAGCGGGCAGCCTGGGGATTGTGGTGCAGATGGCCTGGCGCGGCACGGCCTTGCCATAGGCTCCAGCTACCGCCTCGACGAGGGCCGAGTCGAGGCCGTCGCCGGATGCGGCGAGGGCAGACGAGGCTAACCACAGGAGGAACATGAACAACTCACAGGCGGCGGTGCTGGGCAAGGGGCATGCCCTGTCGAATCCGTGCGGTGCGGGATGGATCGATCTCGGCGAGTGCGAGGCCCTCACCGTCAGGGCACATCCCTACCACTTGGCCCCAGGGGTCCACAATCATGGAGTGGCCATAGCTCTCGCGTAGTCCATCGTCGTCGTGGGCTCCGTACTGTCCGGCGGCAATCACCCAGCACTGAGTCTCGATGGCGCGCGCTCGGAGCAAGGCGTGCCAGTGGTCCTTGCCGGTGGTCAGCGTAAAGGCGCTCGGCACGGTCAAGATGGTCGCTCCGGCGTCGACATAGTGTCGGTAGAGCTCTGGAAAGCGAAGGTCGTAGCAGATGGAGAGTCCGATGCAGCCGAGCTTCGTCTGAGCCACCGCTGGCGATGCGCCAGGCTTGCACGTGCGTGATTCGAGAAACTTCACAGCGTCGGAGTAGGCGACGTCGAACAGATGGAGCTTCCGGTATGTCGCGAGAATTGTGCCATCCGGACCGATTGTCACAGAGGTGTTGTAGCAGCGCTCCGGTTCGTCGGAGCGCTCGTTGAAGGAGCCCAAGACCAGGTGGATACCAAGCTCGGTGGCGAGGTCGCGAAAGCCCGACACCACCGATCCGTCAAGGCTCTGGGCTCTGCGGACCTTCTCGTCATGTGGGCCCAAGAAGTTGGTCTGCTCTGGGGTCACCACGAGCGACGCGCCGTATCGAGCTGCGCGGCGGATCAGGCGGTGGGCAGTCTGCAGGCTGCCGTCCTCGTCGGACGTGGATGTCAGCTGTACGGCGGCGGCCAAGAACATTCTAGACCCGAGCGGCAGGGACGCCGATCGCTAACCCCCCGACCGGTCGCACGCTTCCGGATGGGGGGCAGCACGCTCACTCGAGAGGGTCCGTGACAGAGTGAGTCGCCTGCGCTCTGTGCTCACGCGAGCTGTCCTCGACATTCGGAATGACAGGGTCTCTGGCTACTGAAGCTTCTGAATTCAGCAGGAGAGGGGGCTCCGGAGTGACGAGCGGGAGCGGTCGCTGCGTGGCTCGTCGGGTTGTGTGTCAGGGGCTGATCCGTGAGAGACGCGGGCCCTGCTCGCGTGGCTCCAGCAAGCTCACTCCGATGGCGCGCAGCCGGGAGTAGGACTTGAGGTGCTCCAAGTACCAGGTCAGGCTGTGATCCCTCGTACCGCCAGAGCCCAGCTTGGTGGCGTGTCGTACGGTTGGGTGGTCTGTGCTCGGGACGATGAAGCCGATGTGGCTCACCCAGATCGGGCTCCAGGAGCGGTCCTCGCGTACGGTGAGGAGCAGGGTCCCCGGCTTGATTCGTTCGGCTGCTGTGATGGCGTCATCGAGAGAGAGCACCTCGAGTCGCATGGTGCCGATGGGGAGCTCATTGTTCGTGTGAGCGAAGCGGCTGCGTGGTCCCCAGGCTGTCCATGTCGCCGCAGAGACTTCCTTCTCGAGACGGGTCGTGGCGCCGTAGTCAGCTGTGCTGTCACGCAGCCAGCCAGACTCGATGGCGTTGGGGATCCACTGCAGCTCCATGAAGTGGTGGCGGTGGACGTAGTCCCGAGGCCCGGCTCCATACCGAAGCTGATCCCGGATCTCCGCAGCCCCCAGCGGATCGGCAGCGAGGCTCAGTGCGAGCACCTCCTCCACGAAGGTCTGGCAGTCGAAGATGTCGTACCGAGACAGGGGGTCCGCATCGAGCCCAGCGCCCTCGCCGAGGGGGTCGAGGGCATACGGACGGCCGAGCAGGGGGCGGCTCACCGCCTCCATCCGGTCCCCGAGAGGCTGATCGCGCACTGCCCGAGCTATCGCCACGACCTCGGCAGGCATGCCTCCGGGCTCTGGCGTGCCCGCCGGCACGGAGGTGTCCAGCACGCCTGCCAGCGCAAGCGTGCTGGCCAGGAGGGTCCACATGTCAGCGGCCCAGGCGCTGACGGTAGCCGGCAACAGCCTCCAGCACAGTGTCGAAGGTGTCTTCGGGTAGCTCGTCTGCTGCGTACGACAGCGTTCGCTCGAGCAAGTCGAGCAGTGTCTGGTTGAGCAGCTGCCGGTGCTCCGTGGGCGGACGATCGCGAAGGTTGCTCAGGAGACCGGCGAGAGGGAGCTTGCCGTCTCGCTTGACCGTCAGGTCCGAGAGAACTGGCGCGAAGCGCAGGGGGCTTCCATCGACCAAGAGCTGCAGCGCGGAGCGTCCTCTTCCGGGGCCCTCCGCGCTGTCGAAGGCGCGGGCGATAGTGCAGAGAACATCGTTGGCTACGTCCAGCTTGTCCGCGGCCTCGGACTCCGCGAGCACGGGCGCGGAGAAGCGTGCCGTCGGTTCGTCGCCGCCCGAGCTCTCCTGCGCGATGGCGACCACCTCAACCCGATCGAGGTTGTGCGAATCCGTAGAGAAGTTGCCCTCACTCATCTCTCCACGGCTGTAGTCGTGGTCGTTGAAGGCCTCCATGTCATCGTCAGCCATGGATGACGTGTGGTGCATCCACGCCTTGAGGCTCGTCAGCTGTCCAGTACCCTTGGTGGCCACTGTGGGCAGATCGCTGTCGTCTTCGTCGTCGGCTGGGTCGATGAACTGTTCCCCGAGCCCGCTCGGCGGCCGCTGTGGGGGAGGTGTTCGGAGCGCCGCATCGCTCGCCGCGGAGGACAGAGCGTCCCGCGAGATGTCGATGTCGATGTCGACGTCGGGAGCGCTGTCGAGGTCGAGGTCACTGTCGAGCTTCGACTCGAGCAATGAGAGCGGGATCTCACTGGTGTGGGAGCCCGAGTAGGTTGCGGTGTCTTCGACGATCAGGTCCTCGTCTTCTACTGGAGCGACCAGTGAGCCGCTCTCAAGCATCTCGAGCAGGCATGCGCGCCCTGCGACGGACTCTAGCGGGAGATCGTCCAGCAGCTCGCCGACGGTCCTGGACCCGCTGCCGAGCACCGTGAGCACGACCCGCTGCAGGGGCGTTGCTGGTGGTCGAGGGCCACGCACCACTGAGGCATGTGGCTGCAGCTTAGACGCCGTGTCGGCCATGGCACAGCTGATGCCGACCAGCTCCTTCGTGTCGTGGCCGAGCTGCAGGTTGTCGACGAAGACAGCACCCAGCTCGGCTTCCGCGGGTGATGCATCCGACGCCACGTACTCGCACAAGCACTGGTAGAAGCGCTCGACGAGGATGCGCCTCGCGGCTGCGTCCGGCACCTCCGTGAACAGAAGGCCGAAGGCGTGGATGGCGTCTGCTTCTTGGAGAATTGTCTCCACGCGCTCCGAGCTGGCTAGTCGCTGGCGCAGCAAGATGCGACCGTAGTGCTGCGCATCGTCTTCGGACTCCGCAGCAACGACCTTGCCAGACCAGAGGTAGACACTGACCGTGCTGCTCGCGGTGTCGACAGACAGCCGAGCCGTCGCGCCGGCTTGAGCGAGAGCCTCTAGTCTCCGCGTAGCCGTCGTTTCCCGTGCGGATTGCCCCAACTCGACCCCCGTAGAGTGCACGCTAGCCTCGCGGGGAGCGACCGGTCAACCCGGGAAGGCTGACGCCCGAGGAGGCGCCTCACGGCGCTAGAATCGACAGCGAAGAGAGACCGCCATCCTCAGCCGCATCAGGACTGCGGAGCGAGACATCATTCTGCAGGCCGAGGCAGCCGAGAGGATCGACACAGCCGGGTTTGAGTGGGCTACGGGGCGCGAGAGGTCTCGTCCACGCCCGGAGGTGGGCTCCAGCTGGCAGGGCGAAACTGTCCAGCGGGCAGACTGGGGGCGGCCGCGACGGGCTCTGGCACGGTTGTCACTCGAGCCTGCTGTGCGAAGCCCCAGCCAAGCGCGACGACGAGTATGCCGGCATAGGCCAGGAGGGTGGCTCGGGACACTGGCAGCTTCTGTTCCAGCCAAGCCGCGTGGCGACGACTGCGTTGTTCGACCGGTCGCGCAGCCGCTAGCGTCGAGAGGTGGGTATACGTGACGGTCGCCTCGAGACGGGCTTGAGTCGCTGCGGGAACGATGAGCGCTGCCCGCGGAGTGGCTGCATCCAGTTGCGCAGCCAGGCGGCGACACGATCGGCATGTGGCGAGGTGTTCACGGATGAGTGCGCGGCCGCTGCGTGAGACCTCGTCATCCGCGAAAGCGACCAGCATCGGGCGTACGTCACGGCAGCGCATTCGAGCTCCGGGGAGGAACGGTGTCCTCGGGGGAAGGACATCACGCGATCTCAACACCCGAGCTGTCGATCACTTCCGCGAGTCGACGCTTGGCACGTGACAAGCGGCTCATGACGGTTCCAAGCTTGATGCCGAGAGCGTGGCTGATCTCCGCATACGACAGGTCCTGGTAAAAGCGAAGCTGCAGGATCTCGCGATGATCAGGGCTCAGGTGGTCGAGAGCCTCGAAGATGGCCCGCTGCTGCTCGTTCTGAAACACCAGTCGGTCCTGCACAGCGGCATCGTCACGCTTCTTCGGGATGGTCTCTAGAATGGCCGAGCGACGGCGCCGGTCACGAACCATGTTGAAGCACAGGTTTCGCGTCACGCGGTACAGCCAGGCCTTGATCTTGAACTGCGGGTCGTAGAGGCGACGCTCTCGCAGTGCCTTGATGAACACCTCCTGAGCGACGTCGATCGCCTCTTCGTAGTCTTTGAGGATGTAGGCAGCGTGCTGAAAGATGGGCTGACGGTACTTCTGGATCACCATTCCGTCTGCGCGGGTGCGGTCCTGTCGGGCCACCTCCTTGATCTCCTCGTCCTCGACCACGTTGTGGCTGGTCACGACTCGCAGGTTGCGCATGTTTCCCCCGTCTCAGCGATGCTCGGTACGTCCGAGCCCGTCGCGGACTCGGCGTCCGTCTCGTCGGTGCACAGACGAGAGGGGCAGGGGAACCTTCGACTGCCGACCCGAGGGTTACGTTCGGTGACAGCCAAGAACAGCGAAAGCAGCCCTCGGGGCTGCTCTCAGGCCGTTCGGCCGCATGGCCTCGATGACAAATCCGGACGCGAGCGACCGCTACGTCAGCGGGTGAGCCCCGGCACATCGACGCCGCGCTCGCGGGCTACCTCGATGGCGCGCTCGTAGCCTGCGTCGACATGGCGAACGACTCCCATGCCCGGGTCGCTAGTCAGCACGCGATCGAGCCGCTTCTGCGCTGCGTCGGTGCCATCAGCCACGACCACCATGCCGGCATGGAGGGAGTAGCCCATACCCACCCCACCACCGTGGTGGAAGCTCACCCAGCTCGCACCGTTGACGGCGTTGATCATGGCGTTGAGGATGGGCCAGTCGGCGACGGCATCGCTGCCGTCCTTCATGGCCTCTGTCTCGCGGTTGGGAGAGGCCACCGAGCCACAGTCGAGGTGGTCCCGACCAATGACGATGGGCGCCTTGACCTTGCCCGTTCGGACGAGCTCGTTGAAGATGCGCCCTGCCTTGGCTCGCTCGCCGTAGCCGAGCCAGCAGATTCGACACGGGAGGCCCTGGAAGTGCACGCGCTCCTTGGCCATCGTGAGCCAGTTGTGGAGCGCGGTGTCTTCGGGGAACGCCTCCATCAGCGCGCGGTCGGTGGTGTAGATGTCCTCGGGGTCGCCAGACAGCGCGCACCAGCGGAACGGACCCTTGCCCTCGCAGAACAGCGGGCGGATGTAGGCGGGAACGAACCCAGGGAAGATATGGGCATCTCCCTCGAAGCCACCCTCGACGGCCATGGCGCGAATGTTGTTGCCGTAGTCGAAGACGTTGCAGCCAGCCTCTTGGAAGCCCACCATGGCCCGGACGTGGCGCGCCATGGAGGCCTTGGACCGAATCACGTAGGCCTCGGGATCGGATGCGCGGAGAGCGTCAGCCTCGGCCAGGGTGAGGTCGTGTGGGATGTAGCCGTGCAGCGGGTCGTGTGCTGAGGTCTGATCCGTCACGAGGTCTGGGCGGAAGCCCCGCTCGAGAAGCATGGGCATGACTGCGGCACAGTTGCCAACGAGAGCCACGGACCGAGCAACGCCCTCGGCGGCGTAGCGCTGGACACGAGCGATGGCGTCGTCGAGGTCGTCAGCGACCTCATCGAGGTAGCCGGTCTCGATGCGGCGCTGGACGCGGTGTCGGTCGACATCGATGCCCAGGAAGGCAGCACCGGCCATCGTTGCGGCCAGAGGCTGGGCGCCGCCCATGCCGCCGAGGCCGCCCGTCAGGACGATCCTGCCGCGCAGGTCAGGTGTGCCGAAGTGCTGTCGACCCGCGGCAACGAACGTCTCGTACGTGCCCTGCAGAATTCCCTGGGTGCCGATGTAGATCCAGGAGCCGGCCGTCATCTGGCCGTACATCATCAAGCCCTTCTTCTCGAGCTCGGCGAAGTGCTCCCAGTTGGCCCACTGCCCAACGAGGTTGCTGTTGGCAATCAGGACGCGAGGGGCGTCTGGGTGGGAGCGGAAGACCGCTACCGGCTTGCCGGACTGCACGAGGAGCGTCTCGTCATCGCCCAGATCCCGCAAGGTTCGCACGATGTCATCAAAGGCGCTCCAGCTGCGAGCCGCCTTGCCGGTGCCACCGTAGACCACGAGGTCTTCCGGGCGCTCCGCAACCTCGGGGTCGAGGTTGTTCATCAGCATGCGAAGGGCGGCTTCCTGGACCCAGCCCTTGCAGGAGAGCTCTGTGCCGCGTGGCGCGCGAATGACCCGAGACATGGCCTCAGTTCCCGTCGGCGCTGTCGCCCTCGTCGCTCTGCTCCGATTGGCGCTGCTCGAAGGGGTTGTTGAAGCGCACGTCGGAGGACACGCCCTGCTCGCCCTCGTCGGGGAGCGCGGCGAGGTACTCTCGGACTTGTGCACGTGTGAGCTCTCGCCTCCGAAGCTTGTGCTCCAGCGTGCGAACGTCGAACGTCTGCTCAGGCCTTCTGTTCATCGTAGCTCCTCAGCACTGGCGCTCAGAGTTCAGGTGGAAGCTCGTCGTCGACGAGCACGGGCTGCCGCTGACGATGTAGCGGCTTCCACATGTCGTGCTCGCGCACGGCAGAATCGTCGATCTCGAAGTGACCGGCAGCGATCTCACGGAGGGAAGTGACGACTTCCTTGTTCTCGAGCTCGCCGTCGAGCAGCGCGTGTGCGCCCTTGAGCAGCTGCTTCGAGCGCTCTGCGGCGACCAAGACGAGCGAGAAGCGGTTGGGGACGATCTCGAGGCAGTCTTCGACCGTGATGCGCGCCATCAGGGCTCCCAGGTACCGGTGCGAATCGGGGTCTTACTGCGGTGCCGCCCCTCGGTCAAACCTCGTGTGACGAACCGACGAGAACCAGGCCTCTTGCCCGCAGTCGCGCCGCGAGTGCCTCCGAGGGCTCATCGAGCCAGGCGGCGTAGAGTCGCCCGAGAGCATCCGGGGCGTCGTCATGAGATGCGCGCACACGGCCGACGATCCCGACGGCCCCTTCGAAGCTGTCGGCCAGCTCACGAAAGACCGGACCGAACGCGTCCGCGAACGCAGCCTTGAAGGCCATGTCGACATGATGGTACGCCGCCGCGCCCATCTGCGCGTAGTACGACGGGCTCACGGTTCGTCGGGTCAGGCTCTCTCGAAACCACCCTAGCAACCACAGGGCACGGTCACCAAGCTCGCGGTAGGTCCGAGCCTGTGCGGTGATTGGCTCGCTGGCCGCACGGGCGTGGAGCTCGGCGAGGGTGTGCTCCGGGGGCGAGGGACGGTCCGTGCGTGCACGCTCGGTCAGCAGAGTCACGAGGTAGAGCACGGTGTCGTCCCTCAGACTGACTCCCAGTGCCGAGCGGGCATCCTCCACGTGCCCGTGGAAGTAGTCGAACAGGTTGTCGGCAGGATCGACGTGATATGTCACAATGCTCCTCCCTCTGTTTTCGGCTGATGTTCGCAAGCTCGTCTCAACGAATCGCTGGGAGGGCTTGACGCATGACGCGGTGTGACTACCCCTTGCGCGCTCAAGTGAGGCGCCAGCGGCGCCCCTTCCACCGAATCAGGCTACCCGTGGCCGCTCGCGGGTCGCAAGGAGGATCACCATGCAAGTTCGTCCGCTCTACGACCGAATCTTGGTGAAGCGTGTCGAGGAGGCACAGAAGTCCCGCGGCGGACTGTTCCTGCCCGAGACGGCGAAGGAGAAGCCGCTCGAGGGTGAGGTTCTCGCCGTCGGTCAGGGCAAGCTCCTCGACGATGGGACCGTCCGAGAGCTGCAGGTCAAGGTCGGAGACCGCATCGTGTTTGGTCGCTACGCCGGCACCGAGATCAAGTTCGACGGCCAGGACCGCCTCGTGCTTCGCGAGGACGAGATCTTCGGCATCGTCGACTGAGCCGCATCACTCGATTCAATCGCACCACACCACTCAACTGACAGGAGAGCATGATGTCCGCAAAGGAGATCATCTTCGACGTCGAAGCGAAGAACAAGATCCTCGCCGGGGTCGACACCCTGGCTGACGCCGTGAAGGTGACCCTCGGGCCGCGTGGCCGCAACGTGGTCATCGAGAAGTCCTGGGGCGCACCCGTTGTCACCAAGGACGGCGTCACCGTCGCCAAGGAAGTCGAACTCGAGGACAAGTTCGAGAACATGGGCGCACAGATGGTGAAGGAGGTCGCATCGAAGACCTCCGATGTGGCCGGTGACGGCACCACCACGGCGACCGTTCTCGCGCAGTCCATCTTCCGCACTGGCAGCAAGCTGGTGGCCGCTGGACACAGCCCGATGGACCTGAAGCGTGGCATCGACAAGGCGACCGCTGCCATCGTCAGCGAGCTCCGCAACATGTCTCGCGAGGTCGCTGACTCTGCGGAGATCGCCCAGGTTGGCACCATCTCCGCCAATGGCGACTCTGACATCGGTCGGAAGATCGCCGAGGCGATGGACAAGGTCGGCAAGGAAGGCGTCATCACCATCGAAGAGAACAAGGGTCTCGAGACGGTGATGGAGACGGTCGAGGGCATGCAGTTCGACCGTGGCTACCTCAGCCCGTACTTCGTGACGGATCCGGACCGGATGGAGGTCGTGCTTGAGGACGTGTACATCCTCATCCACGAAAAGAAGATCACGCAGATGCGCGATCTCCTCAAGGTGCTGGAGAAGGTGGTCGAGCTCGGCAAGCCGATCATGGTGCTCGCCGAGGACGTCGAGGGCGAGGCCCTCGCCGCGCTCGTGGTCAACAAGCTGCGCAACATGCTGAAGGGTGCCGCGGTCAAGGCGCCTGGCTTCGGTGACCGCCGCAAGCGCATGCTCGAGGACATCGCCATTCTCACGGGTGGCCGGATGATTGCCGAGGAGCTCGGCATCAAGCTCGAGAACGTCGGCCTCACCGATCTCGGGCGCGCGAGCAGGGTCGTCATCCGCAAGGACGAGACCGTCATCATCGGCGGTGCTGGCACCGACGACGACATCCAGGCCCGGATCAAGCAGATTAAGGCCCAGATCGCCGAGACGACCAGCGACTACGACCGCGAGAAGCTTCAGGAGCGCCTCGCCAAGCTGTCTGGCGGCGTCGCGATCATCAAGGTCGGTGCTGCGACCGAGATCGAGATGAAGGAGAAGAAGGCCCGCGTCGAGGATGCGCTGCACGCCACGCAGGCCGCGGTCGAGGAGGGGGTCCTCCCCGGGGGCGGCGTTGCGCTGCTCCGCGCTTCGAACGTCCTCGACGGACTCGATGTGCCCGATGCCGAGCGCTTTGGTGTCGACATCATCAAGCGCGCCGTCGAGGCGCCGCTTCGCGCTCAAGGCGCTCTGCAAGCGCGCCGTCGTGCGCGGCGAGTGCGAGGCGCACGTGCTGCGCGAGCGGCAGATTCTGCAGCGCGCAGGCGAAGCCTCGCTTGGGGGCGCCTCGCCACTCGAAAGAAGAAGAAGAAGGAAGAAGAAGAAG
>PKDJ01000272.1 GCA_002862545.1 Pseudomonadota bacterium
CGCTCCCGATGTCGATGCGGACGGCGACGGCGTGCCGGACGCCTGCGACGAGTGCCCGCTGGGCGACGACAACGTCGACCGTGACGGCGACGGCGTGGCCGATGCCTGTGACGCCTGCCCAGAGGGCGACGACCGGCTCGACATCGACGGCGACACTGTCCCCGACGCCTGTGACGACTGCCCCGGTGGTGACGACCGCATCGACCTCGACGGCGATGGCGTTCCCGACGACTGTGACGACTGCATCGCGCCAGACGAAGATTCGGACGGCGACGGCGTGCCGGACGCCTGCGACGAGTGCCCGCTGGGCGACGACAACGTCGACCGTGACGGCGACGGCGTGGCCGATGCCTGTGACGCCTGCCCCGGCGAGGACGATCGGGTCGACAGCGACGGCGACACCGTCCCTGACGGCTGTGATGTGTGCCCCGGTGGCGACGACCGCCTCGACGGCGACGGCGACGGCATCCCGAACGACTGCGACGACTGCGACGGCGACCCGGGCGACGACGACGGCGATGGCGTGTCCAACGCCTGCGACGTGTGCCCCGGCTTCGACGACAACGCAGACGACGATGGCGACGGCGTGCCGGATGGCTGCGACGACTGCCCCGGCTTCGACGACCGCCTGGACGACGACGCGGATGGCGTGCCCAACGCCTGTGACATCTGCCCCGGCGGCGATGACGCGGCCGACGCGGACGGCGACGGCGTCCCGAACGCCTGTGACGAGTGCCCGCTCGGCGACGACTCGGCTGACTTCGACGGCGACGGTGTGCCGGATGCCTGTGATGCCTGCCCCGCCGGCGACGACGGTGACGACATCGACGGTGACGGCGTGCCGGATGCCTGTGATGTCTGCCCCGGTGGCGACGACGGCGACGACGCCGACCGCGACGGCACTCCGGACTTCTGCGACGTGTGCCCAGGCTTCGACGACCGCCTCGACTCCGATGGTGACGGCGTGCCGAACGGCTGTGACGAGTGCCCAACGGGTCCCGACGACGTAGACTCCGACGGCGATGGCGTCGCGGATGCCTGTGACGAGTGCCCGGGTGGTGACGACCGCATCGACAGCGACCGCGACACCGTGCCCGACGACTGCGACCTGTGCCCCGGCTCTGACGACCGGCTCGACGCAGACGGCGACACCATCCCGAACGACTGCGATGTCTGTCCGTTCGGTGATGACCGCGCCGATGCGGACGGCGACGACGTGCCCGACGCCTGTGACGCCTGCCCTGGCTTCGACGATGGCGTCGACAGCGACGGCGACGGCACGGCCGATGGCTGTGACGAGTGCCCGGACGGTGACGACCGCCTTGACATCGACGGCGACGGGACCCCCGATGCCTGTGACGTGTGCCCCGGCGGCGACGACAGTGACGACGCCGACGGTGACTCCGTGCCGGACTTCTGCGACCTCTGCCCAGGGTCGAACGACCTGGTGGACAGCGATGGCGACGGCGTGCCCGATGGCTGCGACATCTGCCCGGAGGGCGATGACGACACCGACACGGACCGCGACGGTGTGCCGGATGCCTGTGACGCCTGCCCCGGCTCCGATGACGGCGCCGACATCGACCGTGACGGCGTGCCCGATGGCTGCGACGTGTGCCCCGGTGGTGACGACACGGTCGACGACGACCGCGATGGCGTCCCCAACTTCTGCGACATCTGCCCGATCGGTGACGACGGGGAGGATGCAGACGGTGACGGCGTGCCGAACGCCTGCGACGCTTGCCCCGGCTCCGACGACACGGCGGATGCAGACGGCGACGGCGTGCCCGATGGCTGTGATGTCTGCCCCGACGGCGATGACCGCATCGACAGCGACCTCGACACCGTGCCCGATGCCTGTGACGTGTGCCCCGGTGGCGATGACCGCCTCGACGGCGACGGCGACGGCATCCCGAACGCCTGCGACGAGTGCGACGGCCCCGACATCGACTCCGATGGGGACGGCGTGCCGGACGCCTGTGATGTCTGTCCGCTCGGCGACGACGGAGAGGACGCAGACCGCGACACCGTTCCGGATGCCTGCGACGTGTGCCCCGGCTCCGACGACACGGCGGATGCGGATGGCGACGACGTGCCGGATGGCTGCGACATCTGCCCGGACGGCGACGACTCGGTCGACCCGGATGGCGATGGCATCCCGAGTGACTGCGACCTCTGCCCGGATGTGTTCGGCGAGGAGTGTGAGGAGACGGCCGAGACCGGCGCTGACTCTGGTGAGCAGCCCGCCGACTCCGCTGACGACTCGGGTGACTCTGGCCTCTAGGGCCGGGTCCTGAGACGCGAGACCCCGCGGGCGCTGGCGCTCGCGGGGTCGCTTCGTCTTGGCGACGCGTGCGGTGCTCGGGGCACCCTCCGTCGCTTACTCGATGTAGCCGAGATCCTCGAGCTGCTCGAGAAGAGCAGGGTCGATGGCATTCTCACGCTGCTCCATGGCGGCAGCGGCCTCTTCCTCGGAGCGCTCGAGCACCGGAATGCTGTCGCGCCAGGCGCTCAGCTTGTCGACGAGGTCGGTCTCGCGAGCCCCGTAGAGGTTGTCGCTCTCCCGAGGGTCTGCACCGAGGTCGTACAGCTCGTGACGTCCGTTCGAGGCCTCGATGTACTTCGTGCCGTCTGGAGCGAAGTAGGCTTGGTAGGTCGCCGTCCAGTCGCGAATCTCTTCGGGCAGGCGCCGCCTCTCGGGATTGGCGCAAGGCTCCGTGAGCTCGGCGACCACGGGGCGTGCCTCGGGGGACAGGAGACTGTTGCGGTCGATGGCCTGAACCGAGGCCTCTGGTGCAGGCAGGCCGGTGAGCTCCAGTGTCGTTCCGAAGATGCTGGTGGTGTTGACCGGGACGGAGACCCGTCCGGGTGCGAGCTGCTTCGGGTAGTGGATCAACAGCGGGACGTGCACCAGCGGCTGATACACGCTGAAGTTGTGAAGGAAGAGGCCGTTCTCGCCGAACTGCTCACCGTGGTCGCTGGTGACCACCACGACCGTGTTCTCCAGCTCTCCCCGTAGCTCGAGCTGCTCGAAGAGCCGGCGGAGCAGCTTGTCGAGATCGCGGATCGAGGCATCGTAGACGTCGAGCAGCGCGCGGCGCTGCTTCGGCATGTAGGCCTTCCAGCGCCCGAACATGACGTTGGTCTGCCGCTTGAGCAGGTTCGAGGTGGTCAGCCCCTTCTGGAAGCGCTCCTTGTCCGGCATGATCGACTTGCGGCTCTCCTGCGTGGGGAGCCGGTAGGCGTGTGCCTCCATGTAGTTGAGGAAGGCAAAGAAGGGCTGCTCGGCGTCATCTCGCTGGTCCAGCCACTCGGTGAAGGCGGCCTCGGTGGTGCGGCCCGCCTTGTGGTGACTGATGTTGCGGTAGCGGTCCGGGTTGGGTCGCGAGGTCTTGTCCATCGGGTGGATGAGCTTGCGGGTGTCCGCCTCCACCATCCGACGCCAGCGGTTCTGTCCAAACGCCTGGTGGAAGGTCTCGAAGCCCTGGACCGTGTTGGCGCCCTTGTTGATGTTGGGGTTGCTCGACCAGGCGTAGGTGTCGTAGCCGTGCTCGCCGTACCACTCGGCGATGGTGATGAAGCGATCATCCAGCCACTGGTACTTGGCGTTCGTGCCGTGAGACGAGACGGGAAGCCCCGTGAAGAGGCTGACGTGAGACGGCAGCGTCCAGTAGCTGGGGGAGATGGCGGCATCGAAGACCAGCGAGCGCTCGGCGAGCTCCTCGAGGAAGGGCGTCGTGGGTGCGCTGTGACCGTACAGAGAGAGGCGGTCTGCCCTCACGGTGTCCCAGACCACGAGCAGCACGTTGGGCCGTGCTTCGCCTGCAGCGGGTGCGACGGTGCTGACGAGGTGGGATGCGGAGCTCGAGCCAGAGCCTTCTGGGCTCGCTACGCGAAAGGCCACGCCCGCTGCGACGAGCGCTGCCGTGAGTGCCACTGCTCCGATGCCCCAGCTGCGCTGCATGACCCCTCGCCTCGATACTCGGCTGGCTATCGCGTCAGCGGACATGGCGCGCTCTCCGCGCTCGGACAAGTGCCCCGCAGAGGCATGGACGGCCTCCTGCGCAATAGTCTGTCCTGCAAGGAGGGCCCTTGGGCAAGCAGCGCGTGACCCTCGACACCCTGACGAGCCGCAGAGTGGCTCCGTGGGGACTCGCCACAGGGTCGATTGCGGGCCTCATCGCGGCGGTGATGCGCCTGCCGGGCCGACGGGTCCAGTTCGTCGTGGAGGGGTTCGAGTGGCTGCCCTCCGGGCCTGTGTTGTTCGCCACGAACCACACGCATCGTCATGACTGGGTGGCCATGCGGTGGGTCTGCTACCGACGTGGACGGTCACTCGTCAACTGGGTCAAGCCGCGCAGCTACGACGTGCAGTGGCGGGCGACCTTCCTGGATGTCACCGGCAACATTCCGCTGGCCTCCAGGGGCTGGATTCTGTCGGCGGACTTCGACGAGGTCCATGACCGCCCTCCCTCGGAGGAGGAGTACCGCACGCTGCGGTCGCACCTCGACCACGGGCTGCCACTCCCCGACGAGGGCGTGTATGCGGCGCTCCAGGAGCGTCGACGTGACCTGCTGGGGAGGCCCTTCGACCCGGCGCGGGAGACCTGGCGCGAGGCCGTGGAGGCGTTGTTTGCCGCGATGATGGAGGCGACGCTGGCCCGCACCCGGGTCCTGCTCTCCGCGGGCCACGACCTCAATGTCTTCCCCCAGGGGGTGTTCTCGACCCGGTTGACGCCGGGACGGCCTGGCACGGTGCAGGCCGCTCTCGCGCTCGGTCTGCCGATCGTGCCTGTGGGCATCAGCGGTGTCCCACAGACATTCGAGCCGGACCGTCCGATGGGACGTCCCGGAGGCGGGACGATCACGGTGCGGTTCGGCGCGCCCTACCAGGTGCCCGCGATCGAGGGGCACCAGCCCTTCGTCCCGTCTTCCGAGCGTCAGCATGTCGAGGGTCTCCAGGACCGCACAGCGGTGCTCATGGACCGCATCGCTGAGCTGGTGGAGCCAGAGCATGGCTGGGCCAAGGACGACCACGACGACGGCATCACCGGCGTCGCGCGCTTCCTGTAGACGACAGGGCCTCCGCTCCACTCGGCTCGGCGCGCTAGCGTGGCCGGCGCGCCTTGGTCTTCGACTTGGGTGCCTGCTGCTCCGTCTTGGGCTTGTCGGCGGTCTCGCCCGAGTCTCGGGAGGCCGCCGTGCCGACCACGTACAGGAGGACGACGACGACCATGCCGAGCGCGAACACCACGAGGTGACTCACGATGGGGTTGAAGGGCACCACGTGCCCCTCGGCGGGCGTCATGGGCGTCGCGACCACCTTGGCCTGTGGGTCTTCGTCCTTCGGGAACGGCATGGTCGGGCCAGGCTCGTCGGCCGGTGCGGCCTCGGCCTCGGCCTCGAGCTCCTCGAGCTTGGTCAGCGTCATGGCCGTGAGCGTGTCGATGGGAGGGCCGGTCATCACGCGGGCGACGGGGAGGTCGACGCCGTCGTCCATGAGCGCGTTCTTCAGCTCCACCGCGAGCAGGCTGTCGAGGCCCAGCTCGATCAGCGGCTGCTCGTGGTCCAGCTCACGGTCGCGAGGCAGGTCGAGCACCTCGATGGCCTTGGCCTGGATGAAGGCCGCCACGGCGGTCTGCCGGGCAGCTTCGTCGAGGCCACCGAGCTGGCCGAGGAGCCCGCCGCGCTCGGGGGCCTCGGTCACGTCGGCAGCGGGCGCCGTCTCGGTGACGGTCGTGACCGTAGCGGTGCCTCCGACGAGGCCGCGCAGGAAGGGCGGCGGCTGGCCCTGGTGGAAGACCTCCACGAACATGGGCCAGTCCACGGGGAGGACGCCGACCTGCCCCGAGGGGTGGTTCAGCAGCGCACCCATGGCGGCCATGCCGTCCTTCACGGGGATCTGGTGGATGCCCTCGCTGGCCTGACGCTTGGCGTGACCGGCACCAAGCCGCGCGGCCATTCCGACCTCGGCCCATGCGCCCCAGTTGAGAGACACTGCGGGCAGTCCTTGGGCGCGACGCCAGTGTGCGAAGGCGTCTTCGAAGGCGTTGGCGGCGCTGTAGTTGCCTTGACCTGGGGACCCCATCAGCGAGGCACCGCCACTGAAGAGCACGAAGGCGTCGAGGTCGAGGTCCTTGGTGGCCTCGTGGAGCACCATCGTGCCGGTCAGCTTCGGCCCGAAGACCTTGGCGAACTGCTCGGCCGTCTGGTTGACCAGGAGGCCGTCTGCGAGCACGCCAGCCGCGTGGATCACGCCGCGCAGGCGGACGCCGGCGGCGTCGACCTCGCCGAGGATGCGCTGCACGTCGTCGGCCTTGCCTACGTCGCCTCGTGCGACGAGGACCGTCGTGCCGCCGGCCTCCAGCTCGGCAATCACCGCCTGGGCCTCCTCGGAGGGGGGGCGGCGGGAGGTGAGGACCACATGCGAGGCGCCGCGGCCGGCGAGCCAGCGTGCGACCTCGCGGCCGAGGTCGCCGAGGCCGCCAGTGACGAGCCACGCACCCTCACCGGAGACATCCACGGGGGTGGGTAGGTCGTCTACGCGGGCCAGGCGGGCAATCCACCGGCCGTCACGCAGGGCGACCTCGGGCTCGTCGTCGCTGGCGAGCAGCGCGTCGGCCAGGGCCTCGGTCTCGCCGGCTCGGCCGGGCTCGGGGTGCAGATCGACGATGCGGCAGTCGAGGGCGGCGTGCTCCAGTCGGATCACGCGGCACAGGCCCCACAGTGGCCCCTGGCCTGGGAAGGTGGGGGCGTCCTCGCCGATGGCCTGCACGCCGCGGGTCACCACCTGCAGTCGCGTGCCTGCTAGCCCGCGGGCCGCGCGGGCGAGGTCCCAGGCGGCCGTGATGGCGCCGTCATCGGCATCGGTCACCGCGAGGCCTGCGAGGTGGACGACGTGGTCCGCGCCCGAGAGCGAGGAAAGGTCGTCAGGAACGCCCTGCTGCACCTCGACGGTGGCTCCCCGCTTGCGGAGGATGTCGGCGAGGGCCGCTGCGGTGCCGCCCGGATCACCGAGCAGGACCCATCGGCCCGAGGCGTCGCCAACGCCTGGAGCGTCGCGCCGCAGCCACGTGGGCTCGACGAGCCAGTCACGGTAGGCCGCCTTGCGGCCCGGCCACTCCTCGGCGTCCATCCAGATCCGACGACGCTGGAAGGGGTAGGTCGGCAGGTCGACCGTCCAGCGGGTCCACGGGGCGTCGTAGGCCTGCCAGTCGAGGGCTGCGCCGCGGGTCCAGGCGCCGGCGGCAGCGGCCAGGAGCGTCCCGAGGTCGTCCGTGTCGCGCTTCAGCGAGGGCAGGAGCGCCATGTCGAGGCCGGTGCGCTTGATCGAGCCGGAGAGGGTTGGGTGCGGACCGCACTCGATGCACAGGCTGATGCCCATGTCATCGAGGGTGCGGCTGCCGTCTAGGAAGCGCACCGCGTTGCGGACCTGGTCGCGCCAGTAGCGGGGGTCGAGGACGCGGTCGCCGGCCAGCTGTCCGTCCGCGTTGCTGACCAGCGGCAGCTTCGGGGACTGCATCTGGATGGATGCGGCGACGGCCTCGAAGGCGTCGAGCATCGGGTCCATGAGCGCCGAGTGGAAGGCGTGGGAGACCGTGAGGTGTCGGCCGTCGAGCTCTTGCGCCTTCAGCGCGTCGGCGACCGCGTGCACGGCCTCCGTCTTGCCGGAGATGACGGTCTCGGTGGGGTTGTTGATGCCCGCGATGGAGACGGCGTCGCCATGGGGCTCCATCGCAGCCAAGACGGCCTCTTCTGGAGCGAAGGCGGCGTACATGGCACCATCGCGCGGCAGATCGGCCATTCCGGCGCCGCGCGCGACGACCAAGCGCAGGCCGTCCTCGAGGCTGTAGACGCCGGCGACACAGGCGGCGACCAGCTCGCCGATGCTGTGGCCGAGCACCGCATCGGGCTGCACGCCCCACGACAGCCACAGCTGGGCGAGGGCGTATTCGATCACGAACAGCGCGGGCTGGGTGTAGCGCGTGTCGTGGACGGTGCGGTCCTCGGCATCGGCGAAGATCACGTCGAGGATGGGGCGGTCGAGGAGCGGGTCGACGATGGCGACGCAGCGATCCACCGTCTCGCGGAAGACGGGGTGCGCGTCGTACAGCGCACGGCCCATACCGACGTACTGGCTGCCCTGACCGCTGAAGAGGAAGGCGACGCGGGGCTTCCGAGAGCGGACCACACCCGTCTGCAGGGCCTGGGCCGAGCCGTGGGCTGCGAACGCAGCGAGCTTCTTCGCGGCCTCGTCGCTGTCCGAGGCGACCAGCGCGAGGCGATGCTCCCAGGGCATCCGCGTGGTGTTGACCGACCAGGCCACGTCGGCGAGGTCGGCGCCGGCGGCGAGCAGCTCGCCATACTGGACGGCCTGCTCCCGCAGCGCGCCCGGGTCGCGGCCCGAGAGGGCGAGCAAGTGCAGCGCGCGCTCGGAGTCGCCCTTGGCCGGCTGTGGCGTGGCCGCGGGGGCCTCCGCCATGATCACGTGGGCGTTGGTGCCCCCGAGGCCGAAGCTGGAGATGCCGGTCATCCGCGGGCGGTCGCCGGGCTGCCAGGGGACCGGACTCGTGTCGACCACCAGGTGGTTCGCCTCGAGATCGAGATCCGGGTTGGGCTCGCTGAAGTGGGCGAGGGGCGGGATCTCGGCGGCCTGTAGCGCGAGCGTCATCTTCACGAGGCTCACCGCACCCGCGGCGACCTCGGCGTGGCCCATGTTGGCCTTTGCGGCGCCGAGGTGGAGCGGATTGTCGGCGGTGCGACCGCGGCAGTACTCGGCCTCGACCGCGTGTACCTCGATGGGATCGCCGAGCACGGTGCCGGTGCCGTGGGCCTCGAGGTAGGACACGTCGAGGGGGTCGACGCCGGCGCGCTGGATGGCCTGGCGGAGGACCATGCGCTGGGCGGGGCCGTAAGGAACGGTGAGGCCCGAGGAGGGGCCGTCGTGGTTCACGGCAGAGCCGCGGATCACGGCGAGCACGGGGTTGCCGTCGCGCTGGGCATCCGAGAGCCTCTTGAGGACGAGCATGCCGCAGGCCTCCGCACGCCCGTAGCCGTTGGCGGCGGCGTCGAAGGTCTTGCAGCGTCCGTCGGACGCCAGTGCCTTGAGCTGGCTGACGTACACGAAGTTCTCGGGCGACAGCATCAGGTGGACGCCGCCGACGAGCGCAGCCTCGCACTCGCCGTTCCGGAGGGCCTGGACCCCGAGGTGGGTCGCGACGAGCGACGAGCTGCATGCGGTGTTCAGGGCCAGGTTGGGCCCGTGGACGCCGAGCACGTAGGCGACGCGACCGGAGACGAAGGCCGAGAGCGAGCCGGTGCCGGCGTAGGTGTCGGCGTAGAGCTCACCGCCCGGCTTCTGGAACCGCTGGAGGTAGCCGGAGTCACCAACGCCGACGAACACCGCCACGCGGCTGCCCTTCAGGCTCGGGGTGGCCAGGCGTGCGCGCTCCAGCGCCTCCCAGCTGACCTCGAGCATCAGGCGCTGCTGCGGGTCCATGCTCGCCGCCTCGCGCGGCGAGACGTTGAAGAACTCGGGGTCGAACTGGTCCACGTCGTCGACGAACGACGCCTCGCGGACGTACATCTTGCCCGGCGTGGCGGGGGTCGGGTCGTAGTAGGCGTCGACGTCCCACCGGTCGGGGGGCACGGGGATCATCGGGTCGCGGCCGGACCGCAGCAGCTCCCAGAAAGCCTCGGGCGAGGAGGCCCCACCGGGCATGCGGCAGGAGATGCCGCAGATCGCGATGGGCTCGTCCAGCTCGGCAGCGGCGTGTGCTGCCGGTGAGGCCTCGGGGGCCGACAGATCCAGCGCGTCGGCGAGTAGCCAGTCCGCGAGGTCGTCGAGGTTCGGGTGGTCGAAGGCGAGGGTGGCAGGCAGCGGGATGCCCAGCTCGCCCTTGAGACGCGACACCAGCTCGACGGCCATCAGGCTGTCCATGCCGGCGTCGAAGAAGCCGAGCGCAGGGTCGACCTCGTGGGCCTCGAGGCCGAGGATGGCGCCCACGTGGCTGGCCAGGGTCTCCAGCAGGACGGCTCGGCGCTGGGCGACCTCGGTGCCCTTGAGCAGATCGACGACGCCGGCGGTCGAGGTGACCTCGGCCCGCGGCACGAGGTCCGAGAGGTAGCCGGGCACGAAGCCGAGGTGGGGGCCGAAGAGCGACCAGTCCAGGTGGGTGATGGCGACCTGGGCCTCGGCGTGGCCGAGGAGGCGCCCCATGACGGCCACACCCTGCGCGGGAACGAGCGGGAACACACCGCCCTTCTCCCAGGCTCGCTTGGCCTCTGTGGCCAGGCCGACGCTGCCCCATGGGCCCCAGCACTGGGACTGTCCGGGCAGTCCGAGCGCGCGCCGGTGGTGGGCCAGGGCGTCCATGAAGGCGTTGCCGGCGGCGTAGTTCGCCTGGCCGGCGCTGCCGATCATCGAGGCCGCCGAGCTGAACAGGACGAAGGCCTGAAGATCGAGGTCCTTCGTGGCCTGGTGTAGGTTCCACGCGCCCGCGACCTTCGGACCCCAGACGCCGACGAAGCGGCTCCAGTCGAAGCGCAGGAGAGAGCCGTCGTCGAGGACGCCTGCGGCATGCACCACCCCTGCGAGGGCAGGGTTGCCGGCCTCCGTGGAGGCGGCGAGGATGCGCTCGACCTCGCCGTCCGCTCCTACGTCACCGGGGATGACTGTGACCGTGGCCCGCTCCCGCAGGCGCTCGATGGCGGCGACGGCGTCGCCCTTGGGCTCGGAGCGGTTGGTGAGCACGAGGTGGGTAGCGCCGTGCTCGACGAGCCAGCCGGCGACCCTCAGGCCCAGGGCGCCGTAGCCGCCCGTGATCCACCAGGTGCCCGCCGTCAGGTCAGGTGGATCGGTGGGCACGGTCTCGTCGCGGACCAGCCGCGGAACGTGCCGGGCGCCCTCGCGGAACGCGACCTGATCTTCGGTGTCGTCACTCCCGAGGACCGTCTCGAGGGCACCGGCGTCGTCTCGTCCAGCCGGGTCGAGGTCGACCCGGATCACCCGCAGGTCGGGCAGCTCGATCGACGCCACGTTGCCGAGGCCGTGGAGCGTTGCCTGGTGAAGGTTGGCGATGGGCTCACCCGCCACGCTGCGGGCTCCGCGCGTGACCAGCAGCACCCGCACGCCGCGACGGGCGGCCGCGGCCTGCACCGCGTGGAGTGCGGCCCGGGTGCCAGGCGTCGCGCTGGCGATGGGATCGTCGGAGCCTGCTGTCAGGGCCTCCAGCACCACGACGTCCTCGGCGCCCGAGGCCTCGAGGAGGGTCGCGACCTGCTCGGGGTCGCCGAGATCGGCACTCCAGGTGTCGCTGGATACGTCGAGGGCGTCTGCGTGCTGAGCGCAGGTCACGGGGCGGTCGAGGCGAGCGGCGAGCGTCGCTGCGAGGCCGTCGCCGTCGCCGAGGAGGAGCACGGGCCCGTGGCGGTCGGCGGGGGCGGCGTCCGAGGCGGCCCAGTCGATGCGGTACAGCCAGTCATCGCCGACCCGACCCGCTTGCTCGGCGGCACGCTCGGGACGGTCGACCCAGTGCCGCTTCTTCTGGAACGGCGTGCCCGGCAGGTGCACGACCTGGCCCGGAGCGTGAGCGTGGAAGCCGGCCCAGTCGATGGTGACACCGTCGGCGTGCAGGCGACCTGCGGTCTCGAGCAGCTGCTCCCAGTCATCGGTCTTGCGGCGCAGGGAGGGGTACCACTTGGCCTCGACGCGGCCCTCGAGACAGCGGGCGCCATTGCCGGACAGGATCGGGTGGTTGCCCAGCTCGAGGAAGTGCCGGAAGCCCAGCTCCGTCAGGGTCTCCATCGACGCGAGGAACTGCACGCCCTCGCGCATGTGGCGGACCCAGTAGGCCGGGTCGGTGACCTCGTCGCCGGCGACCTTGCCCTCGACGTTCTCGATGAGGGGGATCCGGGGCGTGTGCAGCGCGATGGAGCGCACCAGCGCCTCGTACTCGGCCAGGACCGGGTCCATCACCATGGAGTGGGCGGCGTGGCTGATCCGCAGGCGGCGGATCTCGATGCCCTCGGCCTCCAGGGCGTCTGCGATGCCGTCGACCGGGTCGCTGTACCCGGAGATCACGACCTCCTCGGGGCCGTTGATCGCGGCGATAGAGGCGCGCTCCTCGTGTCCCTCGAGGGCCGCACGCACGCGCTCAGGCGTCGTGAAGCAGGCGACCATGGAGCCGACGGGGGGCCCGCTCGACATCAGACGTCCGCGGATCGCCATCAGGCGCAGGCCGTCTTCGAGGGAGAACACGCCTGCGAGGGCCGCTGCGGGGAACTGGCCGGTGCTGTGACCGATCACGGCGTCGGGCTCGACGCCCCAGGACTTCCACAGCTGGGCCATGGACCAGTCGAGCGCGAACATCGCGGGCTGCGTGTAGGCGAGGCTGTGGAGCACGCTGGTCTTGTCGGTCTCGCCCTCGCCGTAGAGCACATCGAGCAGCGGGCGCTCGAGGTGCGGCTCGAGCAGCCGGGCGCACTCGTCGAGGGCGGCGCGGAAGACAGGCTCGGTCTCGTAGAGCGCGCGGGCCATGCCGACCCGCTGCGGACCAGCACCCGTGCACAGGAAGACGAGGCGGGCCTCCTCGGCCTTGCCGGTGACCGCTCCCTTGCCGGTGGCCAGCTTGGCGAGGCCGGCGAGGGCGGAGTCGCGGTCTGACGCGACGACCGCACCCCGGTGGGCGAGCGCCGAGCGGCCGGTGTTGAGCGTGTAGGCAACGCTCGCCAGGGGCACGTCCGAGGACTCTAGGTGGGCGTGCAGTGCGCCGGCCGAGGCAGCGAGGCCCTCGGGCGTGCGGCCAGACACCGTGAGCAGGTGGAGGGGGCGCTCGGTCGACAGATCCCGGGCGGCCCGAGCCGGGGCCTCTCCGAGGACGATGTGGGCGTTCGTGCCCGAGATGCCGAAGGAGCTGACACCCGCCAGGCGACGCCGCTCACCACGGGGCCAGGGCCGTCCATCGGCGGTCACCTCGATGGGGAACTCACCGAGGGGCAGCGCGGGATTCGGCGCCTCGAAGTGCAGGTGCGGCGGAATGCGCTCGGCGTTCAGTGCGGCGACGACCTTGAGCACGCCGATGATGCCGGCGCCGGCCTCGAGGTGGCCGACGTTGGTCTTGGCGGAGCCGACGCCCAGGGGGCGCTCCGCGGGGCGTCCCTGGGTCATCACCTCGCCGATGGCGCGGATCTCGATGGGGTCGCCGAGCTTGGTGCCGGTGCCGTGGCACTCGACGTAGTCCGCCTCGGCCGGGTCGATGCCGGCGTCGCGCCAGGCGGACCGGAGGACAGCCTGCTGGGCGGCGCCGCTGGGGACGGTGAGCCCGGAGGAGCGGCCGTCGTGGTTGATCGCCGAGCCCTCGATCACGGCGAGGATAGGCCGGTCTCCGGCTAGCGCGTCGGAGAGGCGCTGGAGCACCACCATGCCGGCGCCCTCGCCACGCACGTAGCCGTTGGCGCGGTGATCGAAGGTCTTGCAGCGGGCGTCCGGTGCGAGTGCCCGGAGCTGGCTCATCTGGATGGTGGTCTCAGGCCCGACGATGGCGTTGACGCCGCCGGCGAGCGCCAGATCGCACTCCCCGCTGCGCAGTGCCTGCACGCCCATGTGGAGCGACACCAGCGAGCTGCTGCAGGCGGTGTTTACCGCGAGGGCGGGGCCGCGCAGACCGAGGGTGTAGGACACGCGGCCGGCTGCGAAGCTCGTCTCGTTGCCGGTGCCCGAGTAGGCATCGACCTCGCCGCCCGTGTTCGTGGGCTCGAAGCGGCGTCCGTACTCGGCATAGCCGATGCCGACGTAGACGCCGGTGGCGCTGCCCTCGAGGCTGCGAGGGGCGATGCCGGCGTCCTCCAGCGCGTGCCAGCTGGTCTCGAGCAGGAGTCGCTGCTGCGGGTCGAGCGAGGCGGCCTCGCGAGGAGACATGCCGAAGTGGGCGGGATCGAAGTCCTCGAGGCCGTCGACGAAGCCGCCCTCGCGGGCGTAGAGCTTGCCGGGCGTGGCCGGCGCGGGGTCGAAGTAGGCGTCGACGTCGAAGCGGTCGCGCGGCACGACGCGGATGGCATCGGTGCCGGAGTCGAGCAGTGCCCACCAAGAGGCCATGTCGGTGACGCCGCCGGGGAAGCGGCAGGACGCGCCGACGATGGCGATGGGCTCGGCCAGGTCGCGGGCGACGGGGGCGTCGGTGACGACCTCGGCCTCGGAGTCGGCCAGCTCGAGCACCGCGAGGAGGTGGTCAGCCAGCAGATCGACGTTGGCGTGGTCGAAGGCCAGCGTGGCGGACAGCGGGACGCTCAGGGCGGTCTGCAGCCGGTTGCGTAGGTCCATCGCCATGAGCGAGTCCATGCCCGCGTCGAAGAAGCCCTGCTTGGCGTCGACCCGGCGGCTCGCGTCGAAGCCGAGGACCGAGCCCACGAGGCCCCTGAGCGCGTCGACCAGGCGTGTCTTGCGTGCATCGGCGGGCGCTGCGCGCAGCTCACCGACCAGGCCGGACTCCACCGCCTCGGGCTCCCCGCCGAGCTCGAAGAGCAGTGGCAGCGGTGCGGGGCGCGAGGCCGCGTAGGTGTCCCAGGCGAAGGGAGCGACGACCGGATCGGCGGTGCCTCCACCGAGCGCGCGGCCCAGGATGGCCAGGGCGTCGTCGGCGTCGAGCAGGCCGATGCCCTCCGCGGACCAGCGCTTGCGCACCGCGTCGCCGACGCCCTCGACCATCGCGCCCTCGGCCCACGGGCCGTAGCCGAGGGAGAGGGCTGCCTTGCCGTGGGCGCGCCGGAAGCGGCAGAGGGCATCGAGGAAGGCGTTGGCCGCCGCGTAGTTGGCCTGCCCGGGGACGCCCACGGTCGCTGCAGCAGAGCCGAAGCACACAAACCCCTGCAGGTCGTGCTCGAGGGTCGCCTGGTGGAGGTTCCAGGCGCCCTGGACCTTGGCTCCGAGGACCTTCAGCACCCGGTCGTCGTCCTGCTGGGGGAGCAGTGCGTCGTCGTTGGTGCCGGCCGCGTGCACGATGCCCGAGAGCTCGGGGAGCTTGGCGACCACCGCGCGCACCACCTTCGAGGAGGTGACATCTCCCTTGGCCAGGTGGACCTTCACGCCGCGTGCACGGAGCGCGGTCAGCATGGCCTCGGCGGCCTCGGTGGAGGCGCCGGAGCGGGACAGGAGGCAGAGCGTTCGGACACCGTTGTCCGCGAGCCAGGTGCAGGTGCGGCGGCCCAGATCGCCGAAGCCGCCGGTGACGAGCCAGGTGCCGGAGAGCTCGGGCTGGGTGCCGAGGGCCTTGCGGCTCGGCACCAGGCGGCCCTCGAGGGCGCGGCCGTCCTTGAGCAGGAGAGGGCCGCGGCCGCCGAGGATGGCGGCGGCGATGGCGTCGGCGTCGGGCGTGCCGACCACGTCGACGTGCCCACCCCAGGCGTCGGGCTGCTCCAGCGCCATCACCCGGCCGAGGCCCCAGAGCGGCGAGGCCCAGACGCCCGCCTCGGTGGTGCCGTGCACCCCCGGAGTCACCAGCCAGAGCGGCACGCCGCGGGCGACGGCCTCGCGGGCGGCGGCAAAGGCGGCGAGGGTCGTCTCGTCGCCTGGTCCGGCCTGGCTCGCGGCGAACACGATGCCGGCGAGGCCGTCCGTCAGCTCGCGCGCGACACTGCGGCCGCGTGCCTCGAGAGCGGAGGCGAGGGCCTCGTCGCCGAGCACGGCCCAGGTCTCGCTGCCGGCGGGGACCTCGTGGACCGGTGCGGGGCGCCAGCGCAGCTCCACGACGGCGTCCGCGAGGGGATCTGCAGAGGCGGCGGCCCGCTGCAGAGGCTCCAGCCAGTAGCGCTCGCGCTGCCAGGCCATGGGCGGCAGGTCGACCATCGGGCTCTCGGGCACGCCGAGATCGACCTCGACACCCTGAGCGTGCAGGCCGCCTGCTGCGGCGAGCAGGGTGAGGTGGTCGTCGGCGTCCCGCTCCAGGCTCGGCAGCCAGGTGGCTGGCGTGGCGCCGTAGCACCGCGCACCCATGTTCCCGAGGATGCCCCGCGGCCCAAGCTCGAGGAAGAGGCTGTGGCCCTCGGCCTTCAGGGTGGCCATGCCATCCGCGAAGCGCACCGCGTGCCGGACGTGGCGCACCCAGTACGTCGGCTCGGTGAGGGCCGTGGTCTCCTCGGCGCCCGACAGGTTGGAGACGACCGGGATCTCGGGCTCGTGGAAGGTCAGGCTGCGGGCCACCGCCTCGAAGCCCTCGAGCATCGGCTCCATCAGTGGGCTGTGGAAGGCGTGGCTCACGCGCAGGCGCCGCGTCTTCGTGCCCTCGGCCTCGAAGTGGGCCTCGATGGCGTCGATGGCCGCGGCCTTGCCGGAGACCACGGTCTCGGTGGGGTTGTTCGTGCCCGAGATGTCGACGTCGCCGGTGTGCTCGGCGACCACGGCAGCCACCGTGGGCTCGTCGGCGAACACGGCGAGCATGGCACCGTCGCGGGGGAGCTCGCCCATGCGGCGGCCCCGCTCCACCACGAGCTTGGCGGCATCCTCCAGGGAGAACACACCGGCGACGTGGGCCGCGGCCAGCTCACCGATGCTGTGCCCGACGACGACGTCAGGCGTCACGCCACGGCTGGCCCAGGTGCGGGCGAGCGCCACCTGGAGCGCGAACAGGGCGGGCTGGGTGTACTGTGTGAGGTGGATCCGCTTGTCGTCGGCATCAGCCGGGAAGACCACGTCGCGCAGCGGCACATCGAGGTGGGCGTCTACAGCCGCAGCCACGGCGTCCCAGGCCTCGCGGAAGACCGCGTCGGCCTCGTACAGGCCGGCGCCCATGTGGGGGTACTGGCTGCCCTGCCCGGTGAAGAGGAACACGACCTCGGGCGGCAGTCCCGCGGCCTCTCCGGTGAGGACACCCTCGCTCTGGCCCTCGTCGAGCCAGGTCTGCAGGCGCGCTCGGGCGTCGGCGGCATCGGCAGCGGACAGGGCGAGGCGGTGGGTGAGGTGGGCGCGTCCGTGCAGTGCACCGTGCGCGAGGGCGGGCAGCTCGGCGCCGTCGAGGGCCTCGACGTAGGCAGCAGCGAGGGCCCGACGTCCAGCCTCGGAGCGGGCTGAAAGCGTCAGCACCGCTGGGCCTTCGGCGGCGGCAGGAGACGCGGTCGTGGGTGGCGACTCCACGATGATGTGGGCATTCGTGCCCGAGAGTCCGAAGCTCGACACACCACCGACCCGCGGGCGCTCCTCGCTCCACGGCACGAAGGCCGTCGGGATGGTCAGCGGGGTGCCATCGAGCTGGATGCGCGGATTGACCTGCTTCAGGTGCAGGTGCGGCGGCACGCCCTCACCACGGAGCGTGAGCAGCAGCTTCACGAATCCGGCCACGCCTGCGGCGGTCTCGAGGTGACCGAAGTTGGTCTTTGCGGAGCCGACGTACAGCGGGCGGTCGGACTCTCGCTGGCCGAAGACCGCCTTGAGGGCGTCGAGCTCGATGGGGTCGCCGAGTGGCGTGCCGGTGCCGTGCGCCTCGATGAGGTCGACATCGTCGGGGGAGAGCCCACCGTTGGCGAGGGCCTCGCGGACGACCGCCTGCTGGGCGCGCCCGCTCGGTGCCGTGAGGCCGTTGGACTTGCCGTCCTGGTTGACCGCGGAGCCCCGGATCACGCCGAGGATGCGTCGTCCGTTCTTCAGCGCGTCGGAGAGGCGCTCGAGCACGACCAGGCCCGCACCCTCGCCGCGTGCATAGCCGTCGGCGGAGGCGTCGAAGGTCTTGCACCGGCCGTCGGGGGCCAGGGCCTGGAGCTTCGAGAAGTAGATCGTCGGCTCGGGCGAGATCAGGAGGTTCGCGCCACCCGCGAGTGCGAGATCGGTCTCGCCGTTGCGGAGGGACTGCACGGCGAGGTGGATCGACACCAAGGAGCTGGAGCAGGCGGTGTCGACCGTGACGGCGGGCCCGCTGAGGCCAAGCGCGTAGCTGATCCGTCCGGCCGCGACGGAGAGGAAGCCGCCGGTGCCCGAGTAGGCGGACATCACCTCGGGCTGATCGCTCAGGAAGTGGCGTCGCGCGTAGTCGGAGAGGCCGAGGCCGACGTAGACACCGGTCTTCGAGCGCTCAAGGCTGTCAGCGGGCAGGTGAGCTTGCTCGAGGGCCTCCCAGGCCACCTCGAGCAGCAGCCGCTGGGCCGGATCCATCTCCAGGGCCTCGCGGGGGGAGATCCCAAAGAACCCTGCGTCGAAGCGGGAGACGTCACCCAGGAAGCCACCGTTTCGGGTGACCATCTTGCCCGGTGCGGCCGGATCGGGATCGTACAGGGCGTCGATGTCCCACCGGTCTGGCGGGACCTCCGAGATCGCGTCGACGCCGTCCCGGAGGAGGCGCCAGTACGAGTCGAGGTCGTCAGAGCCGCCGGGAAACCGCAGTCCGACGCCGACGACAGCGATGGGCTCCCGCTTGCCGGCCTCGGACTCGGCGAGCTTCTTCTTGAGGCTCTGGACAGCGAGCAGCGCTTTCTTCAGGGGGGACAGCGCGGCGCCTTCCTGGCTCATGCACACCTTCGGGTCTGGGTCCGCAGTCCTAGCCTATGAGGGGCGGATCCGCATGGTCGACGCCGGGTCGGGAATGGGTTGTCTGGGAGGACCGCAGCGGGGGCCGACTCGCAGGCTCTCCTGCATGTGGCATGCATGGTCTCTGGGAGCGGATCCGCGCCCTGCAGACTCTGTGTCTCGTCGGCGGGATGTGGCCTGGACCATCGACAGTCCCTCGACGAGCGCTCGGGGGCGGCTTGACGCTACGCTGAGGCCCCTGGGGAGGAGCGGCCGATGGCGTGTGCCTTCTGTGGTCTGGAGTCGATGGACGGAACCTACGCGCGCATCGCGGCGCTCGACGTCTGTGAGGAGTGCCGCACGAGCGGTGTGTTTCATCACCTTCGGGAGCGCGGCTATGAGGCTCAGAATCGGGTCTGGGTCAGCCGCAGCGGGGACATCAAGAAGCAGTACCAGCGGATCACGATTCGCCTGCCCGTCGACACGGGGATCCGGCTCCGCTGTGTGCGGGAGCGCTGGTACCACGACCTCACCCGCTTGTTTCGCCGGGAGCTGGAGGTCGGTGATCCGCTCTTCGATGAGTACATCTACGTCGCGAAGGGCTCGTCGGCGGACGTCGCCACGCTGCTCGCCAACGAGGGCGTGCAGTCCGCCATTCTCCTCGTCGGCGTGCAGGGGACGTTCACGCTGACCCGCAGCCTGCTCGAGGCCCACTTCGCCTCGACCGTCGGTGCGTCGCCCGAGGAGCGACAGGCTCGTGTGCTGGAGGTCGCGGGGGCCGCGCTGCACATCGTGCGCTGGCACGAGGAGCGGGAGGGCTCCGCCTGAGCCTCAGGGGCAGTCGCGGTCGATCCACTCGGCGAGGAGCGCGATCTCGTCGTCGTCGAGCCAGGCGCCGATCGGCATGTTCGTTCCGCTGCCGCCGGCAATGGACTGGCTGCCGTTGACCTTGTGCCAGAGGTAGCTGTAGAGGTGGTCGCCGCACTCGACCAGCGCCATGTCAGCCTGCACGGCCGTGACACCGATGATGGCCTCCAGAGGGGCGGTCGCCAGATCGAGCTCGCCGGAGGGGGCCTCGCCGCCGTGACAGCCCGCGCACCGTGAGGCGATCAGCGCGCCGACGTCGCCCGCCCACGAGACGGGATTGGGAGCGGTTCCGCTGGTGGGAGGCCAGGCCGAGCTGCTCTCCTCGAGGCGTGGCCCCGTGTCATCGGCCTTCGGCTCGGGGTCTCCCGCGCAGGCCACGAGGAGTCCCAGCGAGAGCAGCCTCATGCCAGGCCGTCCAGCGGCTTGGTGCCGTCGTCTCCGAAGGCGTCGAGCTCGACCCCAAAGCTGGAGAGCATGGCGATGAACAGATCCGCGATCGGCTCCTCGGCCCCGTACCGGATGTGTCGCCCTGGCGTGACGGTGCCGCCGCCCGCTCCGGCGAGGAGCACGGGCATGTTGCGGTGGTAGTGACTGTCGCCGTCTTCGATCTCGGAGGACAGCATCGCGAGCGTGTTGTCGATCAGGCGGGAGCCGTCCGCCTCCTCGACCTCGGCGAGGCGCTGCACCATGTAGGCGAACTCCTCGATCTCCCACTGGGCGATGGTCACCAGCTTGTCGATCTTGTCGGCGTCCCCGCCGTGGTGCGACAGCTCGTGGTGTGCCTCGCTGATGCCGAGGTGCGGATGCCCGCGGTAGGAGCCCGCGTTGCCCATCATGAAGGTGACGATCCGCGTGAGGTCGCACTCGAAGGCCGTGACCGTCAGATCGCTCATCAGCCGCACGGTGTCGGGAAGCACGGCGTCGAAGGGTGGGGCGTCACCGGGCGTGCAGACTCCCTCACCGAGAGCCTGTACGCGCTGCTCCAGCTCGCGCACGCCGGTGAGGTACTCGTCGAGCTTCAGGCTGTCGGCGCGTCCCAGGCGTCCCTGCAGCCGCTGGGCATCCTCGAGCACGTAGTCCAGGACGCTGGCCCGGAGCGTGAGCCGACGGGCCGTCTCCTCGGGCGACAGACCGTCTGCGCTGGCGCCGAACAGCCGCTCGAAGACGAGCACCGGGTCGATCATGCTCGGCAGGGGCGTGGCTGGACCGGCCCAGCTGATGTTGCGGGAGTACGCGCAGGAGTAGCCCGAGTCGCAGTCGCCGGTGATGCCGCCGCCCTCGATGCCCAGCTGCAGCGACGGGAAGAGGGTGGCGTCGCCGAGCTCCTGGGCGGCGACCTGATCGCAGGAGATGCCGTTCTCGATGTCGTCGCCGGCCGTGAAGTGCACGGTTCGGGCCGTGAGGAAGCAGCCCGTGCCGCGCGCATGGTCACCCGGTCGGTCGTCGAAGCCAGCGTTCTGGGACAGTCCGGTGAGGACGCTCACGTGGGACTGAACCGCCGCGAGCGGCTCGAGGATCGGGGGGAGGTCGTACCCCGCGCCCTCTGCGGATGGCGTCCAGTAGTCCATCTGCATGCCGTTCGGCACGTACCAGTACAGCAGCCGCCGCGGACAGCTGCCGCCGCCCGTCGTGCTCGCCCAGGCGGACCGGGGCAGCGCGGAGTGCAGGAAGGGCAGCGCCAGCGCACCGAGTGAGCCCCGGAGGAAGGTGCGTCGGGAGCGGGCCGTGGAGGGTCCGTGCACAGCACGAACGAGGGACGGTCGGCGGCTCATTCGGCCTCCTCGGCGCGCTGCCGGAACGGTTCAGACAGGACGATGGAGGTGACCAGCGCAGCGAAGCGGTGGTCACTCTCGACGAAGCGGGACTCGATGCCGTCGAGGAAGACGAGGTCCTCGACCGTGGGGCCGCGTCCCAGTGCATAGGTGAAGGTCTTCTCGACGGCGCAGCCGGCGAGCTTTCGGTCGGCGGCGAGGATCTCGACCAGGTCGGGCAGGCCCTCGAAGGACTGTCCATCTGGCAGCGAGCCCGAGGCGTCGATGGGCTCTCCGTGAATGTCGTCGTCGCGCCAGGCGCCGATGGCGTCGAAGTTCTCCAGGCCGAAGCCGATGGGGTCCATCGCCTGGTGGCAGGAGGCGCACACGGGATCGGAGCGGTGAAGCTCCATCTGCTCGCGCAGCGACAGCTCGGTCTCGCCCTCGTCGGCGGGCAGGGCCTCCACGCCGGGTGGTGGCGGCGCTGGGGCCTCGCAGAGCAGGTTGCCCAGCACCCACTTGCCGCGGCGGACCGGGGAGGTGCGCGTCGGGTAGGCGAGCACAGCCTGCAGGCCCGGGGTGCCGAGGAGGCCGCGACGCTCGGTGCCGGCGAAGGATGCGGGCGCAAAGCCGTCGCCACCGGTCGCCGGGATGCCGATGTGCTCCGCGAGACGCGCATCGACCCAGGTGTCGGTGCCGGTGAGCAGCTCCAGGAAGGACCTATCCCCGAGGAAGACATCGCTGACCTGCAGGCGCATCTGCTCCTGCATCGAGGCGCGAAGCTCTTCGTCGAAGGTCGGGAAGAGCTCGGAGTCGGGCTGCAGATCGTCCGTCGCGCGGATGTAGAGCCACTGCCCACCGAGGTTGTCGACGAGGGCGCCAGCCTTCGGGTCGGCCAGCATGCGGGCCACCTGCTCCTCGAGCACGGCATCCTGCTGCAGCGTGCCGGCCTCGGCGAGGGCGAACAGCTCGGCGTCGGGCATCGTGCTCCAGAGGAAGTAGGACAGGCGCGAGGCCAGCTCCCAGTCGTCGAGCAGGCGGGGGCCCTCACCGGGCGCGGGGTCGGCCTCCACGCGGAACAGGAAGTGCGGCGACAGGAGGATCGCCTTGGCCATCAGGCCGACCCCCTCCGTCCAGGTGCCGTCGCTCTCGCGCGAGAGCGTGTAGAGGGCGAGCAGGCGGTCGACCTCGTCATCGGCGAGTGGCCGCCTCCAGGCCCGCTTGCCAAAGTCGGCGGCGATGGTGCGGGCGCAGGCCTCCTCACCGTCGTAGTCCGGATCGCAGACGAGGATGGCGGAGGGGTCGCCCTCGGGCTCCCCGTCCAGTCCCCAGGGCCCCTCGAGCTGCACCCAGTCGAGCAGGAGGTTTCGGTCGGCGACGTCCGGGACCCAGTAGTCGTTGAGGAAGCGCGCCCCGATGGTGTGCGCCCCAGCCGAGACCTCCAGCTCCACGTCGTAGACTGCCGGTGCGTCGACCTCGGCCGCTACGTCGACCACCCCCACCTCGGCACCGTCGAGGAGCAGCGCCATGCGCGCGTCTTCGTCGCCAGCCTGCTGGGCGTAGGCGCGCACCGAGAGGGTGTGTGGCCCGGAGTGCGTCACGTCGACCCAGGCCGTCACGTCGCCGTTCGACCACAGGTTCCAGTAGGCGCCGGCGGCACTGCCAGTGGTGGCCGTGGCGCTGGCCTCGTCTTCGGCCTCGATGCGCGTTCGCACCGCCGGAATCGGGCCGTCACCCAGTGCCCAGTCGATCAGGTCAGTGGCCGCCTTCTCGTACATCTCGACGTGGAGCGGCGACATGGAGAGGGTGTCGGCGATGTTGTCGAAGCCGAAGCCGAAGTCGTCGGCTGGGAAGTCCTCGGCGGGGCGGAGTGGCGTGCCCAATAGGTCGCGAACGGTGTTGTCGTACTCGGCGCGGTTGAGGCGGTGGAGTGTCACCCGGCCCGGGGTCGCCTGCCGCTCGGGCAGGTCTGACGGAGACGTACCAGGCGGGGTGACCGCCGTCGGAGCGTCCGTCGGCTCGTCGGCCCCTCGGTCTCTCGGACCGTCGGTGGAGCTCCCGCAGGCGCCTGCGAGGAGTGCGAGGACCAGCACGTGCAATCTCATGGGCATGCTCCGCAAGCGTGGGCGCAGGCTGTCGGAGCCTCCACTCGCCACTCGTTGACGGTATCACCCGCGAGCGCAGTCGCGGGGGGCTCGGGCTCGGTTCGATGGTCTTCCGGGGAGGTGGGCTCTGTCGTCGGTGCGAGAGGCATGCAGATTGGTTGCCTTCGCGGTGCGACATTCGCGGTGTCCAGCGGGGCGAGAAGCTCGGCACGGCGCCCAGAAAGCTGCTTTTGGAGGCGCTCTGCGGCGGTTGCGTCTCCCCACTCGGTGGTGCGGATGTGCGCCAGCATGTTGTCGACATCTCCGCCCATCGCTCGCGCGGTATGACAGACGATAGACAGTGTGACGGACTGCCGTCTTGCGATCGAGCGGCCACCCCGCCATGCTAGCGGAAGGGCTTCACCCCCGAACGCGACAGCGAGCCGGCACGCATGGGCAACTCATCCGCGATTCTTCTCCTCGTGCTGGCCTGTGCACGGGGCGATGTGGACGAGCCGGGAGCGACCACCGACACCGTGGTCGACAGTGATGGTCTCGTCGATTCGTCGACTCCCACCCGCACCACGGACACCGGCGCGGAGGTGCCTGCGGTCGCTCTGCTGGGTGTGCCGGTCGTCTCCGAGCCCACGGAGCCGCTCGTTCACCTTGTGCGGCTGCTGAGCCTGTCCACCAACGTGCCCGCTACGGTGGCACTGACCCTCGAAGACGGCATTCGCACTCGCGACGTGGTGTTTCCGACCGAGGCCACCGAGCACACCGTGCCTCTGCTGGGGCTCCTCGAAGACACGGTGACCGACGTGACGGTCACGGTCACCGCTGCAGATGGCACGACCGACACCGCGTCGGTCGAGGTCGCCCTGCCGCCGCTCGACCTCGTGCTGCCCGACATCGTGCTGCGCGCGGGTGCCCCCGAGGCGTCAGAGCCTGGCTACACGCTGATGACGGCCTGGTCTGCTGACGTGGCGGACTTGCTCCTAGCGGTCGACGCCGAGGGGCGGGTCGCGTGGGCCTTCGAGGCTCCCGGAACGCCGAAGGCGGTCCAGCTCTGGCCGGATGGTCGCCTCACGCACCTGAGCTCCCACAAGCTCTGGGTTCGGACGATGGCGGGGGACTTCATCGCCCTGTACGCGAGTCGAGACCTCGATGGCGCGACCCGGATCGACGACCTGCTGCATCACGAGGCCTACTTTCCCGGTGACGGCACCTTCTGGAGCCTGCGGGGCGAGCCTCTCAAGGTGGAGGCCTACCCGGTGGACGAGTGGTCTCCGCACGAGCTGGCGTCGGCCACCATCCAAGAGGACCGCGTCGTTCACTACGACGAGGACGGCACCTTGCTCGGCGAGTGGTCGACGGCTGCGCTGCTCGACACCAGGCGAATCGGCTTCGGCTCAGTCGACGTGATGGGGAGCGGCAACCTGGACTGGAGCCACAGCAACGCGGTCGTTCCTCTGGACGGGGGGACGTCGTTCCTGGTGTCGGTCCGGCACCAGGACGCCATCGTGAAGGTGGATGCGGAGACCGGCGCTCTCGACTGGATCCTGTCGAACCCCGATGGGTGGCCCGCAGACCTCGGCGCCAAGCGCCTCGCTCCCATCGGCGAGCTGACGTGGCCGTACCATGCCCACGGCGTCAAGGCCGTGGGAGACCTGCTCTACCTGTTCGACAACGGCAACGACTACCGCACCACCCCGTACAGCCAGAGCCCTCATCCCGACGGCCTGTTCACGCGACTGGTCGCCTACCGGGTCGACGAGGCCGCACGCACCGTCGAGCAGGTCTTCGCGCTGACCGACACGCCAGACGGCCCGCTCTATGCGAACGCCCTCGGCAACGTGCAGGTCCTGCCGTCCACGGGGCATGTCCTCGGCACGTACTCGTACCTCTCCAAGGAGCACGGCGTGCGCAACACCGACATCGGCCGCGGCACCCACAGCACCCGCCTGCTGGAGTGGGACGTGGACGCGGGCACCGTGGTGTGGGACCTCTCCATCTCAGGTCTTGAGACGGAGACGCCGGCCGGATGGCTCGTCGACCGGGCCACCCGGGTACCGTCGCTCTACCTCGGAGTGGCCGAGGAGAGCTGGAGGTAGGCGTCGCGATGCGCGTCGCGCGACGGGCTCCGGCCTTCGCTGCGGAGCCTCGTCACGCCGGCGTGCATCAGTCGACGATCGTGATGCTCTCGACCATGAGCGGCTTGCTGGTCTTGCCCGAGCGGGAGCCCGCGGACTCGATGGTCTTCACGACCTCCCAGCCCTCGGTCACCTTGCCGAACACGGGGTGCTGCGACGGGGTCTGGCGGTCCCACCAGTCGAGGAAGGAGTTGTGCACGGTGTTGATGAAGAACTGGCTGCCGCCGCTGTTCGGGCGACCGGTGTTCGCCATCGAGAGCGTGCCGGGCTCGTTCGAGAACTTGGCGTTCGGCAGGTGCTCGTCCTGGATGGTGCCGTGGGGCGGGCCGCCGGTGCCGGCGCGGGGGCTGCTCGGGTCCTTGCTGTGCGGGCAGCCGAACTGCAGCATGAAGCCGGGGATCACGCGGTGGAAGTGCAGCCCGTTGTAGAAGCCGGACTTGGAGAGGTCGATGAAGTTCTGGGCCGTGATCGGCATCTCGGAGAGGTAGATCTCTGCCTTGAAGGTGCCTTCACTGGTGTTGAAGATGGCGGTGGGGTTGCCCATGATCGCTCCTACGCGTGAATCGAGGGTCCCCGGTGTAACCACGTCGGCCTTCGCGGGAAGCCCTCGTGACCGCAGGGACCGGTCGGGGCCTGCATGACGCGGTCAGGCGACTTGCGCCCGCGCACCGGGTCGCTCACACTTGTCGCGCATGGAGAGGCGATGCGGACCCTGATGCTGACGCTGCTCGTGGCCTGTGGAGGAGGTGATTCGCCGGGCAAGGCCGGTGACCCGACGGGCCCCGCCCCGGAGATCTGCGACAACGGACGCGACGACGACGGGGATGCGCGGGCCGACTGCAGCGACGACGACTGCGCTGCGGTGTGTGTCGAGGCCTGTGACGACGGCGCCGACAATGACGGCGACGGTCTCGCGGACTGCGCCGACCCCGACTGTGAGGGCCAGTGTCCAGAGATCTGCGGAAACGCGCTCGACGACGACGGCGACGGCGTCGCCGACTGCATGGACCCGGACTGTGACGGCCAGTGTCC
Organism: Pseudomonadota bacterium; assembly: GCA_002862545.1. GTDB lineage: Bacteria > Myxococcota_A > UBA796 > UBA796. Next base: position 26,372 of record PKDJ01000272.1, read on the forward strand.
CGAGGCCTGCGCCGATGGTCGAGACAACGACGGCGACGGCGCGGTCGACTGCGACGACGACGACTGCGTCGGTGCCGCCTGTGCCGAGGTCTGTGACGACGGCACCGACAACGACGGCGACGGCCTCGCGGACTGCGCGGACCCCGACTGCGCCGGCACCTGTCCCGAGGACTGCGCGAATGGTCGCGACGACGACGGCGACGGCCTCGTGGACTGCCGCGACGACGACTGCCGCCTCACCTGTGATGGCGACGGTGACGGCTTCGATGCCGAGACGCTCGG
>PKDJ01000271.1 GCA_002862545.1 Pseudomonadota bacterium
TCGAAGTCCGCGCCGGACAGACCCTTGGGATCTTGGGCTCCACGGGGGCGGGCAAGTCGACCCTGCTCCGCTGCGTCGCCAGGCTACTCAACCCGCCTCCAGGGACGCTCTTCGTCGACGGCGTCGACATTCGCTCACTCGACCTCGACGTTTGGCGTGAGCGCATTGCGTACGTCCCGCAGCGAGCCTTTCTCTTCACCGAGACCGTGAGAGACAACATCCTGCTGGGTAGGGAGGAACCCGAGGTGCTGGAGCAGGTCCTCGACCTCGCTGCTCTACGCATCGACGTGGATGCACTCCCAGAGGGGCTCGATACAGAGGTTGGCGAGGCAGGTCTGACGCTCTCGGGTGGACAACGCCAGCGGGTCGCCTTGGCTCGGGGCCTCGCCAGATCACCCACCCTGCTCGTCCTCGACGACGTCCTGTCTGCCGTGGACCACACAACCGAGCGGCACCTCCTAGATGCCCTGCGGCGACAGAGCCAGAGGCCAACGACCATCATCGTCGCCAATCGCGTCTCTGCCATCCAGCACGCAGACACGATTGCCGTGCTGGATCAGGGCAAGCTGGTCGCACTCGGCACCCATGAGGAGCTGTCGGAGCAGCCAGGCCTCTACCGCGACACTGTCCTGCGTCAGCATGAAGCGGAGGCGTCGTGAGTGAACCCGGCTCAGACTGGTCCCGCATCAGGCGGACCCTTCCCTACCTGAGAGACGACCGAGCGCTCTGGGGCATCGCTCTGCTCGCCGCCCCCGTCTCGGCCGTCCTGGTCGTCGCGCAGCCCTGGCTCCTGAAGTGGGCCATCGACGACTACATCATCCCCGGGGACCTCGAGGGTCTGTCGTACGCAGCGGCCATCTTCCTCGCCGCCGTGCTCGTCGCCTTCGCCGCCGAGGCGACCTACACACTCGCGCTTTCCTACGCCGCCATGCGAACAATCCGTCGGATCCGCCGTAGCGTCTTCGCGCACTCTCTCTCACGAGCACAGGTCTTCTTCGACCAGGTACCCACCGGTCGCCTGCTCACTCGAACCACCTCCGACGTGGATGCGCTGGGAGAGACCCTCACAGCAGGCGCCATCACCATCGTCCTCGATGGCCTGAAGATTGCCGGCATCCTTGCTGCGATGTTGTTTCTGGATCGGCGCCTTACAGCACTCCTCCTTCTCGTCGCCCCCCCGCTTGCCGTCGCGGTCGAGCTCATTCGACGCACCTTGCGCCGGCTCTACCTCGAGGTGCGCACTACGCTGGCTGTCCTGAACGCCTACCTCGCGGAGCGTCTCGCCGGCCTTCAGGTGGTGCAGCTGTACTCTGATGAAGCCCGGACACTGGCTGAGTTCGACACGCGACTCCACGCCTACCGAGACCGGACGATTCGCACGAACATCTGGGACGCCCTGCTTTATGCGATCGTCGACGGCTTGTCTTCGATCACGATGGCCCTCATGCTGTGGTACGCCGCCGGTGACTGGCTGGGTGGAGGTGTGACCGCAGGGCTCCTTGCCGCCTTCATCGACTACATCGGAAAGCTCTTCACGCCGGTGCGCGAGTTCTCTGCCAAGCTGGCCGTCATCCAGCGCGCGAGCAGCGCTCTGGAGAAGATCTACGGCCTCCTGGACAACGACACGGCGATTGCTTCCGGCTCGGAAGACCCCGGCCAAGTCTTCGAGACGCTGGAGCTAGAGGATGTCTCCTTCGCCTACTCGAGCGGCGCACCTGACGTTCTCAAGGGAATCAGTCTGACCATCCACCCCGGAGAGGTCGTCGCCCTGGTCGGACGCACGGGCTCCGGCAAGTCGACCGTCGGTAAGCTGCTCCTGCGAGCCTATGATGGCTACCGTGGAAGCATACGGCTGAACGGGGTCGAGCTGCGAGAGGCTCGCCTCGACCGCACGCGTCAGCTCATCGGCATGGTGCACCAGGACGTCCAGATGTTCCCGGGTGATGTGCGCTTCAACCTGAGCCTCGGACATCCCATCTCGGATGCAAGCTTGCTCGACGCAGCAGAGACTGCGCAGGCAATGGATGCCATCCACCGACTCGGCGGCCTCGATGGCCGCGTCGCTCATCACGGCCGGAACGTCTCTGTCGGTGAGGCCCAGCTCTTGTCGTTCGCAAGAACGCTCGCGAGCAATCCACCGTTGGTGATTCTCGACGAAGCCACTGCGAGCGTGGACACACTGACCGAGGCCTCCATTCAGCGAGCGACGGCCAACCTCCTGAGCAACAAGACGGTCCTGGTGATCGCACACCGGCTCTCGACCATCAAGAATGCCGATCGCATCGTCGTCCTCGGCGCGGGGCAGGTCCTCGAGGAAGGCACCCATGCTGAGCTGATGTCGCGCGAGGGTGTCTACGCAGAGCTCTTCCACGCCCAGTTTGAGGAAGACGTCGCCTGACGCAGTCCGGTAAGACCCGTTACGACTCGGGCTGTGTCTCGGCGATCCGCTGGAGGAAGAGCGCCTCCAGTCCCGCAGAGCCGATGTCAGACACACGCTCGTCCGCAACCACGCGTCCGCGCGCCAGCATGACCACCCTGTCGGAGACCGCCTGCACGGTCTCGACGACATGCGTGGACAAGATCACCGTCTGGCCACGGTCACAGGCTCGCCGCAGTGCAGCCTTGACACGTGCTGCCGAGGGCGGGTCGAGCCCGTTGAGCGCCTCGTCGAGCACGAGCACGCCCGGCTCTCCGAGCATGGCCGCTGCCAAGGCCGTCTTGCGCCGCATGCCCTGGCTGTACTCGCGGATCAGGCGGTCAGCATCCGCTCCAAGCCCTGTGAGCTCGAGCGCCGCTCCAACGTCTCCGCCACCTCGCACCTCGGCAACGAACTCGAGAAACTCCTTCGCGCTGAGGTACGGATAGAGACTGGGCTCCTCCGGAACGGCACCCAGGTGCTTCCGCGCCTCTCGGGGCGAGGCCGCGACATCGACCCCGCGCACGAAGACCCTGCCCTCTGAGGGGCGCAGCAGTCCCATCAACATGCGGAGGCTGGTCGACTTCCCCGCACCGTTGTGTCCAATCAACCCTACGAAGGTGCCTGGCTCCAGCGATAGGTCAATCCGATCAACGGCAACCACTCGTCCGTACACCTTTCGCACCGCCTCGAAGCGCACGGCCGCTGTCATGCCAAGCCTCCTGAGATCCACGCCGCAAGTGCGGCTCCACCAAGTGTCGCCGCAGGGGCGTAGACTGCCAGAGCACGTCGCTGGGCCGATCGGCACCCAGCCGCCAACACGGCTCCCAAGACCGTGGCTGTGAGCCCCATCGCCAACACCCAGGCAGCCTCCGTGCCCCCCCGGCGCACGCCCACACCAGCGACTGCCGGCCAGACGCAGGGCTGGACCCAAGCCAGAGTGACGACACCTCTTGCTAGTCCACGTGTCAGGGTCTCTCTCGGCATCACTTGGCGGAGAAACTCGGGCTCGTCGGACTCCATCGCGGCCCCCACCGACGCAACCAACAGCACGGACGTCACGACCACCAGGAGTGCCCTGACGGGTCCCTCTGCTGCTGCGGTCCAGGACGCAGCAAGCCCAACCATCCCAAGTATCCATGCACCGACAATCAGCGTTCGCCTCGAGCGCCAGCCATGGCGAAGGTCCTTGAGCGCATAGAGGCCAATACGCGAGGGCAGAAACCGAACCAGACCATCGAGGTAGACGCGAAGAGCCTCTTCGGCCGACTCGAGCGATGCATACCGCGCATCGATCTCTGCGAGCACAGCCGTTCCGTCGAACCAACAGGAGCGAGCGAGCCCAGGAACGAGTGCCCAGCCAACAAGCGCAAGCGGGAGAGGCAGCACAACTGTCGCAGCCGCGACGAGATCACCGCGCAGGGCACCATCCACCCCAAACGACGCCTGCACGACCACGGCCCCTGCGAGCCCGAGAACCAAGCCAGGCGCATACAGAAATGCCGCCTGCGCTCTAGGGTTGTTGCCGCGCAACAGGTCGAGCAGCGGCGCGGTCTTCTCCGACTCTGCGGCCGCAATTGCCCCCAAAAGCACGGCAGCCCCGCAGCTCAGAGACATGAGCCATGCTCCAATCAGCACGAAGACTCCGAGCCCCCAGCGGGTGCTCTCGCCGGAGAGTGCAACGGGCGACAACACGATACCGGTAGCAGGGACCAGCCACCAGGAGCGCACGGCCACCTGCAGCGTCACGAATGAGACGACGCGCGCCGGGTCGACCGGCCACTGCGCGAGGACAGCCCTCTCCTCACCGCGAATGATGGCGGAGTAGAGGTCCAACGCCACCCAGCCAATGACGAAGATGCCGGCACGCATCAGCACCTGTGCAAAGCCCTCGGACCAGGCGTCCATCGGATGATGGAGAAATCCGAGAAACACCGGCTGCAGAAGCGGAACCGCCAGAGCCGCGAGCACCAGCGGCACGAGAGCCTGCCTGCACACCGGGACCACACCATCGACTCGAAGCGAGTTCGAGACTCGCAACATCCAGGCTCGTAGGTATGGATTCCGCGCCATTATCGCCGTTCGCTCACACGACCCGCTCGCCACGGCAGCTGTGGGTGAACCCACGTGTCACCCGCACATCGACCATGGAGCCGATCAGCGAAGCATCACCCGGGAAGTTGACCATGACGTTGCTCGAGGTCCGACCACAGATGACTCCCTCGTCGTGCCGTGACGGCCCCTCGACGAGGACCTCGACCACCCTGCCCTCGTGGGACCTGTTGAAGTCGGTGGACAGCTCGCGCTGACGGTCTTGCAGCACGGTCAGGCGACGTGACGCCTCTTCGGGCGTCACTGGGTTTCGGATCTTCAGAGCCGGGGTGCCGGGACGCGGGCTGTACTTGAACGAGAAGGACCCCACGAATCCAACCTCGTTGAGCAGGGACATCGTCGCCTCGAAGTCCTCCTCGAACTCATCATTGAACCCGACGATGAAGTCGGTGGACAATGCGATGTCCGGTCGTGCCTCCCGAAGCGCGTCCACCACCCGCATGTACCGTTCGCGCGTGTAGTAGCGCTTCATGCGCCGGAGGACCTTGTTGCTCCCCGACTGCACAGGCAGGTGGAGATGCGATGTGAGGTTGGGGAGGTCGCGGTAGGCCTGTACGACATCATCGCCCATGTCGCGCGGATGACTGGTCGTGTAGCGAATGCGATCCACGCCGGGGACCTCGGCGACAGCGTACAGCAGCTGGGCGAACGTGAGCTCACCGTCGACCTTGAGTCCGTAGGAGTTCACATTCTGGCCAATGAGGGTGATCTCACGCACCCCTCGAGCCACAAGCCCTCTCACCTCCTCCAAGATCTCCTGGTGGGGACGGGAGACCTCGACCCCCCTGGTGTAGGGAACGATGCAGAAGGTGCACTTGTTGTCGCAGCCCTTCTGAATGGTGACGAACGAGCCCACACCATGGGCACTCGGGTCGATGTCCTGAATGAAGGGATAGTTCTCGAGGTCCAGGAACTCGGTGTCTAGGACGCGGCGACCTTGCCGAGCCTCTGCGACCAGCTTGCCGATCTGTGGCACGCCGTCTGGCCCAAAGACCAGGTCGACATCCCGATACTTCTTGTACAGCTCGTCACCTCGCTCCTGGGCGACGCAGCCGGCGATCCCAATCACGACGTCTTGGCCTTCCCGCTTCATCCTGCGGTACTCACCAAGCGCCGAGTGCATCTTGTCCACCGCCTTCTCGCGGATGGAGCACGTGTTGACGACAATCAGCTGTGCATCAGCGGGATCCGTCGTCACAGCCCACCCGTCTCTCAGGAGCTGGGCGTGCATCTTGCCAGTGTCGTATTCATTCATCTGGCAGCCGAAGGTCTTGAAGTAGACCTTCCGCTCGGCGGACTCTTCGACCATACGGTGTCCCTGGCGAGGCGTGCGCTTAACACGGTGCCAGGACACCTTCTGATCACTCGTCGTCGTCTTCCCAGTCTGGGATGACATCGACGACGACATCCTCGACCCCATCGCGCTCTGGCCGACGAAGATTGTCCACCTCGGCCAGATATCTCACGGACAGCGCCTTCAGGTACCCCTCCAGGCTCTTCCGCTTGATGTCTTCGTGAACGACGGCAACGAACGACACGCCCGACTTCAGGAGGACCCTCCAGCCAAGCCGATGACCGTCCCCCAGCCGGCTGCCAGCGGGGGCAACCTCTCCCTCCAGAGCATCGTTCACTGCTTCGCAGACCTCGTGCCACAAGTCCGGATCAAGGTCACCCCGCTCTGGGCTCGCATAGATCGGACTCTGGAAGTCGTCGTCGACGAATATCAGCACCGCCTGCAGCATCCGCTCTCCGCCACGGGCTCACGCGATACCACTAGGTGACCACACGTCAAAGACGCAGAGGTATTCTCCACCAGGAACGGGAACTTCCCACAGAGGCCATCTTGATCCCCCGCGGTGCTCAAGGTCACTCACAGCTGTTTTCACCGCCCACGAAGCACGTGTACTTGCGGTTCTCGACCTCTTCGACGACCGCTGTAGACCGCCGGCGATCAGCCCCCACAGCTGTGACCGTACACTTGCCTAGGCTCTTGCCCTCGACGGCCGCAGCCCTGCCGCCGTCTCCCTTTCCTCCAGAGCACCGGACGGACACCTTCTTGGTGCCATCGAGCCTGCTGACGAACAGAGCTCCCTCGTCAGGTAGCTCCGGAGTGGCGGCAGCCGGCTCTGGCGTTGGAGCAGCAGCCTCGGCAGGGACGGGTGTGACGACCGCCCCCTCCTCGAGCTGAGAGACATACCAGTAGCCTCCAGCTCCGACCGCAACTACGCCAACAAGGGCAACGACAGCCAGGATGAGCAGACCGGAGACGGCTGCAACCATCACACCAGTGGATGAGCGCTTGTTCGACACCTGGGACTCACTCTCACGCGCTGACGAAAGTTCACCGTTGGTCGACTTACCGGGCAGCACGACAGTTGGAACGCGGGTCTCTACTTTGACGGTCGTGGATGGTTCTTCGTCCAGCTCTGGGGCCTCTGTGGGCTCTGCCTCGACAGTGGGCTCGGGGAGGGCCGCCGTGGCTGTTCCACCCGGCGCACGAAGAGCCGGAGCTGAGGTCAGGCTGGTCACGGGCGCCACGGCCGGCCTCGACTGACGCGACGCCTCGGGCCCCGAAGGCGTCTGCGGGGACGGGGACGGGCGCTTGGGCGCGGGAGGAGCATCGGTCAGATCGTCTGGCTGCCGAAGCGTGTCTTCTTTGGGCCCTTCACTCCGGTCTTCATCATGGGCTAAAGGAGAGTCGCGCCGCTCGTCCGATGGCTCTGGCGTCGGGGGCGGAGCCGGGACTCCCTTAGCCCCCCGCATCACGAAATTGGCGGTGTCCTCTGTAACCACGCGGTCGACGAGACCATCGTCCTTGGACTTTTGACCGCGTCGCTTCTGCTGCTGCCGATGCAGCGGCGGAATGACCTGCTCACACCACTCCTCGATGGTCTCCTGCTGTGACAGCTTGCGGGCGAAGCTCCGCATGCGAGTCACGCAATCGGCCGCGGAGGGGCGATCGGCTTCGTTGAACGCGAGCATGTCAAACAACAGGTCGTGGAGGATGTCCTCGACCTCTTGCGACGGCATCGGGTGCCGCTCCAGCAGGTCGTCGAAGCGATCCTCGATGAAGCGCTCCTGCTCGGGAGGCCTGAGCTTCGCCTTCCCGAGCTTCTCTAGCGCGAGCATCTCGTAGAGGGTTGCGCCCAGAGAGTAGACGTCGGATGCCGGTGACTCGGGTTCGAAGAACAGGCGCTCTGGCGGCATGTACTCGATGCTTCCGAAGGAGAGCTCTTGGGTCTTTGCCTCGCGTTGTTCGAAGTCTGCCCGCGCAACCCCGAAGTCAAGAACCTTGGTCGTACCGCCCTCATCCACCATCACGTTGGAAGGCTTGATGTCGCGGTGGATGACTCGCAGCGGCTTCTCGCCGGCATAGGGCGGGCGGTTGTAGGCTGCATCTAGGGCAGAGGCCACGGCGGCGCTGACCTCCAAGCACACCCGCAAGGGGATGCGCGCTCCATGGTCGACGCAAGCCGTCACGATGATCTTGAGGTCGACGGCCTCCAGGTACTCCATGAGCACCGCACAGCGGCCATCGATCATCGTCAGGTCCATCACGTCGACGATGTTTTTGTGTCGCAGCCAGCCTAGGAGACGCGCCTCGTCGCGCATCCGGGAGGCAATCTCTTCATTCTCCGACCACTTCGGATGAAGCAGCTTCACGGCGACGAGACGTGAAAACCCGTCTCCGTGAATCACCTTTGCCAGGTAGACACTACCGAATCCGCCCGAGGCGATCTCACGGATGAAGTGGAACTTGCGGGTCGCTTCTGACGTCAAGCGGTACTCGGGGGCAGGCGGCTCCGGCCGCGTGGGCAGTCTATTGCAGGACGGCCTCGATGGCCGCTACGTCAAGGAGCTGACGGTCCTCACTCCCGCACTTCCGATAGCGGTGCATCTCGAAGTGGTGATTGCCGCTGTAGGGCGCCTGCCACTCATGAAACCAGTGTCGATGGCCGTCGGCGACCTCGCCTGCAGCAACATCTCGCCCACCGTCGATCAACTGATCGTCGAAGAAGAGGTCCATGGTGTAGCTGCAGTCGGCAGAGCCATCAGCCTCCGCGAGAGTGAACAAGCCGACCGGCACGCTACCGAACTCGGCATCTGGCTTGGCATGCCCCAGCTCTTCCAGCTGCTTGTCGGCCACCTTCTTGTCCTTGGCGGCGTCGGCTAGGAACAACTCACGGTCAGCGGGACGGAAGCTGAACACTGCCGAGGACTTCGGGAAGACGAGAAACTCGGTGCCTCGCGGCGGGATCTTCTCTTTGTCATCCTCGTCGACACTTCCGACGAAGACCTCGAGTGCACACTTCGACAGCCGAGGCTTCACGTAGACACGTACTCGGTCTTCCTCTCCCTTCTTCACACGCTCGGCGCGCTTGCCGCTGGGCACCTCGGTAAAGCGCACGTCGGCCTCTCGCTTCTCGCCCATCAGGCGACGCTTGGTGAAGAACCCACCCACGAACCACGCCTCATACGCTCCACCCACGCTGGATGGCTCCACGATGCGCATCCGGGTCTTCGGATCAGCGGACTTACCGGCAAACGCAATCCAGTCACCGGCCAGCCGATCCACGTGGATGTTCTTGCAGGCCTCTGGAACGTCAGGCTCCGGCTCGGGCTCCGCACCCGGCATCCCGCCGGAGCAGGCTGCAAGGATCAGAGCCGACGCGAGCACGACGCGGTCCATGTCTACCTCCTGTGTCTCGTGACTCTACACCAAAGCGGACGCCACCAATCGCAAGGCATGCTAGCTTTCACTCTCGGAGGTGAAGTTGACCCGTCTCGCTCGCGCGGCGCTCCTGCTGTCCCTTGCAGGCTGCTGGAAGCTCGAGCTCGCCGGAGTCTCGGAGTCTCTGCTGGAGTTCGAACCGGAAGCAGGGGCACCAGCCGGGTGGCTAGTCGCCACGATCGACTCGTCCCTGGAGTGTCCGGATGGCTCCTCCACGGCGTTCCATCTCATCTACCCGGAGTCGGCCTCGGACCAGCCTCTCGCCGCCGCTGTCCTCTATCACTCGGGCTCGTTCGACTTCGTCCTTGCGCCCGATGCTGCCGCTCCTCTCGACGGGACGCACTTCGCTGAGCCCAGTCGCCTGGAGGCCTCGTGGGCCCTGCGCCAGGTCTTTGTCACCCTCGGCATGTATCCGGACCCCGACCCTCTCGCCGTAAACACAGGCTTGCTACCCGCACTCTTGGCAGAACGTGGCGTCGCGATCCTCCTGCCGACGAACTGCTGGGGCGACCTCTGGCACAACCGCCCAGGCTTCGCGGAGAGTGACTTCGCCGCCGACTTCTTCCTGCGTGAAGGCCGTGTGGCTGCCGAGTGGAGCTACCGAGCGGCTGTCGACCCGTTCTTCGCGGAGGCTCTGCAGATCGAGCTACCCATCGAGATCGACCCGGACGAGGTCTACGTGATTGGTCTCGCAGAGGGCGGCCGCGCCGTGGGTGAGCTGTTGGCGCTCGACACCGACGATGACGGAGAGCCCGACTTCCGCCCAGCAGGCGCGCTCGTCGACTCCTGGTCCGACGACCTCCGGGTCTACTTCGCCGACCCCACGCTCTACGGAAATCGCGTGGCGGGGCTGGTGCGGATCTTTCCGGGTGGCGCCCCGGAGACGGTCAAGGGGTCGCTGCACTCTTCCGCTCTCCCACCGCGCTTTGGGTACCTCTACAGCACGGCGGATGCCGAGGTCCCCTTGGAGACACACGCAGCGTTGCTGTCCCGACTGGTCAGCGAGCCTGCTGCTTGGGTCCACCGCGACGATGGACAGATCCACGGCCTCCTGAATGGCTTCGACCCACTGCTGACCGAGGACGCCGTGGAGTTCCTGCTGACGGGAGACCGTCCATAGGACGGTGCGGTTCCGGGCAGTTCTCCCCGACCATCGCCGCACACCAGCCGGACGCCATTGACGTCGATGGCCAAGCACTGGTAAGAGAGAGTCCCTCCCCCTCCCCTCCCTCCCTCCCCACCCTCCCCGGAACCGACGTGAACCCAGGCGAGACCTTCACTGATCTCGATGGCCGCTCGTGGACCGTCGACCGCTCTCTCGGCACAGGCACTTGGAGTCAGAGCCTGCTCGTGCGCTCTCGCGACGGCGACGATGCCGTTGCCCGCCTGCCGCTCTCCGAGGTCGACATTGGCGGCCCCGATGCCGCCGCCCGCGCAGCAGCCTGCAGCGAGCGTTGCCAACAGCTTGCAACCCTCTTGGAGGCTGAGCCGCCTTGGGGACCACGACTCATCGGTCGAGCGACCGCAACTGACGGCCGACCGCTGCTGCTCGTCAGACGCTACCCCTCGACGCTCGCGAGCCGGCTCGATGCAGGAGCGCCACTGACGGAAGTGCTGCACATCGTCCAGCGAGTCGGCAGCCTCCTGCGCGAGTCAGGAAGGGTACACGGGGCTCTCAACGGACGAAACATCCTGCTCGACGAGGCCGGACGACTGGTGGTCGACGACCTTTGGACCCCCGCTGCTGCACGATGTCGCGTGGCTCACGACGGCTTCCGCCCGCCCGAAGCTGCCGCTGCCCCAGAGGCAGGCTGGGATACCTGGGCGCTCTGCGCCCTCCTCTATCGCTGCGCCCTGTCTGGAGTGCCAGCTGCAAATGGACGGCGACCTTCACCCGTCCGGATCCCTGATGCAGGCCTGGACAAGGTCGCGATTGCGACCCTGAAGGACCGTGCACTGTCACGCCTCGCCGCAGAGCGCAGTAACCCGCGGTTTCGGGGCCGACTCGCCGAGCGACTTGGCGCGATGCTGAATCGCGGACTCTCCCAGCAGGCAACTCCATCTCCTCCGTACCGCTTCCTGTCGATGTCAGCATTCTTGGAGCGACTCTCCGAGGTGGTGGCGCTGGTCGAGCCGCGGGTGGATGAGGTGGGTCGCATCCTCCTCCCCCAGGGTGCGCGCGATGCTGTCTTCCAGGGTGGTGAGGCGGTGTCCTTCGCGGTGACGGTGGCCACGAGCACGGTGGTCGACACGCGAGAGGATCTGGTCTGCGGTGTGGCGCTGTACGATCTCGACGCAGACGGCGAGATGCGCGTGCCTGTCCCCGAGGCCCGCTACGAGACCCGCAAGCACCCATCGGGCCGTCTGAGGTTCGCGTTCACCCTGCCTGGCGTCGCACCGGGTCGCTACAGAGTCCGTGTCGCGTTCACCGTCCGAGACTCGGGACATCAGCCCACGACAGCGCAGGGAGAGTTCGAGATTCGCCCACCTCCGGGATGGGTTCCTCCCGCAGAGGAGGTCGCGCCAGCCCCCCTTGCGTTCCCGGGTTCTACGCCCCCGAGCGGGCCTGCTGAGCCGGCCGCAGAGGTTCCCGCAGAGGGACCGCCGTCGACCTACTCTGGTGAAGATGCCGAGGCGCCGCAGGCCGAGGTCGTTGCCTTACCGAGCCCCGTCTCCCCACCGGCCTCGACTGCTCCGGTCTCGCCGCTGCCACGACCCGTCAGCCCTCCCGCAACACGGCCGGAGCCGGTCGAAGTGGAGATTGACATCAGCGAGCCGGGAACGTCGCCCAATGAGGAGGCAACACTCCCCCAGGCACGCCCCGTCGCCGTCCCGAGCGCCGCGGAGACCTCCCCCTTCGAGACCGCTTCGCCTGGTTCTGTCGACGAAGACCCTTGGGGAGTACCGGGACGCTGGGAGCCGGCCCTTCCTGATCCATCGCTCGAAGATGCCTTCGGCGACGCGCCACTGCCGGGCGCTCATCATGGCGGAGAGGACCTCTTCGGCGACTCGGACGACGAGTTCGGTGCATATTCCAGGGACAGCCCGCTTGAACGCATCTACGAGACGATCCGGCGAGACACCTACACGTCGATGGTCGCGGTGGCAGCGGCGTGTCTGATCCTCGTCCTGCTCTTGACGCTCGTCCTCCAGTCCTGCTAGCAGGGGCTGCTCGGTGGCTCCCCGGCCACCGTGTCCCTGCCCTGGAGTACCCGTGAACGTCCAAGCCACCACCCAGGCCCCTGCGGACCTGCCTTGCGACCTCCTTGCCGTGGGGGTTGGCAGTGACCTCGCCGAGCTCACGGACCTCGATGCGAGGTTCGGCGGGAAGCTTCTGGAGGCCTGCAGCGACCGGAACTTCAAGGGCGCGGCCGGCTCGACACTCGCGCTCCCGAGCTTCGGCAACATCGGAGCGAAGACCCTTCTTCTGGTGGGAGTTGGCGACCGCTCTCGACGCGCTGTGCGCAACGGAATTGGCAAGGTTGGCCGCGAGGCGAGAGCCCTCTCCGTGACCAACCTCGGGGTCTCGTTTCCCGCGACCGCCGACGCCATCGTCGAGGGCATCTCGGCCGGAAACTACGTCTACGACGAGTACAAGCCCGAGCGGGATCGCGCGCCCGGCCTCTCCAGCCTCGTCATCTGCGGCTCCGCTCCATCAGCCGCGGCCTCGGTTCGAGCTGGCGCACAGTCTTGGGCCCGCGACCTCGTCAACCAGCCTCCGGCCGATCTGTACCCAGAGACGCTCGCCGATGCGGCTCGTGAGCTGGCATCGATCGACGGTGTCGAGTGCGAGGTCTGGGACTTCGAGCGCTGTCGTGACGAAGGATGTGTCGGCATCATCGCCGTCGGTCGTGGCTCCTCCAAGCCGGGATGCATGATCCGCCTGTCCTACCGTCCGCCAAACGCGAAGGCGCATGTCGCTCTTGTCGGCAAGGGCGTGACGTTCGACGCCGGTGGCTACTCGATCAAGCCGACCGGTGGCATGCAGACGATGCGCTGCGACATGGCCGGCGCTGCCACCATGCTCGGCGTGCACAAGGCCGTCGCAGAGCTCGGCCTTCCCGTCAACGTCGACACCTTCGTCGGTGCCGTAGAGAATCTTGTGGATGGAGATGCGTACAAGCTCTCGGACATCCTTCGGTACCGCAACGGCGTCACTGTCGAGATTCACAACACGGACGCCGAGGGGCGACTCGTGCTCGCCGACTGCTTGATCGAGGCCTGCAAGGTCGAAGGTGTGCAGCACGTCGTCGACGCTGCGACCCTGACGGGAGCCTGCGTCGTCGCTGTCGGTGGCGACTTCACTGGTCTCTTCACTGACGATGACGCCCTCGCCGCCGACCTCGGTGCTGCCTCGGAGGCCTGCGACGAGGGACTCTGGCGGCTTCCCTTGCATGCTCCCTACAAGGAGATGCTGAAGGGCGAGTGGAGCCAGATCAAGAACGTGGGCGGCCGTGCGGCAGGCGCGACGACTGCGGCTCTGTTCCTGCAGCACTTCGTCACCGAGGGGACCTCTTGGGCACACCTCGATGTCGCAGGCTCGGCTTTCCACGACAAGGCTGGAAAGCGCTACGCAGCTGGCGCCACCGGTGAGATGGTCCGCTCACTCACGACGTGGATCGCGTCGCTAGCGTAGAGCCTGTCAGGGCGCCTTGGCGCCCAGACATACAAGGAAGAACTCCCTCGACGAGCGCCGCACGGCCTCTGGCCGTGCTCGCTTGACCTTGGTGAAGTGAGGGCGCTGGGCCTGCACGAACGCGTGGGCGTCTTCGCCGTCGAAGACCTTCACCACCGCGTTGCCGCCCGGCCGCAGCACGGCTCGCGCCAGCTCCATCGCACGCGTCACCAGCTCGATCTGTCGCACATGGTCGCCCAGCACGTTGCCCGTGGTTCGTGGCGCCATGTCAGAGAGCACGACGCCCGCAGGTCCTCCGAGCGCCTCCACGAGGCTCTCTGGCTCGAGATCGAAGACAGACTCGACCAGAACTTCTCCGACGGGATCGGCCGGAGGCTCGATGTCGACACCCACGATCTGCCCAGTGCCGCCGACGATTCGATGTGCGAATCGCGACCAAGACCCTGGAGAGCATCCGAGATCGACGACTCGGTCCCCCTGCCGCAAAACCCGATAGCGACGCTGGATCTCATCGAGCTTGAAAACCGACCGCGCCGCGAAGCCTTCCTTCTTGGCCAGAACCGTGTAGCGATCCGGTCGTGCGTACGGGTTTTTGCCCGTCTTTCGTCGTCGACGACTCACCGCTGCCTCGCACAGGCACGCTCGATTCGACTCCAGAGGGCATCGCGTCCCTCCCCTGTCACCGAAGAGAACGGAAGAGGCTGCTCCGCCGGCAAGCGAAACTCACGCCGGAGTGCAGCGAGTCGGCGTGCGCGCTCGTTACGCTTCAGCTTGTCGACCTTGGTGGCCACCACCAGTCCGGGAATACCGGACTCCACCAGCGCGTAGAGAAGCATGCCGTCCATCTCCTGGGGCTCCCGTCGCGCGTCGACCAGTATGACCACCAGCCGCAGCGCCTCGCGACTGGAGAGGTAGCCCTCGATCATGCCCTTCCAGGCATCCTGCACATGAGCGGGGACCTTGGCGTACCCGTAGCCCGGAAGGTCCGCAAACACTCCAGACTCGCCTATCCTGAAGAGGTTGATTGCCTGCGTCCGCCCGGGGCGAGAAGAGACGCGGGCCGCCCCCTTGCGATTGAGCAGCTTGTTGAGACACGAGGACTTGCCGACGTTCGAGCGTCCGGCAAAGGCCACCTCCGGCAGTCCTAGCTGTGGAAGCACGTCGGGAAATGAGCCCACGAAGGTGGTGCGCGCCGCCTGGTTTCTCATGGACTCCTCCACCCCGTCTTCGCCTCCCCCGCTGGGCTCGAGCCCGCGGGACCCGACGCGTCGTGGTAGTGGAGTGCACGGAGCGGATGGATGGTATCCAGTACGACCCAGCGCCCACACTACTCCGGCTGGAACCGCAGGGTCCCCGTCGTAGAGACCGTGTCCCCCGACCAGCGGATCTGGTTCATCAGCGACCTCCATATTGGAGATGCAACGCCGTGTGACGCCTTTTTTGGGAAGGACCGCCACCTGATTGCTCTCATCGAGCGAGCCGAGCGCGAGGGCGCATTGCTCGTGATCGTCGGCGATGCGATCGACTTCAACCAGGCTTGGTCGATGTCGCGCGTCCTCGCAGCCCACCAGGACCTGTTTGCCGCGATGTCGCGCCTGGCGAAGGAAGGCCGCCTGATCTACGTGATCGGCAACCACGACTACGAGATCAACCTGTTCCAGAAGATTCTCTCGTTTCGGGTGTGTGATGAGCTCCACATCGGAGATGAGGTACTGGTGCTTCATGGCTGGCAGTTCGACCCCTACATGCGGGACACGGTCGGTCACGGTCATGAGTGGTCGACCACAGTGCACCACCTGGCAGAGCGCTACCTGAACACCTGGTTGCGGGTCCCACTGGGCGAGTTCTACACGCTGGGAAACCGCTTGATGTTCTGGATGGCGCACAAGCTTGCGCTCCTCGCCAAGCTGTACACCGGCGCCATGAAGGTTCTCGGCCTGCCACGCAGTGCGAAGCAGCTGGGCGGCTACCTCGACTACTGGGCCCAGGGGAACATGGGTGACTCCATGGGTATGTTCAGGCCCGTCCGAGAGGCTCTCGCCCATGGTGACTGGAAGAACATCCTCTGCGGACACAGCCATCTTCCCGGGATCGTACCTCTCGATGGCCGAGTCTACGTCAACACCGGCTCATGGACGTTCGCCTCCAGTCACTTCGTCATCTGGGACTCCGGGACCTGGTCATGCGGCGACTGGATCACGGGACGACAGATCGGCGCCGAGTTCTATGAGCCCCTCATCGACGGCCACCTCTACGACAAAGACTTCTGGCAGTGGTGGCGTGAGAACTACATGGGGCTGCTGCGCTTCCGTGAAGGCGAGGAGCGGAAGGGTCGGCTGCGCGGCTGGGAGTCCTACATTCGAGACTTTCAGCACTTGTCGCAGCTCCAGCCCCTCTCGGTAAGTCCGCTGCCGGCTAGCCCTCCTCCTGAAGAGGAAGCAGGTTAGCCTGCAGCTTCACCAGGAGTTTCCGATCATGCACGCCACGCCGGTGGCTCTCGCCGTACGGGGGTTGGTGGTGTTCCCCGGTGCGATCCGGATGCTCACCGTTGGTCGTTCCCCATCGCGTCGCGCAGTCGCGAGACACCTCGACCACGGTGAGCCTCTCGTGCTCGCGTTTCAGCTCGACGCAGAGATCGACGACCCCCTCTCCGCGGAGCTCTGTCCGGCGGCCACGTTGGCCCGTGTGCTCCGAGCGGCTGAGCTGCCTGACGGCACAATCCGGGTCCTCCTCGAGGGGCTGGAGCGTGTTGAGCTGCGCGGCCCTCTGACCGTCGATGACGATGGCGCCACTCGGGTCGCTGTCGAGCAGGTCATGTCCGAGGTGACCGACCCCGTGCACGTCAGCGCCACTGCCCGGCAGGTCGGAGCGCTCTACGCCGAGCTGATGGAGATGAGTGGTGTCGCCCCCAGTGAGCAGGAGGTTCTTGCCAGTGATTCCGATGATCCGGAGCGCCTCTCGGACCAGGTGGCCGGTAGCCTCGGCCTTCCCATCTCGAAGAGCCTCGCCCTCTTCGCGATCCCTCGCCTCGACGACCGCGTCGAGCAGGTGCTCGCGGAGCTGATCACCCAGATCGCCGAGCGGCGCCTTGCAGCGGAAGTGCAGTCCCGCGTCACCGCCGCCATGGAAAAGTCCCAGCGCGACTACCAACTGAGAGAGCAGCTTCGCGCCATACGCGCCGAGCTCGGCGACAACGCCAGCGCTGATGCAGAAGCCGAGGGCTTCCGCGGGAAGATCGCCGCCGCCCAGATGCCACACGACGTCGAGGCGCAAGGGCTGCGAGAGGCACAGCGACTCAGTCGCATGCACACCGAATCCGCGGAGTACACGCTCCTTCGTACATGGCTGGAGACCCTGTGCGACATCCCCTGGGGCGTGAAGACACCTGACACGATCTCTCTGACCAAGGCACAGCGAGTCCTCGACCGCCACCACCACGGACTGGAGAGAGTCAAGGAGCGGATCCTGGAGTACCTGGCGGTCCGACAGCTCGCACCTGACTCGCCAGGGCCCATTCTCTGCTTTGTCGGCCCGCCAGGTGTGGGCAAGACATCACTGGGTCGATCGATTGCCGAGGCGCTCGGTCGCGAGTTCGCGCGCATCGCGCTGGGTGGCGTGAAGGACGAGACAGAGGTGCGTGGCCATCGACGCACCTATGTCGGCGCGATGCCAGGCCGCCTGGTCAGAGCCCTGGTGCGCGCAGGCAGCAGCAACCCGGTCATCGTGCTCGACGAGCTGGACAAAGTCGGCAACGACGTCCGTGGGGACCCCGCAAGCGCACTCCTCGAGGTGCTGGACCCAGAGCAAAACAGCGGATTTGTCGACCACTACCTCGACCTCCCCCTCGACCTCTCGCAGGTCTTGTTCATTGCCACCGCCAACCTGACAGACCCAATCCCCGCGGCCTTGCACGACCGTCTCGAGATCATCGAGATCCCTGGCTACACGGAAGAAGAGAAGCTGAACATCGCGAGGAGGTTCTTGTTGCCCCGGCTGGGTGAGGCGCACGGACTCGACAGCGGCAACATCCAGGTGGACACGAACGCCGTACGAACAGTCGTTCGCGACTACACGCACGAGGCCGGAGTACGCGAGCTGGAGCGGCAGCTCGCCAAGGTGCACCGCAAGGTCGCGCGACAGGTCGTCGAGGGTCGTGACCGGGGTGTCCGAGTCACCTCGCGTGCTGTCCCTCGGTTCCTCGGCCCACCACGCTACCAGCTTGAGGTTGCGGAGCGGGCTGACCAACCGGGCGTCGTCATCGGTCTGGCTTGGACGGCAGCGGGCGGCGACATTCTCTTTATCGAGGCCGTGGGAATGCCCGGCACGGCAGGCCTCAAGCTGACTGGCTCACTCGGTGACGTGATGAAGGAGTCCGTCGAGGCTGCGCTGAGCTGGCTTCGGGCGAATGCCAGCCGCTACGAGATCGACCCCGCCGTCTTTCAGCAGACCTTCCATCTGCACGTGCCCGCTGGCGCCATCCCGAAGGACGGCCCCAGTGCTGGGGTGACCATGGCGACGGCACTCGCATCCGCGATCACGGGTCGGCCCGTGCGCCCCAGACTCGCCATGACCGGGGAGATCACCCTTCGGGGGCGCGTGCTCCAAGTCGGCGGCGTCAAGGAGAAGGTCCTGGCTGCTCGCCGCGCTGGGATCACGGATGTGCTTCTACCGAAGCGGAACGAGTCGGACCTCGTCGACGTTCCCAAGGAGCTTCGGCACGACCTGACGTTCCACTTCGTCGATACGGTCGACGAGGTCCTGGCCGTCGCTCTCATGGACTCTGCGGCTGGGGCTCAAGGCGAGCGGTGATGGCTCGTCCCTCGCGGTGCAGGTCGAGCTCGGTCCACTGACCTCCCGTCAGCGCATGCTTGACGTCAGCCGGAGCCCTGACCGGAACTCCGTCGACCGCGAGGACCAGGTCCCCGACACGCACGTCCGCCATCTCTGCACGCGACCGCGGCCGAATGGCCACAACTCGACCACCAGCCCCAGGCTCCGGCGACAGCGTGATGCCGGCCGCCACGACCGGCTGATCCGCCCAGTCCGCCAGGGGCACTGTCTTCGACTCCACCTGGCCATCTCGAACAAAGACGAGCTCTGCTCTCGCACCTCCCTCGAGCCGATCGAGTGCGTGCTGGAGAGAGCCAGGTTCATCAAGCCACACATCCGCGAGCCGCTGGAGACGGTCTCCCACACGTAGACCTGCTCGGTCAGCGGGGCTCGAAGGAACCACAGCGGTCACCTTCGTATCGCCGCCCGACTCATCGACGCGCACCCCCAGCCAGGCGCGGCTGACGTTCGCGCCCGCTCGAAGCCGGGGCAGGCTCCTCTGCAGAGCCTCGACGGGCACAGCAAAGGCAATCGCTGCCCCCTGGGCATGCGTGCCAGCCAGTACCCCTACAACGAGGCCGCTCTCATCGAGAACTGGCCCACCGGAGTTTCCGGGACTCAGGCCCATCGAGAGCTGGAGAAAGTCGACCCGCGGTGCCTGCGGCTCGGCCGGATCCGGTCGGCGGCCTCGCTGCGCGAGGACGCCAGCCGACAGACTGTGTCCAAGGCCGTAGGGGTTGCCGATGGCAACGAGCGTATCGCCAACCCGTAGGGACTCCGAGCTACCCAACGGTAGCGGCATCAGTGCCCCATCTGAGACCTCTAGCAGTGCCAGGTCAGAGCGCGCATCCGTGCCGACGACTGTAGCCTCGAAGGACCTACCCTCCTGGTTGAGAACAATGATGGGCGACTGTGCGTCTACGACGAGGTGACGAGCCGTCACGACGACACTCGCACTCAGCGCAAACCCGGTGCCGACTCGACGGGGCGGTTCTCCGATCCGAACGTTCACAACCCCCGGGGCCGCTGCGTCAAAGACATCGGCATACGTCGGCCAGCGCCCCACTCCGACAGTCCAGCCGACCAGCGCCGAGACACCGGCGGCAGCGCAGAGCAACACCAGCCAGTGCCTCATTGATGTCGCTGTAGACGCCTCACGCACTCGCGCGCCCCTCTTTCGCGTAAGCACCCTATCAGTCGGGCTCGGAGTCTTCGGTTAGGCTTGTAGCGGGAGGCGACAAGTTTCCGTGGACGGGCCCCGACGCTTCGGACGGTACGAGCTCCTCGAGCACATCGCCACCGGCGGCATGGCAGAGGTCTACCTGGCCCGCGCGCTGAGCGAGGCCGGCTTTCGTCGTCGCGTCGTCGTCAAGAGGATCCGCGACGATCTCGCCGACAATCCGCGCTTCGTCGAGATGTTCCTGAAAGAAGGCCGCATCGGTGCCCACCTCAACCACCCGAACATCGTCCAGGTGTACGAGGTCGGTCGAGCCGGACCGAGTCACTACATCGCGATGGAGTACCTCGAAGGCAAGGACCTCACGCGACTTGCAAAGACCCTGCGCGCGCAGTCGACGGCCCTCACTCCTCCGGTTGCAGTGGCCATGGTCGCCGAGGTCTGCAGAGCCCTCAGCTATGCACACACGAGGACAGACAGCGATGGCGAGGCACTCGGCATCGTCCATCGTGATGTCTCGCCGCACAACATCATCGTGACCCTTGCTGGCGAGGTAAAGCTGGTCGACTTCGGCATCGCACGACTGATGAACACGGCCCAAGGCCATGGCACCGGCACGGGACGCCCAGGTGGCGGAAAGTACGCCTACATGAGTCCAGAGCAGGCCTCGGGACGCCCCGTCGACCACCGCTCGGACCTCTTCTCCATTGGCATCGTGCTGTGGGAGTTGCTCGCCGGACGCCGCCTCTTCAAGCATGTCGACCCTGCGGAGAAGCTTAGACGGGTTCGGGCTGCAGAGGTCCCGCATCTGTCCACCCTCGGCATCGACATTCCGGATGCACTGTGGCGGATCCTGGCCAAGGTCCTGTCTCTAGACCCCAACGAGCGCCACGAGAGCGCAGAGGTCCTCGAAGAGGATCTACGTGCCTGGTTGTTCGACAGTCGCTCCCGCGTGGAGCGAGCCGGGATTGCATCTCTCGTTCGCGCCGCATTTCCGGAGCTTGGGGAGCCTCACGCATCGGATCCGCCCTTCGAGAGGCTCGTTCGAGACCTCGAACGCCTAGCCGCTACGGATGCCGCGACCTCCACGCCGCTGTCGGAGCCACCGGAGGCCTCGTCCCCCGGCGCCCGCAAGCCCGTGGCCGTTCTCATCGTTGACGTTGATGGGCTCACCGAGCTCTCGGACAGGCTCGACCTGGAAGATCTCGGACGCATCAACTTCAGGCTGCTGCGCTGGATCCGTCGAATCGTCGACACGCATGGAGGGCTTCTCGCGCGAGCCGTTGATGATCACGTCACTGTCCTGTTTGGGGCCCATCGGACGCGCGTCGATGACCTAGACCGTGCACTCGCCTGCGCAAGGGGACTGATCCGCCGAGCTCCCGAGCTGGCTCGCTCAGGGGGACCGGCGGTGCGTCTGGCCATTGGCGTTCACGCCGGTGACGTCACCATACGCACTCAAGGCCGGCGACTCCGGTACGTGGCTCGTGGCAACACCACACGACTCGCCAGGCGCCTCTCTGCACTCGCGGACCACGACGAGGTCCTGGTCTCCACCGACCTCCTTCGGCGCGCGAGCACTCGGTTCCAAGTGCGCAGTGGACCGATGCTACCCGGACGCAACGGTCGGCCTGGCCTGACGACCTATCGCGTCGAGGGACGCCGCCGCGGCGCCCTGCCGGCCGGACAAGGCGCATGGCTGCCGCGCGGTAGCGAGCTGGACACACTTCGCTCTGCTCTAGTCAAGCTGACCGAGGGACGCGGAGACGTGCTGGTGTTGCGTGGCGACGTGGGTGTCGGGAAGTCGCGACTCCTCCGGGAGATCAAGGGTCTTGCCCACCGCTCGGACATCCCTTGTTTCGTCGCGCGCTGCGATGGGCTGGGCTCGGACCGGCCACTGGAGCCCTTCCGCGACCTAGTGATGTACATGCTCGGTGCCGACGCGAACGGACCAGTCGGCCCAGCGAACGCTCGCGTCCCCACGCTCAGTGCCGTCGGCTTGAACCCAAGAGACCTCGACGCAATTCGGACGCTGCTGGGGGCTTCTAAGGGCTCTGCAGCTGGCCCCGAGGCCATTCGGGATGCCCTGCTGCGCCTCTGCCTCGGCTTGGCGCGCTCGGGGCCCTTCATCATCGGCCTCGACGATGTACAGAATCTCCCCCGAACCGATCGACTGCTCCTAGACAGCCTCGTTGGCAGTGTCCGGACTGCACCCATCTTGTTCATGCTCTCCTCAGAGCGCACACTCGAGCCACACTGGACTGAGGTGCGCCTCGGGCCGCTCACCGCAACGAACGAGGAGCGCCTGATCGCTGGGCTCCTCGAGGTCGACGAGGTGCACGACGACCTCGTGGAGTTGGTGCATCGCTCCTGCGAAGGAAACCCACTCTACATCGAGGAGATGATCGCGTTTCTCGGCGAGCGAGACGTACTGGCGGTCGAAGGCGGGACGGTCTGTCTGCGCGAGACCGCGGTCTCCACTCTCCCGCCGAGCCTAGCGGCGCTCGTCGCAGCCCGCCTCGATGCACTGGACAAGGTCTCCAAGGGCCTGCTGCAGCTCGCTGCCGTCATCGGACCGCGGTTCGACGCCCGCGTGCTCGGCGAGGCCGCGGGCCTGGCGGACCCCACGCTTCTGTGTGTAGAGCTCCAGGCGCATGGCCTGATCACGGCCGATGCGGGCGAACATCAATGGTCATTCGCTTCCGAGCTCGTGAGGCAAGCCGCTCTACGCGGAACGCTCGGAGTTCAGCGCCGTGACTACCACCGCATGGTCGCTCGAGCGGTGGAGCGATGCTTTGAGGACAACCTGGATGCATGGCGAGAGGACCTCATCGAGCACTGCGCTGAAGGCGGGCGACCTATAGACGCTGCCCGCTACGCCTTCGCCGTTGGCCAGGACCTCGAGCGCGAACAGTTCCTCGAGAAGGCTCGAGAGATCTATCGACGAGGGGTGAGCGCTCTGCGCGATGCCCCGCCCGAGCCAGAGACCTACGACGCTCGGGTCCAGGGTGAGGCCATGCTCGTCTGCCAGACGGGCATTGTGTCGACGATGCTCGGAGACTCCGCCGACGGCGAGCGCTCGCTGCGACTTGCACTCGACATCGCCTCCGATGTGGGCATTCACTGGGTCGAGCTGCGTGCCCATCTCGAGCTGGGCAAGAGCTATGGGCAGCGCGGAATGGCGTCTCGCGGTGACGCACACCTCGCACAGGCCAGAGCCCTCCTTGCGATCGAGCCCGATCGGGCTGCCGAGATCGAGATCCTCGAGGCCCAAGCCGAGCTGGCGTTCGACGCCGGCCGCAACTCGGAGGCCGAGGCTCTGTGGCAGGAGGCCCTTGATCTGGCTCAAGGGGACCCTCCAGCGCGCGCACGCTGCCAGCTCGGTCTCGCGAATCGCTTCCTTCGGTCCGGAGAGTACGAGCGAGCCGAGCCCCTCCTGCAGGCGGTGCTCGAGGCCGCGAGCCGCACGGGCGATCGCATCCTTGAGGGGCGGGTGCTCAACAACATCGGCACGATCCATAGCTATGCAGGCCGCATCGCACAGGCGCTCGCCTACTACCGGCGGGCCCTGACGGTGCGAGAGGGCATTGGCTACATGCGCGGCGTCGTGATCAACCATCACAATATCGGCGACACCTACTTCCGCGCAGGGCAGTCCTCGAAGGCCTGGGTTGCCTTCAGCCGGTCGCGCGAGCTGGCTGCCGACATGGGCTGGGACCGAGGCATCGTCCTGAACGAGGCCTACCTCGCCTACTTGGCAGCGGTGCGAGACAGCAGCTCGGTCGCACCCATCGCGCGAGTTCTCGAGCAAGCTCTGACACTTGGAGATGGCGAGACAGCCGCCTCCAGCGCCTGGCTCGCGGGCCGTCTGCATCTGCAGCGAGGAGAGACAGACAGAGCACGGAGCCACCTGGAGCGGGCTCTCGACTTGGCCCAAGAGTGGGAGCTGTCATCCACGATCGCAGACGTCGAGACCGCTCTGGAGAAGCTCGTCACTCTTCAGGGTTGAGCTCCACGAAGCGCCGGATGAGTGCTTCGGACTCCGCATCGAGTTCCTTGGGCACCACCACACGAGTCCTCAGGTAGAGGTCGGTCGCGAGTCCGCCTTCGGTCGGCTCACCGCGCCCACGGAGACGCAGACGCGCTCCACCGGACGTCCCTGGCCGGATCGCAACCTTCACGGACCCGGTGGGGGTGTCGACGACGATCCGACCGCCCAGGATCGCCATGGTGAAGGACACCTCGACGATCCTCTCGTGGGTCGGACTCTCACTGGCCTCTTCGGCACTCACGACTCGCACGCGGGCGATCAGATCGCCGTACGCTCCGCCGTGTGCTCCTGCACTTCCGAGGCCGCGCTCTCGCAGCACCTCGCCATCGCGAGTCCCCGGGATCACCCGAATCTCCGCGATGTCCTGGACACGCACGATCCCTGGGTCCTCTGAGCCCGGTCGCCAGGTCTCCGAGCGCTGCATCCGCATGTAGGTGACTGTCACGCTGCCACCACTCTCCGCGATCGCCTCCGGCACACGCAGCTCTACCTCGACATCCACCCCATCTACGGCACTCCGATCCGGCGCGGGCTGCGGCTTCACCCGGCGCCGCTCACCACGACCAGCACCAGCATCGCCGAAGTCACCAAAAAGATCATCGAGGCTTACGTCGTTGCCCCGAGTGGTCCGGCGCGATCCTCGCGGCGCCCCACCCGTCGGCGAGTCCGCCCAGGAAGGACCTGTTCGCGACCCCGCCTCCTGCGCCCGACCCGTGGCCCGGTAGAAGGCGTCGAAGAACGTGCCCCCCCTAGGTGGTCCACCACCTCGGTCGAGCCGGCGATCGTGACGGGCCCGCCGCTCGGGATCGAGCAGGGTCTCATACGACTTTCGCGCCCGCTGAAACCGCGCGCGCTTGTCTTCGTCGTCACCCGCAATGTCCGGATGACACTCTCGCGCAATCTGCCGAAATGCGCGCTTAATGTCCTGTGTCGTGGCATCGCGCTCGACGCCGAGGACCTCGTAGTGGTTCTGTGCCATGCTGCCCCGGGCACGGGATATTACGACCTGGTAGCTATAGTGCCAGTGACGGTCCTCCCCCAGGCCGATCGCAGCCCGAGGAACCGATGGGAAAGTACAGCAACCCCAGCGGGCTGAGCTGCTCGTTCTGCCACAAGCCCCAACGCGAAGTCGACAAGATCATCGCGGGGCCGAACGTGTACATCTGCTCCGAATGCATTCGACTCTGCCTAGACATCATCCGTGAGAACGGCCAGACGAAGCCTCCCTCTTGGGGTTCGTCCGGTGTTCCGTCGCCGGCCAAGATCAAGGCGTACCTCGACCAGTACGTCGTGGGCCAACATGGCGCGAAGCGGAAGATCAGCGTCGCTGTCTACAACCACTACAAGCGACTCGAGGCCAACGCGACAGCCTCAGAAGGCGACGTCGAGATCCAGAAGAGCAACGTCCTGCTCATCGGCCCTACTGGGACTGGAAAGACGCTGATTGCCAGCACCCTGGCTCGCTTCTTGGATGTTCCCTTCGTGATCGCCGATGCGACGACCCTCACGGAGGCCGGCTACGTCGGTGAAGACGTCGAGAACATCGTCCTGAATCTCTACCAAGCGGCCAACAACAACCTCGAGCGCACCCTCAAGGGGATCATCTACGTCGACGAGATCGACAAGCTGACGAAGAAGAACTTCTCATCGTCTGTGTCGCGCGACGTGTCTGGCGAAGGCGTGCAACAGGCGTTGTTGAAGATCCTCGAGGGCACGGTCGCCAACATCCAGGTCCGGGGCAACAAGCGCCTACCAAACCAAGAGCACATCCAGATTGACACGACGAACATCCTGTTCATCGTGGGTGGCTCCTTCGAAGGCCTCGATCGCGTGATCGAGCAGCGAATTGGCCGCCGCTCGGTCGGCTTCTCGCGAGAAGAACCGGACTCGGCCGAGGACACTGACGACGCCATCGAGAAGCGCCGCAGCCTGCTCAGCCGCGTGACCACCGAAGACCTCGAGAAGTTTGGGCTGATCCCAGAGTTCATTGGTCGCCTCCCAGTGTTGGCGGTCATGGACCCCCTCTCTGTCGACGACCTCGTGCATGTCCTCCAAGAGCCCAAGAACGCCCTGATCAAGCAGTACCAGAAGCTGTTCAAGTTCGAGAAGGTGCGGCTTCAGTTCAGCGACGAGGCCATCCGAGCGATTGCCGAGAAGGCCCAGGCTCGTCTCTCAGGAGCCCGCGGTCTGCGCGCCGTCATCGAGTCCGTCATGCTGGACGTGATGTATGAGGTCCCGTCTGTCGAGGGGATCTCGGAGGTGTTGATCGGAGAGGAGGTCGTCGACGGCTCCGGGGAGCCCGAGTACGTCACCCGGCACGAATACGGCGTCCCGAGCTGACTCGGGACGAAGGGGTACCATGGAGCCGTGTCTGCTCATCGCTTCTCCCCAGATGCACGACCCCAACTTTCGTCACTCGGTCGTGCTCGTCTTCAACCACGATGAGATGGGAGCGGCTGGGGTCGTCGTAAACAGGCCTCTGCGACAGACGCTCCCCGAGGTGCTCTCGTTGGAGCACGCCATCGACCTAGACGCGTACCGCGACACGCGAGTCTCCTGGGGGGGGCCCGTGCAAGAAGATGCCGGGAT